>JADHOF010000117.1 GCA_016779125.1 Verrucomicrobiia bacterium | reverse complement strand
GGCTCACGGATTTGACTTCGGCTTCTTTCCCGCGTCGCCTCGCGACTTCACGGTTGCCCCGGTCTCGTTCTTCGATTTTCATCTGAGTTCATGAACAGGGGACTCTCACCCCATAACAACACGCCCATGCCGGGCACACCCAAGCCAGTGGAGTCAACCGGGTGAGCCGGGTTCACGGGAGCTTCATTCACTCCTCGACTCCTTTTCTCTTCACGCCCGGTGACTCACTTTCACGTTCTGCCAGAATTGGAATGCGCTACCTTGCTCTACTCTTCGACCGGCCAACAGAATATGAACATTGATACGCCTTAAGCTTTAGATCATAGGGGAGCTTCAACATGCCAATCATTCTTCCACCGATCACTCGTCGTCAATTCATCAAGGGCTCGATCGCGCTTGGCGGCACGGCGATGGTGAACCCTCGTGCGTTAGCCGCCGCCGAGGATAGCGAACGTGCTGAGTTCGATCAAAACCGAGTTGCTTTGCTTGCGGATACGCACATCAGCGCCGATCCAGATCATGTTTACCCGGGGACGAAGTGGCCTGGTTCGCCCGTCAAGGAGGGCCAGCACGAAAGCGTGCATATTGCAAAATGCCTGGCAGAGGCGGGCAAGAGCGTCATAGCACTCGATCCTCGGCCGGCTCACCTGATCATCAATGGTGACTGTGCTCTCAGCAGAGGCACAGAAGCTGAGTACAAAGAGATGTTAAGGCTGGTTGAGCCAATTCGTGCGGCGGGCATCACCGTTCATGTGACGATCGGCAATCACGACAATCGCGGCAACCTGTGGAAATTGCTGCCTTTCCTGAAGAAAGAGCAAATGGGCGTTCAGGCTGGCGTGATTGAACTGACTCATGCGAACCTCGTACTATTAGATTCAGGAAAAAATGGAGTCCTGGGAGAGGAACAGTTGAGCTGGCTCGCTGCACAACTCGATGAACGGGCGGATAAGCCAGCTCTCATCTTTGGCCACTTCAACCCGTATCCCAACCGCGGCGTGCGTCCCATCAAGGGCATGCAAGATGGGGCATCTCTGTTGGAACTTCTAGCGGAACGAAAACACGCCAAGGCCTATTTCTATGGTCACACGCATGAGTGGCAGTATGATCGATTGGGCCATCTCCATCTCATAAACCAACCGGCGGTCAGTTATTATTTTGGGAAAGGCCATGCGCATGGTTGGGTTGATATGAAGCTCACTGAGGCTTCCGCCGACCTAGAGTTGCACTGCATCGACAGCGATCACATACAGCACGGTGATCGGAGGCAGATCAGTTTCAAGGACTCTCACGCTAGCCCAAGGGAAGATAAGCCCATAAGTGTTCGTGTTGGGTGTTACAATGTTGAGTTCGGCAGGAGCACAACCCCCGAACAAGTTGGGGAGATGCTCAAACCATACAACTTGGACATCATTGGGTTCAATGAAGTTCCAGGTGGCGACTGGACCGCTCGCGTGGGCAGAGTTCTGGAAATGAAGCACAGCTTTTTAGGCAAAGTTTCATCTGCAAATCACAAGGACAAATACAAGTCGATTCTCAGCAGGACACCGTTAGATGGTTCTGAAGAACACACTCTCACGGGTCGCGGCTGGAATCCCGCATCGGTTGTCAGAGCTACAACTAAGATTGCTGGTGCTACATTCGCGTTTTACTCGCTGCATATCTGCAAGTCGGGCGCAAATGATGGCCATGCGCATAGTCTTGCGACCAAGGTTCTACATGCGGAGGAAACTGATAGGGTTATCGTCGTTGGGGATTACAACAACAACATTGGCGACGCAGCCATGAAAGCGGTCGAGGGGGCAGGATTTAGACCAACGTGGAACGATCTGAAGATTGATCTCTCCAAGGAGTTTACATACAACGCCCAGAACCCCGAGAAGAATCTCGGTGTAATCGATCACATTTTGTACAAAAACTTGTCAGGCACCCGGGCAGCAGGCGGAGGCATAATCGAACTTGAAAAGCCTTTGTCCGACCACAAGCCGATCTGGGCAGAAATAATATTTCCTCAAAGACTTTCAGTGCCAGATAACCAGGCAGCAGAACAAGGCGGCGCTGACCAACCCGCTACAGCCTCGGAATCGAAGCCTGAGGGTAAAGAGAAAACTAAACCAGAATCGGAGGGGCGCCCCCAGTAGCGGGTGGCAGGCCTTTGACGGTAGATGTCGGACGTTTCGCTAGATTCTGTGGATGGATTGACCTTCTTCGGATGGACGCCAGAGCGTGTTCATGACTACGTCACGAGTCGGACTTTTACGGAAGGTGATCGGTTTCTTGTCTGCGATTCATCAGGTGGTCGTCGGGCTTTTATGCTCGGAGAGTTTCGTGGCTATCGACGAGGCCGTACCAACCGTTTGCTCGTAGCTTGTCCTTCCGGGGCTTGGTCTCATCTCTTCACCTTCTATGGACGTTGTTACGACTCCCATGATCGTGATTCCGACCTCAGACTCATTCCACCGGTTCCTGAGATAATGGAGTTGGTGGATTCTCATACACGTGTGTTTACGCAGAAGATACCCTGATGCATCTACCAAGACAGTGGAGTCAACCGGGTGAGCCGGGTTCACGGGAGATTCATTCATCTCCCACTCCTTTTCTCTTCACGCCCGGCGGCTCACTTCACCTCTGAGGTGATCCGGCAAGGGGTTTCTGGATTTTGTTTTGCTCCTGAGTGAAAGGGTTTTTGCCCACTTCGATGTTGTTGAGGAGCTGATATAGAGGGCTGTTGCGTTTCTGGAGGGAGGCTTCAAAGGCTTGGTCGTCGTAGGGCAGGTGGTCTTGCCAGCAGCGGAAGATGACGCGTTGCCACTTGAAAGCCAAAGCCCGGACGGCGGTGTGATGTTGGGCTCCCTTGCGTCGTTGCTGGAGGTAGTAGGCGGCGGCCCAACGGCAGTGGAGGATGGACTGGTTGGCGTATTCGTGAAAGGTCTGCCGCAGAAAGCGGGAACACAGGTAGCGCCGGTGAACAAGATGGCTGCGACCGCTTTGTTTGGTGACGGGGGCGATGCCCGAGGCTTGCTGGAGGTCGGCGGCGTTGGCAAAGCGTTCACGCTGGGAGCCCATGCCCACGAGCAGGCGTGGCGCCAAGGTCGGACCGGCGCCGGGGAAGCTGTCGTAGATGGCATGATCGGCATGGCCGGCAAAGGCAGCGGAGATCTCTTTGTCGAACTGCGCCAGGGAACGATTGAGTACCCGGAGTTGGGCGACGATGCATTGCAGGCAGATCTTGTAGCTGTGGAGCAGAGCCTGGTCGGCGACCAGATCGACCGCACCGGAGATCGTCTGCAGACGTTGATCGAGGAGCCGCTGACTGCGTGAACCATGAGAGTGATAGAAGGAGCGCAGGGTTTGCGGGCGAGCGGCCTGAACTTGAGCCAGCGTCGGCCAGCGTCCCAAGAAATCCAGGGCCAAGGGGCGCCAGAGATCGTCGCCACACAACTGCAAGGCCTGTGGAAAATGGCGTTTGAGCAGATCTTTCAGGCGGTTGGTCAGGGAAGTGCGCTCATCGATGAGCATGCGCCGATCCAGGACCATCTGGCCGAGCACGGCGGTGGCCCCATCTTCAGGCTGCCAGCGAGGCAGACGCTCGGCATGGTGGGCGAGCAGCTGGGCCAGATAAAAGGCGTCCTTGGCATCATCCTTGGCGCGGGAGACCACGAAGGCTTCGCGGAACTTCTGCAGGGTCACGGGATTGATGGCATGGATGGCCAGACCGGGGCGCCCCTGAAGAAAGGTCAGGATGGCGGCGGCGGGTTGCTCGACAATCAAGCCAATGGCGGTGTCGGGATGTTCGTCCCGGAGCTGGGCCAGCCAGGCATCAAGTGCTTCGGGTGAAGTCCCGATGGTGGCGGACCATTGCCGGCCGTCGCGGGTGTCGAGGTAGTGGAGGTCGGCCTTCCGATCGGAACGATCCAGACCGATGACCAATTCGTAGGAGGATTTGATCTGTTCAGACATGATGCTTGAGATGAGACTGACCGCTGGCCCGACCCGGCGACGGCAATATGGAGAGACCTCTGTATGGGCGCCCTCTGAGGAGTCGTTAAAGGGTCGGTGCCAACCGACGGGAAGGTCATTGAAGTGAGAATCGTTGAAGCGATCAGACGTTAGCAGACCTTTCCCGCCGGCGCGGCATGAGCGGGATCAAAGCCTCCGGAAGATGGACAACCCAAGCACAATGATCCCGCACCGACGAAGTTGTTTCCCGGTGCTTGGGTCCGGGCTGGCAGAAGCGCCCAGCCCCGCACCGAGAACAACTTCGGATTACCCATATCGTCGGTAGACCAAAAAGTTGAATCCCATGAAAAGCTCGAAAACTACGATCCTTGCTCTGCTTCTGATCTTCTTTGGTGCCATCGCAACGTGGCTCGTGCCTATCCGCCCTTGGCAAAGCAAAGTCTTGGCGCACGGACACTCTCCTGAGGGGCGAGAATACTGCCTAGTGCAGACCTTCAGGGATTTGATCGAACCATATCAGGTCAGCTTTTACATTCGCGACGCCAACGGAATCTGGAGATGGAACTATGTGGGGCATCAAGAGAATGGATGGAAGTCAGGAACCGTTACCTTTTCGGACGGATCCGCTTTGATCGAGCGCAACGGTGCGATGTTGAAGGAGATCGAGATTCCGAACGAATCAGTCGATTTGGCAGGGGTGCTGCCCGGATACAGCGATCAATACCTCGGTAGCGAACTCACAACAGACGACGTGTTTGCCTTCCACAATCAACGATACAACGACTAAGTCGAACAAGTCAGTGGTGGTAGCGGTGGACAACGCCGCTAGTTCGCTCCGCTCTGGACGCCTAATGCCGCCGTGCCACACTTCAAACGGCAACCGGGTTCACTGCACGTAGATTTCGCCGAACTTCTGCGGTTCGTGAAAGTTTTTCGATTCGGGGCCGAGTGTTGAGAACGCCGTGGTTTCGCCGTCTTCAGAACCGGCGCGTTTTCGGAAGAGATTAAAATACCAGGGGAGACTTGTTCCCTTGCCGGACTGGAGGGCGTCCGTCCTGGATTTGAACGGCATGCTGCCGACCAGTTGGTGCAGGGGATCCTCGTCGGACGAAGTCACGGGCAGCCTTAGTTCGGCGGACCAGAAGTCGTCTCCCTGATACGTGGCCACCTCGGCCTGCGCTGACCAGGTGAACCAGTTCTTTTTGTCCGCACCCCGGTCGAGATTCGTCATGAAGCCGGCCGGGTTGAGCACGATCTGATAGTAGGAATGTTTGTCGGTCTCGATGAGGAGTTCGAGATGTTCGCCGTTCCAGATTGCGGGATCCCCATCTCGGCTTCCCCCGACGATTGGGGGAACACCGGATTCTCCCTGACAATGGATGGCGAAATACAGGCTGCCATTCCACCAGCGCACGCGGAAATGGGTTGGATGCTTCGGCTTCTTCCCGGTGCTCAGGTCTTTCAGGTTTCCACGCAGGCTGTAGCCGGTCCAGAAGGGCTCATCGATCCTGCCGTCGATTACCAGCGTATCCCGCGCGTCGCGCCACTTGTCCTTGCCCATGTCGATCACGCGAAACTGCGGAAGACCGGCTGGGCGGGCGGACTGCATTTGGGAGGAACGGTTTCGCAGCGTGGTCAGGAATTCATCCACCAACGCGATGCGTTGTCCGAACATCGATTCCGGTGCGGCCGTGTCCTTCGCTAGATCGAAGAGTTGCAGGGCTTTGCCTGCGGTCTGGCCGTCGCTGCCGAGTTGGGCGTAGTTCGCCTCGCAGAATTCCACGAAGGCCTTCATTTGTTCGGAGGCGGGACCGTAGAAGAGGCGGTAATATTCCTCCAGCAACGCGTCGACGTCCTGCTGCGTGTCCCACCACAGACGGGACATGATGTAGGGATTGAGATGGCTCATGCCGGGGTGATGGAGGCCGCCCTTGCCGCTGGAGAGCCAGACGTCCTCCCGCCAGACTTTGCCGGCGGTGTCCCGAAGTCCCCTGGCGATGACGTGCGGCCAGTATTGCGGCCGGTAAGCTCCGTGATTGGTGAAGGGGGTGTAGTTCAAGGTTACTGAAAGCGGGTTGCGAGATTTCGCCTGCCACTGGCGACGCAGCTCGGCGTTGTATTCGTCGGTTTCGTCGTCGAGTTCACGGATCGGGCGTCCGTTGGTGATTTGCACCCAGACATTGTCCGGGAGCTTGTCGATCGACAGGGGTGGCAGTCGGTAGGTGCTGTAAGCGCCGCAGAACACCTTTCGATCGGGGTGGGTCTTGGCAAGTTCGTTCGCCACGCGGACGACGAAGCGCCAGACGTAGTCCGAGGAGAGACCCGACGGGCCGCGTTCGAGGGTTGCCTGACCTTTGCAGTCTGAGCACTGGCAATGGTTAAAGCCGTCGTGCGGCATCACGGAGACGATCGGCATGTTGTAGTGATCGAACATCAGGCGGGCGTAGGCGACGATCTCCTTGAAGAATCCCGCCGAGGAAAGGCAGGCATTGGCGGTCTTGCTCGCCGTGTCGCGTTTTCCGTTCGGCAGCATCGCGTAATATTCCGGATGGCCCGCCCGTTGATCCGGATGTTCGGTGAGATTGCGCTGGCCGTGGTGCAGGATGCCGTATTGTTCGTTGGCCCCGATGCGGAGATACCACAGCGCGTCGTCGATCGCGGAGGAACTGATGAGCGGACGGCTCACCGAGCGCACTTCGAATTCGGGACGGACAGTGCGGTTTACCCTCGGCAGCGCGATTCGCTTCAGCGTCGGCACGATCTCGCCCAGTGCCCCGGGCATGTACCAACGCACGCCGAGATCGCGCAGAAAGGCGTGAACCGCGTTCAGCGAGCCCCGGTGGTCGAAGTTCCAGACGTCGAGTTCCTTGCTGTAGTCCTTGTAGAGTGACGCGCCAACGGGGTTTTTCCACGGGTGTCCGGCGAGCTGCATCCATTCCGCCTGTTTGTTTTTCATCCAATCCGTGTGGCTGCGTGCCCAGGGTTCGACCGGTTTGAAGTCCCAATCCCGACCGACCAGTGCCAGCCAGTTCGTCCCCGAAAGCATCCGATACGCGTCCCGCTCCAAACCCTTCGGGTCAACGCCCGCCCGGCTCGCGTACGGACTTTCGCCGACGTAGACCTTCACCGGAAAGGCATCCGTCGGCGACGTGACAATGGGAAGTCTGGCACCAGAGATCTTCTCAACGTATGTCTGCAACTCAGCGGCAGCCAAGCGAACGGCGCGGGCTTGCGATTGGGCAACGACGATCTCTGCGCGCGCTCGTCCGTCTTCGACGATGAATTGATCGGCGGCGGTCAGCGCGCTCGCTGGCGCGAGCACCAGAGCGGTGAGGAGGGCGAAGGTGTGTTTCACGGCGGGGGATCGTTTCAAAGCGATGGGATTCCGAACGGAGGGCGTTGCTTCATTCTTTCTTTTTCTTCGATTTCTTCTTTGAGGCTTTTCGAGCGGCGTCCGCTTTCTACGCTGGATTTGTTGGTCCGGCAAGCGTGGCGGGGGTGCGCTCGATCCATGCCAGCATTTCGTTCAGAAGTTCGTCGCGCTCTTGTGGGTTGAGGAGGGCAAGGTTGCTTGTTTCTCCTGGGTCGGTGGCCAGATTGTAGAGCTCGAGCGCGTTGTTGGCCCCGATCGCTGACCTGCCGCCGTCGAGCTGCCATTCTTCGTGGTAGAGGTGCAGTTTCCAGTCGCCCTTGCGGATGACGGTCACCGGGCGTGTGCGGAAGACCGGATCGCGTCCGCGCGGAACGGGTCCGTCCAGGTAGCCCGGGAAATGCCAGAAAATGGACTGACGGTTCAGCGATGTCCCGCCTTTGAACAAGGGAACGAGGTCTTCGCCATCCAGTGGCGATGCCGGTGAGTCCGCGCCGGCGGTGGTGAGGAAGGTGGGGTAGAAATCGATGTTCAGGACCGGCACATCACAGGTCGAAGCGGGCTGAACCACGCCCGGCCAGCGCACGATCATGGGGACGCGGATGCCGCCCTCGTAGTAGCATCCCTTCTTGCCCCGAAGCGGCTCCTGCAGCACATGCGTGCCGCCGTTGTCCGACGTGAAGACCACCAGCGTCTTCTCCTCCAGGCCCAGGGTTTTCAACCTGTTCAGAACCATTCCGATGCCCGTGTCCAGATCAGCCAGACAGGCACCCAACAGCGGGTCGCCATGCCCCAGACTTCCTTTCGGCTTGGTCTTGAAACGGGCCAGCGTTTCCGCGCGTCCCTGCAAGGCGGAATGCACGGCGTAGTGGGGCAGGTAGGCGAAGAAGGGGCCTTCCTTGTTCTTTTCGATAAATTCGCAGGCGGCCTCGGTGATGGAAAAAATGGCCTTTGGGTCCGCCGGGTCCGAGCTGTTCAGGCCGTGTCTTGAAACCTTCACCACATCGAATCCGGCATGTTCCGATTTCCCCTTGTCGGAGTCCTTCATGTGGCACTTGCCGAAAAAGCCGGTGGCATAGCCCGCCGCTTTCAAGGATTCGCCCAAGGTCGTGGTGCTGAGCGGCAGATTGCTCCTGTTCGGCACGGGAATCATTCGCATCCGATCCACCGGACCGCGCTTCGTGCTGCCGACGGCGTAGACGCCGTGGCGCGCCGTGTATTGACCGGAAAGCATGCATGCGCGGCTGGGCTGGCAATTGCCCGCCGAGGCGTAGGCGTTTCGGAAAACCATGCCCTGCCTGGCCAGGCGGTCGAGATGCGGTGTTTCGCAGAAATCCGAACCGGCAAAGCCGGTCTCCTGCCATCCGAGATCATCGGCGAAAATGAGAACGATGTTCGGTCGCTCGGCGATGGCGTCGGAGAAGGCGGCCATCCGCGCGAGAAGGATGAAGACAAGGAGTGAGCGGATGACTTTCATGGCTGGTTTACTTTTGGCTTCTGGCCTTCGGTTTGGTTGGAAATCGTTTCACCGTAACGTCGTTTTTCTGAGGGGGGCCCGGCGTGCTTCGCCCGTTGATGATAAGCTTTTCAAGCAGCGCCTTCATCTCGGCGACTTTCTCCGGCATTGCTGCGGCGAGGTTTCTGCTTTCGCCGATGTCGTCGGACAGGTTGTAGAGCTGCACCGGTTGCGATGAATCACCTCCGGTGCCCCATCCGCCGGAACCGGGTGCCGGAATGTATTTCCATGATCCTTTGCGGAGGGCGGGAACACCTCGCATGCCGGCACTGACCGCATGCCCACGAATCGGTCTGTCCTCCCCCTTCAGCAAAGGTATCAGGCTGAAGCTGTCTTCACCGACGTCGTCCGCCGGTGTGGTCCCGATGATTTCGGCGAAGGTGGCCAACAGATCGGTTTGATGCACGAGTTGATCGCAGGTGACCCCGGATTGAACCCTGTTCGGCCAGCGAACGATGAACGGTACGCGATGTCCGCCTTCCCATGCGTCCGATTTTGCTCCGCGCAACGGGCCGCTCGGGTAGTGGTCCATTGCTTCGAGATCGGGCTTGCCGATGTAGGGTGCGCAACCATTGTCGGATGTGAAGACCACGAGCGTGTTGTTCGCCGCTCCGCTTTCCTCCAACGCGTCCAACACCCGGCCGACGACGGCATCGGTTTCCATTACGAAATCCGCGTAAAGGTTCAGGCCGCTTTTTCCCTTCCAATCCGTGTTCACGGACAACGGCGTGTGGGGTGATGTGAAGGGCATGTAGAGCAGGAAGGGGGCAGGCGTCGAGGCTTCGCGTTTGATGAACGAAACAGCGCGATCAGCCAGAGCCGGAAGGATTGGTTCCAGGGTCCATCCCTCGATGGCCGGACCTTGTTGGCTGGCCTGATTCTTCGCGAAAAGTTTCGGGTCTCCATACTCCGAGGGAACACCGACGGTTCGATCGTTTTCGATGAAACAATAGGGAGGCCAGTTGGGTACGTCCGTGCCGAAGTATTCGTCGAATCCCACCGCGGTCGGTCCGCCAGGAATTGATTTTGAGAAGGCATCGCGCCACGCGGCCCGATGTTCATCGGTCGGGACAAGTTCCTTCTTTCCGTTATTACCCGTGGAGCGAAAGAACTTCATCTTGCCCGCAGGGATAGGCCAGTCCCACCCGAGGTGCCATTTGCCGATGCACGCTGTTCGATATCCGTGCTGCCTTGCAAGCGAGGCAATTGTGGTCCGTTCCGGTTTGATAAGAGGTGCCGCCCAGAGCCCGACAATTCCGGTCTGAAGACGGGACCGCCAATGATAGCGACCCGTAAGCAGTGCGTATCGGGATGGGGAACAGACGCCCGACGAGGAATGCCCGTCGCTAAACTTCATTCCCTGCGTCGCGAGCTTGTCGATGTTCGGTGTTGGAATCTTGCCGCGCTTCGGGTTGTAACACTGCACGTCTCCGTAACCGAGGTCGTCTGCGTAGAGAATGACGATGTTGGGTTTTTCCTCCGCCGCCACGGCAGGCGAGAGTGCAGCCGGAGGCGCGAGGAGAAGGGCGGTGAGCAGGAGAAGGTTGTGTTTCATCGTTGATCGGTCTTCGCCAGATAGAAGGGGGGCGAATTGGTCCATGGGTCTGTCGGACGAATGAATTCCTAATTCGCGCGTTTGCGTTTCGCCTGTTCCACCTCGTCGATTGCCTTGAGGATGTTTTTTCGCCATGTGCCTTGGAGCTTGTCGAGATTGGCGCGCTTCAGTGTGCGGAGGGCTTCTTCGAACTGACCGCGTCGGGTCTGGATCCGCGCGATGCCCATCAAGGCACCGTAGTCGTCCGCGGAACCGATGCGCGCCTGGTCGCTCACGACGGCGGTAAATGCCTGGAAGGCCCCTGTGTCGTCGCCGAGGTTGCGTTCCCGATTCAGGGCGAGCGTCATCATCACGGAATCGCGCGTGCGGGGTTCGCTGATCCACGGCAGCGCCTTGGCGAGATCCGCTTCCGCCCGGGCTCCGTCTTTGGCGATGTAATGAGCCCGTCCCCGCAGATGATAGCCGTCGCCGCGTTTCCAGAAGGGCCATCGGCTCAAATCTTCGTCGGCGAATCGTGTGATCACTTCCGACGCCTTGGCGCGTGAAAGGAGGTTTTGCATCTGGGCGGCCTTCTTCACGGCCTCGATCGGTATGCGTTCGATGACGGGGTCGGCATTGGCCTTGTCGAGCAGCGCGGCCTGCTCCAGCGCGACGGACTTTTGGAAATCCGTGAGCTTCTCCATTGTGGCGAGGGCAAGGAAGGCGTCCGCCTTGCGTTTCTGGGTGGCGTTGTGGAAGCCGATCGCGAAATCGGTGGCGTCGGGGTCCGCCTCGAATTGATGGGCTCTGCCATCGTAGAAGTGCGCGAACTTCATGGGTTCGTGGAAGCCTCGGGTGCCGGTGGGGGAGAAGGCGCTGAGTTCCTGTCCGTACTCGCGGATCCGTTGACGGCAGAGGTTGATGTGCCAGGGCAGGCTTTGGGTGGGATGACGGCCTATGATCCGATTCAGGGGATCGTTTTCGTCCGAGGTGACGGGGAAGCGAATCTCGACCGTCCAGTGATCGTCGGCGATGTGCGTGGCGACCTCGGCCTTGGAATCCCAGCCAAACGATTGCCCCTTGGCCGCGCCGCGGTCCAGATCGACGATGTGCCCGGCGGGACTGATGGCGACCTGGTAGTAGGAGTGTGTTTCCGTGGCGAGTTCGATCTCGATCACGTCGCCGTGCCAGATGGCGGAGTCGTCATTGCGGGTGGAGGCAGAGACCGGTTTTACGCCGGAACGCTCCTCGCATCGGATTGCGAAGTAAAGGTTGTCGCCCTGCCAGCCGGCCTTGAAGGACGTTCCGAAGATGGGGGCGCGGCCGCTTTGCAGTTCGCGGAAGCGGCCGGTGGCGGCGACGGGGCAGTTTTGCCAGTAGTCTTCGTCGAGTCTGCCGTCGATGACGATGTCGTGCGCGTCGCCGACGAGTCGCAGCTTTGGCACGGGGCCGCGTTTTTGTCCGAGCTGAAGTGTCTTCATGCGCAGGCCTTTCAGATACTCGTCAATGAGGGCGACGCGTTTGCCGTAGACCCCCGTAGCGCCCGCCTTTGCCTTCGCCTTGTCGAACAGCGCAAGCGCCTCGTCGGCCGTCGCTTTTTCCGTTTCCATCCGGTTCCAGTTCCTCTCGCAATAGGTGAAGAAGGCGTGCATCTCATGCTCGGCGGGGCCGTAGAGGAGTTGGCAATATTCGCGAAGCATCGCGTCGACGTCCGCGTCCTTGCCGCCCCAGTACATCCGGGCGGTGAAGTAGACCAGGAAGTGGTTGAATCCGATGCCGTTCGTGGCGAAATCGCGGGCGACGCTGA
>JADHOF010000116.1 GCA_016779125.1 Verrucomicrobiia bacterium | reverse complement strand
TCCCTCCGCACTGACTTCCGAGGTGAAAACGGTGGCGGTCTGGCCCGGGGACACGCGGGACATTTGAGCGGAATAAACCGTCAGATCCACCCACACACTTTCGATATCGGCGATTTCAAAGAGATCCGCGTCCGCTCTTACAAGCTGGCCGGCGGCCACGTTCCGGCTGATTACTTCGCCCGCCAGCGGGGAGACCAAATTGAAGCGCGACAGCGAACCCTCGGGAAACGGACGCCGAACTTTGAAGGCAACCACCTCCCCATCCGGCTCCATCGCAAGGTCGGCCAATTCCTCCGCTGTGATTCCGAGCGTCAGCAGCTTTTGCCGGGACGTCTGCCGATGGATTTCGGTCTCCTCCAGTTCGTGTCGTGCCTCCAGATATTCTTGTTCGACGCCGATCTTCTTCTTCTTCAACTCGGCCTCCCGTAGAAAGCGCGACTGCGCCAGCTCCAGGCGATGCACCGTGTCCATGTACTCCGCCCGCGCATCGGCCAGCTCGCGACTCTCGATGACCGCGAGCAGATCTCCTTTGGCAACCTTGTCTCCGACGCGTTTCATCACCTCCACAACCACGCCTCCAAAACGGGCCGGAACCACCGCCTGCATCTCCGCGTTGAAACGCACCTCCCCGGCCAGCTCCAGCTCTGACCGAATCCGGGCTTGGCCAACGGTCTCCACGCGGATTCCGGACTTCGCGGCGGCATCGCCCGAGATCCGTGTTCGCGCCTCCGGGGATTCATATTCCCATCGATGGGCCTTCCCGCCGTGGGTGACCTCCACCATCACGGAAAACGAGTGTGGTTCGTAAACAACCTGTTGGCTCGCGAGAAACCCGTCTTCCTTTCGAAAGCTCAGGCGATCAATCCGATCACCCAGACGACGCAGCTCCACCTTGACATCCCCAGATTCCAGCAGGGCGGCTTCATGGTCCACCCTGGCGTAAACCCGCAGCTGCGGCGGCACCCCGGCCTCAAAAACCACCATCTCCAGACTGAAGTCACCATCCCGCAACAACCGTCCCCCATGCGGCCCTTTTTCGAAATCGTCCTCGTGGTCGTCATGATGGTCCCCATGCCCGTGACCATGGCCATGGCCATGATCGTCATGTCCGTGACCATCCGAATTGCGATCACATCCCGTCGTGCCGACCAACGCGGCGGCAATCATCATCGCGATTTGAGATCCAAGTGTTTTCATTTCAGTTCCCTGTCTGTGGTTTCTTCACTCCGCTCGGAAGCTCATCCAGTGCCCGCCCGGCAAGGGCTTCCAGTTCCGCCTTTCGCGCGTGAAATTCACGGAGCGCTTCCAGCAGCTCACGTCGGGTCGAAAACCAGACTCGTTCCGTATCCAGCACATCGGTCAACCCCACCTTGCCCGTGACGTAGGCCTCTCGCGTCGATTCGAAGGCCGTTCTCGCAGCCGGAAGTATTTCGCCCTCAAAAGCAAACACCCGCTGCCGGGCGTTTTTTGCCTCCGCGTGGGCGACCACCAACGCGGCTCGACGCTCGATAAACATGGCCCGCTGTTCAGCCTTCGCCTTGGCAAGCCTGCGGTCCGCCTCGTAAATCCCGCCCTCGTTTCGATCCAGAACCGGCAGCGGAATCGAAAATCCGACGACAAACGCGGATTCATCGCTCTCATCCAGAAATCTCGCGCCGCCTCCGACCGTCGGATTCGGAATACGTTTCGCGCGCGCCATCTTCAGCTCTTCTCCGCAACGCGCCACCTCGTCCTGCCACTTTGCGATCGCGGGATGGGTCGATAATTCCGCGATCAATCCCTCCAGATCCGGAATCGCACCCGGCGCGCCAAGCGAACCCGCAGCCCCTTCGAATTCCGCACCTGCCCCGCCCCAATTCGCGGCGAGCCGCGCCCGCGCGGAAGCCACAAGTCCGCTCGTCCGCTCCACCTCAAGCCGCGAACGCGAGCGCAACACCGACGCGCGGCTTCCCTCCACCGGCGAAACCTTGCCCGCATCAATCTTCGCGCGAACCGCTTCGAACGTTTCCTCTCCAACTCGCGCTCCTTCGACGGCCAGGGCGGCTTCTTCCTGCGCGGTGAGCAGGGCGACAAAATCCCGCGCGGTCCGGGAAAGCAGATCCAGCCGGGCCACCTCGTAATCCCACAACGCCAGGCGGCGATCCAGTTTGGCGGCCCTCACCCGCGCCGCCCGCTTGCCGCCCAATTCCACCAACTGCCCGAACGCGAGCGTGTATTCCGGTCCGTTCAATTGCCCCAATCGCATCCTGCTTCGTCCAAAATTTTCGACGTCAACGGACATCGTTGGATTGGGAAGCATCCCGGATTGCATCTCCGCACCCGCGAGCGCCTCCGCCTCCAAGGCGGGCACACCAAGGCCGGGACTATGCTCCAGCGCCAGCGCCAGCGCGTCCCGCAACGAGATGATCCCGGGCACCCGGACGGGCGCGACGGGGATCGTCGCCGGGGAGGCATTTCGCGGTGGCAACACCGGAGGCTTTCCCGGCTCGATTGACGCGCAGCCACCGGCCAACAGGGCTGCCAAAAACAAAAAATAGCGATTCATTCGGAACAACAGACGTGGACATAAACAAGAAATCCCGGCGGCGACGGTTCACACCGCCCCCCCGGACACACTGCTATTTTTTGGGAATCAGATTTGAAGCCGAATCGCGGTCCACGATTCGAGGAGGGGCGGCGGATGCTGATTCCGCCCGGCGGGTCTCGTGGATTTGAACGCGTTCGACAAGAGCCCCATCCCGAGACGGCAGCTCGGTGAAATCCAGTTCGCGGCCGGAACAGCCACCATCGAAGCGGATTCCTGAAGTCGCCCGTCTTCGAGACCGAGTTCGATGTCCACGCAATCCTCGCAATCGGCGTGTTCCGAGTTCCCCTCGGTGCGTTCAGTCTGATCTCCGCAACAAGCCCCCTGGGTATCCGCGTGTCGCGTGTCGGAAACAGCCTCGACGTGAACAACGCCCTTCGATTCAACACAAAGCACCGTGACCGGACCGCCCAACAACGCCCCAAACAGCAGGAACGCCGTCATGAAAAAGGCGGTCAGGGGATAACGCACGCCCACGGGATACGAGCAGCGGTGAACCTTGGAAAGCATTTGTTGCACAAATCGCGGCATGGTCGAAGCAATCAGGGATACTGGCCTTTGACCTTCATCTTGAGCGCATAGAGACCCGTGCGCGCCGTGATGAACAAGGTGCGGCCGTCCCGCCCGCCGAAGGTCACGTTGGACGGAGCTTCGGGCACCGCGATCATGGCGATACGCTTTCCGTCCGGCCCAAAGATGTGGAGCATCTTTTGCGTCAGATAAAGATTCCCAAGACTATCCAGGGTGATCCCATCCGATCCCTCGTCGGCCGCCACTTTCCGGTCCGCCACCACGCCCGGCGATTTGATCGTGTAGACGTAGGTCTTCCCGGCTCCCGGATCCGCAACATAGAGCTTCCTTCCGTCCTTGGTCCCGATGATCCCGTTCGGCATCTCAAGATCGTCAATCACACGAACGATCTCCTTTCCGCCCGATGCAAGGTAGTAGACATGAAAACCGCCCTGCTCCAGATCGTCCCGCTTCCCGTAGCGGGGATCCGTGAAGTAGACACCTCCGCTCGGATCAATCCACAGATCATTTGGGCTGTTCAACTTCTTCCCCTCGAACGCTTCCGCCAACACGGAGACCTCGCCGCCCATTGTCGCGCGGGACAATCGCCGGCCGCCGCCCTCGCACATCACCAATGCGCCTTCCTTGTCGAAATACAGTCCGTTCGCCCGGCCGGATTTCTCCCGGAAAACGCTGAGCTTGCCATCCTCCCATTTGTGAATCCGCTCGTTCGGAATGTCCGTGAAGTAAAGCGCTCGTTTCCCATCCCATGCGGGCCCTTCCGTAAACTTGAATCCGTCCAGAACCTTCACAACTGTCGCACCCGGCACGACCAAAGTCTCAACGGAGGTTGCGGAATGACCGCACAGCACAGGAGCCAAGATCGCGCCGGCGAGAAGACAAGAATATGGGAATCGCATGGGGAAACGCTAGCGACAGCACCCGAATTGCCAAGCCTCAAGCGCCCCGGTGACCGTCGCCGTCAGTGTTCGATGACGGCTTTGACACAATCCGGCGCAGCGGCGACTTCGAACGCGTGGGCCATGTTTGCGGCGGGAAAACGATGCGTGATCAGCCTCGCCCCGATCTCGCGCAAACCGGCGTCTCGCCCAAGCAAATCCAGCGCGGAACGGAAATCACCGCAGCGGGAGCTGCTCAGTTGAAGTCCCCGGTCCCGCACCGCCCGCAGCAGGGGCGAATTGCCGACATCGGCATCGTGCCGCAACAAGATTTGTCCTCGCGGCATGATCGCAGCCTCCTCGCGTCCGTTGACCGGTCTGATCGCCCGCGAAAACTGCTCCGTGTCTCCAACGACACAACAAAGCGGCCGGGGCAATTCCGGCGCTTCTTCAGCTTCAAGCTCCGCAAAGGGCGCCAGTCGCAATTCATCCACAACAAACTCGGTCAAATGTTCCACGCCACCGGCGGGCTGTCCGTGAGTTGATTTCAGATGCACCTCGCGTCGGGCCAATCGGATCGCCAGCTCAAATGCCTCGGGGTTGCCCGTCGTGTCGATCACGACATCCGCGAGCCCGTCCGGCAAAGCGGTCCCGCCGCCTTCCACCAAGCGCAGATCCGTCGCCCCGAAGCGGCTCGCCAGATCCAGCAGATGCGGATGCCTCGCGAGGGCCAGAATTCGAAAATCGCATCCACCGGCATTCCTCCGGGCAGCCAAGGCGGCGACCACCAGCATTCCCAGGCGGCGCGGCCCCAGAACCGCGATTGTCTCGCCGGCACGCGCTTGGATCCTATCGACCGCGTTCAGGGCTGCGGCCAGCGGTTCCACCAAGACCCCCGCATCGTCGGGAATCTCGTCGGGCAACGGCAGCACGGCATTCCTGGGTGCCAGTATCCAGGGACCAAACCCGCCGGGCAGATCATGGATTCCCAATACAAGCCGCTCCGGACAATGCGTTGCCAGCCCGCCACGACAGAATGGACACTCGCCCACCTCGCCCCGCGCCAAGTGGGACGCATTGATCTCGACCACACATCTGCGTCCCTCCTCGTCCTCCGCCAAGACTTCGTGCCCTGTGATCTGGGGCAGCGGAAAGGGAAGAAAACGACGCGCCAGATCCGTCGAACAGACCCCGCAGGAAATCACCCTCAACAACCGGTAACCCGCGCCGAGCGTCAGGTGCGCCGCTCCATTTCGCAAAACGGTCCAACCCGCTTCCGTATCGCCTTCAAACACGCACCGAACAGGAGCGAAGCGCCCGTCGCCGCCGTATTCCAACGCGTCAAATTCAACCCGCATGCGAAGCCCTTCGCGGAGTGCCGGTCAACTGAGTTTGCGAAGCCGGCTCACGCGGCCCGTATGCACCCACTCAGCAACGAGGATGTTGCCATGCGAATCGAAACAGGCGTCGTGCGGATGCAGGAAACGCCCCGCGCGCCAGCCCTTGCCCTCCGGTTCCCGCCGCAGGCTCATGCGGTCTTTCAGAACCGCCGCCCTCCAGTCGGGATCTTCGCCAAGATGGGTGATCACCTTGTCATCCTTATCGAGCAAGGTGATCCGGGCGCTGAGATCGGGCACCAGCATCACGTCCCCCAAGGTGTCGATGTTCGCGGGCAGAATGAAACCGCCGAGCGTCTTCAAATGCTTTCCTTCCGGGGTGAACCATTGCAGGCGCTTGTTGGCCCTGTCGGCGACGACCACGGACCCGCCCCTTCCCGGACGATTGTCAATCCACACGCCGTGCGATGTCTGAAACTCACCGTCCCCTTTTCCGATGGCTCCAAACATGGACTGCCAATTCGCGTCCCGGTCATAACGATGGATGCGGTAGGAACCGTAGCCGTCCGCGACGAAAAATCCGCCGTCGTCCAGAAAGGCGAAATTGGTCGGCAGAAAGGCGTCCCGTCCCCAGCGCTTTTCCGGGTGGGTGTCCTCGCCCTTGGGATACAAGGCGGAATCCATCGGCGCGCGCCGCTCCCAGATCAGCTCGCCGCGCAGCGTGAGCTTCGCAAAGCGTTTGAGGTGGTGATAAGCCGTCACGTAGAGAAACTGATCCTTCCCCTCCGTGCGCACTTCAAGCCCGTGTCCTCCGCCCTGAAACTGCTGCCCGAACGCCCGAACGAATTTGCCCTCGCGATCAAAAACGAAGATCGACGGATGGTCCGTCTGCTCCGCGCGTCCTTCGTGGATCACATAGAGGTTCTCATCCCGGTCCACAGCCACGTTGTGCGTGGTCTGCCAGGTGAAACGATCGGGCAGCTTCGCCCAGTTGTGCTGCACTTCGTATCGATGCTCGCCTTCCCCGATGACCAGCTGTTTGCCCGTCTTGGCACCCAGCAGAAGAGTTGGCGCTCCGATCAGGGCGGAGGCGGCAAGCGTGGCGGACCCGACAAACTGCCGACGGGTGGATGGAAAGGATGTTCCGTTTTTCATTTCGTGTTTTCTTTACAATTCAACGAATCACATCGCCTTTGACGTCCAGCAACTGGTTGTTGACGAACGAGTCGCCGAAGTTCTCAAAATCCCGAAATGTCCAGACCACCTTCTTTTCACGCGTCACCTCGATCAGCTGGGGATTCTTCGGTCCCGCGTGGCAGTTTCCGATGAGGATGTTGCCGTTCGGCAAGGCGGCGATCTGTGTCACCCATGCCAGGGTGATCCCCGGCAGATCTTTCTGATGCAGCTCCCAGACAATCTTCTTTTCCGGGGTCACCTCCAGAATACCATGTCCGTTTCCGGTTCCGATCAGCGTGTTGCCGTTCGGAAGCCGCAGGGCCGAGAACAAGGAATTGCCAAAGCCTTCCGGGCCGTGGCCGCCGGCCGCTTTACGCCCGAACATCGGCACGTCGTAACTCCAAACCACTTTGCCGTCCCCGTCGTATTCCCGCACTTTGCCGTCCCCTTCGTGCGCCACCAGATAGTGACCGTTGGCAAGCTTCCGCACCAGCCGGGTGTCCCGATGGGGATTCGGGTTGTCGATTTGCAGCTTGATCTCCTTTCTGATTTTCCCGTCGCCGTCCACCTCGATGATACGGCCCGGACCACTTTCCGCGATCAGGGTCAGCCCGTTCTCCAATCGTTGAAACGCATGGATTTCAGTGCGCTTTTTCCGGTCCTTCACCGCCTTGGCCTGATACTTCCACACCACCCGCTTGGTCGGCGTCATTTCGATCACGTTCTGGAAGTTTTCCTGAAAGAGGATGTTCCCGTTCGCAAGGACGTGGAGATCGTGAATCGCCTGAACCGGATGACTCCACTCGATCTTTCCGTCGGCGTCCACGATCGCCAGAATCTTCTTTGAGGAATCGCCGGCGGCGAAGCGATGTCCGGCGAAACCGGTTTGCAGGGAAACGAGTAGCGCCAGCGCGCCACATGCCATTGAGGATGCGAGCTTCATATCGGTGATCGGTTGCATCCTTGAATTCCCCTGTCCGGTCAAGGCGCAAAAAGTCCCCTGTCCGCCCTTGTTTTCAAATGCCTTTCCCCGAGAATCCGTCTCTCGACATGCGCGTTCTTCCATCAATCCTGCTCCTGCTTTCATTCGCGAAGGCGGAGGGACAAGGCGATTTTCGCTACGTGGAGGACTCCAGCGTCATCGCGCCGCCGATGGCCAGGGAGTTTCGCGCAGTTTGGATCGCGACCGTGGCCAACATCGACTGGCCCTCGAAGCCGGGCCTGACGCCGGAGCAGCAACGCACCGAGATGATCGCGATCCTGGACCGCGCCTATCATCTGAGAATGAACGCCGTCATCCTTCAGGTGCGCCCGACATCCGACGCGCTCTATCCGTCTAAATTGGAACCGTGGTCCTGGTATCTGACGGGCAACATGGGCCGCGCGCCGGAGCCGTACTATGACCCGCTACTCTTCACGATCGGGGAGGCGCGCCGCCGCAACCTTGAGGTCCACGCCTGGTTCAACCCGTTCCGGGCCCGGCATCCCTCGGCGAAAGGCAACGTCAGCGAGAATCACATCACCCGAAAACGCCCCGACCTGGTGCGAAAATACGCCTCCCTCGAATGGCTGGACCCCGGCGACCCGCAGGTCCAAAGCCATGCACTGTCCGTCATCCTCGACGTGCTGCACCGCTACGACTTGGACGGCATTCACATCGACGACTATTTTTACCCCTATCCGGAGAAGAGCCGCGACGGAAAGATCATCCCCTTCCCCGACGGCGCGACCTACGGGCGGTATCGACGGGCCGGCGGACAGCTCGCCGTGGCGGACTGGCGTCGCGACAATGTGAACCGCTTTGTCAAACACCTCTACAAAGCCGTCAAGGAGGAGAAGCCTTGGGTGAAGTTCGGCGTCAGCCCCTTCGGAATCTGGCGGCCGGGCCATCCTGAAAGCATCAAGGGCATGGACGCCTTCGACACCCTTTACGCGGACGCCCTCACCTGGTGGCAACTCGGCTGGGTCGATTACCTGGCCCCTCAACTCTATTGGTCGATCGACGACGTCGGTCAAAGCTTTCCCGTGCTGCTTGACTGGTGGAGCGCGCAGAACAAACAAGGGCGCCACCTCTGGCCCGGCATCTCCGTGCGAGGCACCTCCGAGGACCGGCAACCCGCCGAGATCATGCGCCAGATCAGCGCCGTCCGCATCCGTCCGAATGTGACCGGCCAGATCTACTGGGGCATGAACTCCATCCTCACCAACCGCCTCGGTATCGCCCACCACCTTCAACAACGCGCCTACACCACGCCCGCGCTCGTCCCCGCATCCACGTGGCTTTCCTCCAGCCCTCCCGCCAAACCCCGCCTGCACTTTGGCATCCGGGAGGATTCGAGTCTGGCCGCCTTCCATTGGCAAGCGGGGTCGACCAACGAGATCCACAAATGGATTTTGCAGGAATACGACGGACGTGAATGGAAAACTCAAATCCTCTCAGGAGGACAACTGTCGCGATTTGTCCACCCGCCCTTCGACCGGAATCTCCCCGCCGCCGCGGTTCTTACCCCGCTCAATCGCGCCGGTGTCGCCGGCCCCCAATTCCGCGCCTCGCTCCGGTCAGACCATGTCGCGGAGAAAAGGTAGCCGCACACGAAGATCCCGCTGCGCTTCGAAGTCGATTTCCGCGCAGATCACCCCTTCAGCCTCGCCCGCGTCCACCACCAACTCCCCCATCGCGTTGACGATCATGCTGCGCCCGTTGTGTTCGTTCACGGGATCGCTACCTGTCCGATTGACCCCGATGACGTGGCATTGATTCTCGATCGCCCTTGCCTGCAGCAGCTTCACCCAATGCTCGATCCGGCGTTTCGGCCAGCTCGCGATCACCACCAGCAACTCCATGCCAGCCGCAGCAGCCGGTCGGAAAAGCTCGGGAAACCGAAGATCGTAACAGATGAAGGGAGCCACCCGCGCACCCTGCCAGTCGAACATTTCAAAGCGCCCGCCCGCCTGGTAGACCTCCGCTTCTCCGCCAAAGGTAAAAGGCCTTTGCTTCCGATAGCGGCAAGCCTCGTCCCCGTCCGGACCAAACACCACAGCCTCGTTTGCGGCCGGCCCCCCGCGCGCGAGCCCCGCCACGAGATGGACGCCGTGCTGTCGGGCCAGTCCGGACAGCCTTTCCACCGTCGTGGCTGTCGAGGCGGCGGCCGAAGCGTTCATTGTGAAACCGCTGACACACATCTCCGGAAGGACCACCAATGAACCCGCTTCGGGCGCTGCAAGCGTCAACAGCGCCGCGATGCGCCTGCAGTTCGCAGGTTGATCTTCCCACACCGGCCCAAACTGAATTCCGTAGACCTTCACAAGCGGGGTTCCGGCACGGAACTACTGCCCCCCGGGATAGCGGGCTCCCTTGTACTCCGGCTGATACACCGGACGAATCGAATAGGACGGCTTCGGATCTTTGGGATCAAGGTGCTCGTCCGTCTTTCGAAAATCGTAGTTGGCGTTCCAGTACGTCCTGCGCTTCGTCTCCATCTTCACCACGGGCGCGTCCCCCGGGCGCGGGTCGTTCCGGGAAACGTTGACGTCCCAAAACGACGCCGGCTGGAAGCGACGACGCGGCGACGCCTCCTCACCCCGCACCTGCGCGGCGATGCTCCGGCTGAAGCGCCTGCCTCCGCCGGCCGTTGCCTGATCATGATCGGGGAATCGACGCAGAGCGGAGACCGCCACGTTGCGCAGGTCATACTGCGGTCGCTCAAACGCCGGTTCAACATACTGCGGCCGCTCGAAATCCGGTGCCACCAACTGGCCGTTGTTGAACGTGGGGGGCTTGATCTCGGTCTTGCCGCGGTGAAAATAGAGATAGCTGTTCGGCTCGCGGTAGTTCGTGTTTTCGAAGTCGGGGGGAATCATGTCCACGGGTTCCACCGGAGGCGCGTAAAAAGCCGGAAGTCCGCCGGACATCAACCCCTTGGCCATCAGGCCGTTCGTCAACGGCCATTGTTGGTAGGTCAGGTGCTCCCGCGTCGAAGGAACGATGGACGTCTGACGCAACATCTTCGGCGTCGAGTCCAGCCAACCCAAACCGCGCAGCGATTGCTTGATCCCTCCCGGGAAGGAGGAAAACGGGTCGAGATAATGCGCCGGCGAACTGGAATCGAGCGCCGCCGCGGCCGTCGATGAATCCTGCGCCACCCCCGGCTCCACCGCGAAGATCGATATTGCAATACAGGCCCAGGCCAGACACGAACGACTCATGAGGGGACTTGGTCGCACAGCCGGCGGACCAAAGCAATCGCTTTCAGGGTTTCTCGAAGCCCGCAATCAGTCGGCACTTCCAACACCCCGACAAAACCGCTACACCACCGCCCATGCAGCCGGTCTTGGACTATCTCGAAAACAACCGCCAGCGATTCGTGGGTGAACTGTGCGAATATCTGCGTCACCCCAGCATTTCGGCCCAACCGGATCACGCCCCCGACATGCGGGCGGCGGCGGCGTGGCTCGCCGGGCGTTGCCGCGCGATCGGCCTCAAGACCGAGATCTGTAAAACCCCCGGACAATCCATCGTGGTGGCAAAGACCCCGCGCAGGAAGGGTTCGTCCAAACCACACTATCTCGTCTACGGCCACTACGACGTCCAACCCCCCGACCCGCTCCCGCTTTGGAAGACGCCCCCATTCGAACCCACCATCGCGAACGGCAACGTCTACGCCCGCGGCGCGACGGACAACAAGGGCCAGCACTTCGCGCATCTCTGCGCGATTGAGGCCTACCTGAAAACGGGAACCGAACTGCCTTGCGACATCACCTTCGTCATCGAGGGCGAGGAGGAAATGGGTTCCGGCAATCTGGCTCCCTTCATCAAAAAGCGGCGCGCGGATCTTCAATGCGACGGCGTGGTCGTTTCGGACACGGGAATGCCGAGCCCGAAACATCCCGCAGTCACTTATTCATTGCGCGGCGTCATGGCTCTGGAAGTCCGGCTGGACGGCCCGAGTCGCGATCTCCACTCCGGCATTTTCGGCGGCTCGGTCGAGAATCCCGCCATGGCCCTCTGCCAGATGCTCGCGAAGTGTCGCGACGCAGAAGGCAAGGTGTTGGTCCCCGGCTTTTACGACGATGTCGCCAAGCTCAGCGCCTACGAACGCAAACAGATGGCCCGCGTGCCGCACACCGACGCGGCCTACCGTCGCATGCTCGGCGTGAAGGCGCTTTTCGGCGAAGCCGGCTACACCCCGGTCGAGCAGCGTTCCGCCCGTCCGACCTTTGAGATCAACGGCCTCACCAGCGGCTATCAGGGCGAAGGCAGCAAGACGATCGTTCCCTCCCACGCGAGCTGCAAAATCACGATTCGTCTCGTTCCCGACCAGAAGCCCCAGACCATTCTCCGCAAGGTCAAGCAACACCTGAAGGCGATCTGCCCGCCCGGCGTGAAGATGACCTTTTCTGGCGGCCACGAGGGCGATCCCTACATCGTCGCGCCGGACAGCCATCAGGTCCGCGCGGGACTGACCGCGCTCAAGGCGGCCTTCGGGGCGGAACCGATCGTCATGCGCGAGGGCGGATCCATCCCGATCATCAACGATTTCAAAAAGATTCTCGGCGTGGACACACTCCTGCTCGGCCTTGCCCTGCCGGACGACAATCTGCATTCGCCAAACGAAAAGTTCAGCCTCGATCAGCTTCACAAGGGAATGCTCATGAGCGCCCGACTCTGGCCCGAGCTTGCCCGGATCTGACATCGCCGTGGAAATCCGGGAGTTTGCCGAATCGATCCTCTTCAGCGCCACGCT
>JADHOF010000115.1 GCA_016779125.1 Verrucomicrobiia bacterium | reverse complement strand
GACCGGTCAAGTCAAACGCCAAACGCCGTATCAAGCGCTCGGGTGTCGCATCCGGCGAGAATCCGAAACCGCTCGACTCAAGCTCTCTCAGCAAAAAGGCGTCAATCGGCGTTCTCACAGGCGCGTTGACCTTCGGCACGACCGGTTTCCGAATCGGCTCGAACGCCCAATGCCCCCGATACTCGGCTCCTTCTTCAATCCACCGCTTCAACAGATCACGCTCAACGGCGGTCAGCGGATTCTTCGTTTCCGGCGGCGGCATGACGTCATCAACGTCAACCGCCTGAATCCGCAGAATCACCTCGCTCGCAGCGGCGTTCCCCGGAACGATGGGCGTGACACCGGATTTTTCGACGATCGCGCTCTCACGCAAATCCAGACGCAAACCGGCCTTGCGGTTCTTCTTGTCCGGGCCGTGACACACGAAACATTTGTCGGAAAGAATCGGGCGAATTTGCCGGGCAAAATCAAGACGTTCCACCGCCCGCACATTGTCGGCTGTCAAAAAGCCGGCAACGACCAGCCAACCCAATATCATAGAATGCCTGCGCACGCGCGCACGCTGGCACATTCTCACCAAGCGGAGAATGGAGAAAAGTGTGGATGAAATGGAGAAAAGAGGAGGCGCACCGAAGCACCCGAGACGCCTGCCGTCAGTCAGGGAGAATGGCTCCAGAGGTTGGACTCGAACCAACAACCGATCGGTTAACAGCCGATTGCTCTACCATTGAGCTACTCTGGAATACCGGCCCCTTCCAAAGGGGCGCGAAAGTTACAAATCCCCGCCGGCAACCGTCAACAGTTTTGCCGGAATTTTTCACGGCTCCGTTTCTTCCCTCGCCAAAAACTTCAGCCACCAAGAATACCTTGCCCCAAACCACTTTTTCATGCCAATTCACTCGCTCTCGATCGGAGAATGCTCCCGTAGCTCAGCTGGATAGAGCATCCGCCTTCTAAGCGGACGGTCGCAGGTTCGAATCCTGCCGGGAGCGCCATCCACCGGAAATGAACGCCCACGCATTTGTTTGGCCGGTCCGGTTTCCATCACTACCTTCCCTTCCATGCTGCATTTGCAAGAGCTCGCCGCCCTGGCTGCGGAGCATCCCAACACCGCTCCACCGGTCAAAGATTTCGACCTCGGCGACACCGCGTTCGAATGGGCGTCCGCCCCTTCCATCATGGGCGTCGTCAACCTCTCACCGGATTCCTGGTATCGCGAAAGCGTTTGTCTCTCCGCAACCGCCGCCATCGAGCGGGGCTATATTCTCTTCGCCCAAGGTGCTTCGATCATCGATATCGGGGCCGAATCAACGCTGGCAAATGCGGCACGGATCGACGGAAGCACACAAAAGAGCCTCCTGCTGCCGGTGGTCGAAGAACTTGCCCAGGGCGGCGTCACCGTGTCGGTCGAAACCTACAACCGCGACGTGGCGGCGGAATCTCTCAAGGCCGGTGCCAAGGTGCTGAATCTCACAGGCACCCGGGACACCGCCGAGATCTATCGCATGGCGGCGGATCACGATGCCGCCGTGATCATCTGCTACGTGCCCGCCGACACCGTGAGGGAAGCTGTCGATGTGAAGATTGAAGCGGATCCGATTCCCGTTCTGCGCGACCATTTCCGGCGGCAGCTCGAGATCGCGGCCTCGGCCGGGTTGGAGAAAATCTTCATCGACCCCGGTCTGGGCTTTTACTACGCCAACCTGCAGGACGGCCCGACCCGCGTGCGCAGGCAGATGCAAACCTTTTTGAATTCGTTCCGTCTGCACGACCTCGGATGGCCGGTGTGCAACGCGCTGCCGCATGCGTTCGAATTCTTCCGCGAGGAGGTGCGCTCGGCGGAGCCCTTCTTCGCCACCTTGGCGGCCCTCGGCGGAACCCATTTGTTCCGAACGCATGAAGTCTCAAAAGTGAAGGCTGTTCTCGACACGTTGGCCATATTCTGAGCCCAATTCGCCAATGTTTGCGCCCTTTCTACTCAGTGCGAAATCTACGGACCACACCGCATTGACTTCATTGACTGAACCGGCATATTGCGTCGGATGAAGTTCGACATCTCATACCTCTTGGAGAGCTGGGACTACCATCCGGGGCAACTCGCGGTGCGTAAGTTCACCGGCACGGACGGGGTCGAAAAACTTCAGATGCGTCTGGATCTCGGCATTCTGCAAATGAACACCGACGGGCGCCCCGACGGAAAGCTGCCCATGGGGTTCGCCTCCTGGTTCGAGTTCCACGAGGACCGTTTGGAAAAGCACAAACAGGAGAATGAAGGCTCCGAGGACGGCTTCGAGCTCGCCGGCCCCGACATCACCCGGCTCCAACAGGAAGCCATCCAGTTTCACCACCGCTACATCTGCTTCTACCAGCTCGGCGAATACGACAAGGTCGCGCGCGACGCGGAACGCAATCTGAAGGTGTTCGACTTTGTGGATGACTACGCCGCATCAGATGAGCTGTCGTGGTCTCTCCAACAATTCCGGCCACAGCTGATCATGATGCTGACCCGGGCCGAGGGGTCTCTCGCCATCGAGGCGGGCGATCTCGTTCAGGCGGTCGAGGTGATTCGTGAGGGCATCGACGCGTTGAAGGAGTTCTATCTGGACTTCGAACGACAAGACCTGCTCGACAACAGCGGCGAGATTCATTCGTTGGAGCAATGGCTGGAGGAGATCGAGACAAACCCGCTCGATGGGGAGGGCGAGTCCGATTCCGACAAACTACAGCCGCTCACCAAGCTGGAACGTCTGGAACGGGATCTGAACAAGGCGGTCGAGCTGGAGGACTACGAAAAAGCCGCCAAAATTCGCGATCAGATCAACAACCTCAAGGCGTCTTGAAGGCCGCGTTTCCCGCGTTTCCAAGCCCCAGACTTTCACCATTACGGAACGGATGAACAACGTATTCTCCCTCACGTTCTCTCTCGTCCTCGCAATCTCCGCGAATCTCCTTCTGGTCGGCTGCCAATCCGTTCCGGTCACAGGCCGAAAACAGATCATTCTGATGTCCTCTTCGGAGGAGATGCAGCTCGGCCTGTCCAGCTTCGAGGCACTCAAGAAGGAAACCCCGGTGAGCAAGAACGTAAACGCCAGGGCGCTGATTGAGCGGGTCGGGCGACGGATCGCCGCCGTGGCGGACCTGCCCGGAGCCCAGTGGGAATTCGTTCTTTTTGAAAGCGCCGAAGCCAACGCCTTCTGCCTGCCGGGAGGCAAGGTCGGCATCTACACGGGCATCCTTCCGATCACGAAGGACGAGGCCGGCCTTGCGACCGTCATTGGACACGAGGTCGCCCACGCCGTAGCCCGTCACGGTGCCGAGCGGATGAGCGAATCCAGACTGATCGGCTTCGGCGGACAATTGCTCGGAACGGGTGTTCAAAGCTACGATCCCAAAACCCAGGCATTGATCATGGCAGCCTACGGTCTCGGCTCAAAGGTCGGACGTGAATTGCCCCACAGTCGCGGCCAAGAATCCGAGGCGGATCGGATCGGCCTGATCTACATGGCCCGCGCCGGCTACGACCCCGCTGCAGCCGTGGACTTTTGGCGTCGGTTTCAGGCGCACAATCAGAGTCAGGGCGCTTCAACTCCCTGGTTTTTACGCACGCATCCGCTGGATGAAACGCGAATCCGCCAGATTCAGGCCTGGTTGCCGGAAGCCCGCGCGCAATCACGCCCGCGTTGATCGCCCACCCGGCTCAATTGGACGAAAGATCGTCGGGGGCGTCGGCCAGCAGGCGATATTTCCAACCCTTGCCCTTCAGGATCTCCTGCCAAAGCGACTCGGGATCGTCCGTAAACACCTGATCCAGCTCCGCCGGATGCGCCAGCCAGGCCCCGCGTTCCATCTCATCCTCCAGCTGCCCCGGTGCCCATCCGGAATAGCCCGCGAAGACGCGCATTCTCATCGTCCCGCTGTAGCTCACCCCCAACTCCAAAAGGTCTTCAAGCGAATGCTCCAGACTCAGTCCGGGCATCACGTTGGCGTCGGGCAAAAACGCGTCACTCCGCAAAAAGCTGAGTGCGGTCGATTGCACGGGACCACCTATAAAGAGCGACTCCTCGCTCAGGGATTCCGGGAGATCCGCCACAATCGCCTCTCCCAGCGTGGACGGGCTGGGTCGGTTGAGCACCAGTCCGAAAGCTCCCTCAGCATCGTGTTGGCAAATCAGCAGCACGGCTCGATTGAACCAGGAACCTCGGAGCTTTCCGCTGTCTAACAACAACTGGCCCCTCAACGATTTCAATTTGAATTCGTCCGTCATCCGCCTGACCGCGAATCTGCAACAGGCTTGCTCCGGTGACAATCCGGTTTATCCTCCCGCCATGCTGCCACCGGCACCTTTCACGTCTTGTAGCGCCACCAGACGACTCCCTTTTCTCGTACTATTGGCTTCCCTTTGCGGCGGCACCTTGGCCGGTTCGCTCCGCGCGGCTGATCTGCCGGAACCCGGCCTGCAGTCCATCTCCGTACCGGAAGGCTTCAGAGTCTCAAACGCGGTGACCCCGGGCCTGATCTCCTACCCGATGTTCGCGGCCTTCGATGAGACGGGGCACCTTTATGTCGCCGAATCTTCCGGCAAGGACGTCCGAGGCGCGGCAATGGCCGCAACCCCGGAATGCCGCATCCGTCGCCTCGAAGACACGGATGGTGACGGCGTCTTCGACAGCAGCATTATCTTCGCCGATGAAATCGGAATCCCCATGGGCATTCTCTGGCACCAAGGTGCGGTCTACGTTGCCTCGCCACCGGATCTCCTTCGATTTGAGGACGCCGACAACGACGGCATCGCGGATCAACGCGAGGCGATTCTGACGGGCTGGAACGTGAAGGGCACAGCGAGTTTGCACGGCCCTTTCCTCGGACCAGACGGATGGCTTTATCTGACAGACGGACGCCACGGCTACGACATCCACACCAAGGAAGGCACCCACCTGACGGGCCTCGCATCGCGCATCTGGAAATGCCGGACGGACGGCAGCGGCCTCACCTGGTTCGCCGGCGGCGGCTTCGACAACCCGGTGGAGCTGACCTTCACGGAGTCCGGCGAAATCATCGGCACCATGACGTACTTCACCGATCCGAAACACGGCCAACGCGACGCCCTGATGCATTTCATTCGTGGTGGGGTCTACGGGAAGGATCACGCGAGTGTCGCCGAATTCAAACAAACCGGCCCCCTGCTTGGCCCCATGGCCCGCTTCGCACGGGTGGCCCCGGCCGGGCTGCACCAATATCGTGGCACACGCCTTGGCGACGGGTTTCAACACAACCTTTTCAGCGCGCACTTCAATCCCCACCGGGTGCTTCGCCACCAGATCATCCGGACGAACGCCTCCTTTGTCTCCACGGATTCCGACTTCCTGATTTCCGCCCACCCGGATTTCCATCCCACAGACGTCTTGGAAGATGGGGACGGAACCCTCCTGGTCGTCGATACGGGCGGCTGGTATGTCGATCAATGTCCCCTCTCCCGGATCAGCCGTCCGGAGTTTCAAGGCGGCCTCTATCGCGTTGATCGCATCGGCGCTCACCCGCTTCACGACCCGCGTGGAAACAACATCGACTGGCCCCGTGTCCGGACGGCCGAGTTGGTCGCCCTGCTCGAAGATCCGCGACCGGCGGTCGCCGATCGTGCGCGCGAACGCATTGCGACGACAGCCGACCGGGGCACGACACGGCTGCTGGCCAATCTCCGCGCCCGGTCCGCGAACACGGCCACCCGCTGCGCGGCGGTCTGGTTGCTCCACCGCCTCGGCGATCGCAAAGGCGTCCGCGACGCCCTCTCCGATCCGCACGCCGTCGTCCGTGCAGCCGCCGCCAACGCTTCGGGCCTCGCCCTCGATCACGAGGCAATCGACTCGCTCCACACGCTTCTCTCCGACCACGATTTGACCACGCAACGCGAAGCCGCGTCCGCCCTCGGACTGATCGGCAAGGTTGCCAGCAACGGTCCGCTGATCTCCGCCGCCGCCAACATCACCAACCGTTTCGTCGAACACGCGATCACCTATTCACTGATCGAAAACTACTCGCGGATGACCAACAGTTCCTTGAAGCGTTCGCTCCCGCAACTGCCTCGACTTCCGGCGGGAAGCGCCCGCGCGGCTCTGATCGCCTTCGATCAAATGGACGGTTCCGTCTTGAAGGACGAGCACGTGGAGCCGCTCCTCGACTATCCGGACGATCGCGTTCGCGAAGCCGCCGCCTGGGTTTACAGCCGGCACCCGGACTGGTCCACCGGTGCGGTCAGCTATCTTCAGCGCAAGCTGTTTCACTTCAAGCTCACCAAGGAGGAAATGGCCGGGGTGAGCAAGCTGTTGACCGCTTTCATGACGAATCCCGCCATCCAAAAGACCGTCGCGGAGGCCTTCTCCTCCGAAGACGTGCCCGAGCCGCGCAAGGAGGCGATCATCGCCGCGATTCACGGCGCCGACCTCGCGAAATTCCCCGGCGGATTTATCAACGTCCTCAAGCTCGGTCTGGCCAGCACAAACGAGACGATCCGCGTCCAGGCGTTCGAGGTCATCGAGTCACGCAACCTTCTCGGCTTCGACGATTTCCTGGGTCGAATGGGCGAATCCGATGAACGGGAGGATCTTCGCTACCGGGCATTCGCCATCCTTGGCCGGCAGGACGTCCTGTCCGAACAACAGGTGAACCTTCTGATCGATGACCTCGCCTCGGATGAGCCACGCAAGCGCGTCGGCGCGGCGGGAGCCCTGCGCTACGCGCAACTCTACAATCAGGACATGATCCGGCTCGCCAAAGAAGCCCTCCCGAAGGCCGACGCACTGACCATGCCCTGGATTCTGGAGACCTTCCACGGAGCCACCAACACGGTCATCACCCGGATCTTCACCGAAACGATGATGGCGGACGCCGGCCTCCGCGAGATCGCCAACCCGCGCACGATCGAACGGATCATCAAGACCTTTCCCGCATCCCTCGCCGACAAGACCGCCGGTCTCCTTGAGGAGGTCACCCGTATCCAGGCCGAACAACTTCAACGTCTCCGCGAGCGATCCACCCTGTTGCGCGGCGGCGAGGTCGACAATGGCCGCCGGGTCTTTTTCAGCGAAAAGGCGCAATGCTCCGCGTGCCACGAAGTCGGCGGTGAAGGCGGCCACCTCGGTCCCGACCTGACCGCCATCGGCCGTGTCCGATCCGGTCTCGACATCCTGGAAGCGATCCTGTTCCCCAACGCGAGCTTCGTGCCCGGATATGAGCCAATGAAGGTCGCCAGCAAGGGCGAACTCCACAGCGGAATCATCGCCCGCGAAACACCAGCCACGCTCACACTTCGTGTCGACGCGAAAACGGAGCTGCACCTGAATCGCAAGGAAATCACCGAAATTCGCGCGGGCGAGGTATCAATCATGCCGGCCGGACTGGACCAATCTCTCAGCGAGACGGAAATGCGCGACCTGCTGGCCTATCTGCAAAGTCTGAACGGCGAAAAATGGCTGCAGGGCGAAACCTTGGGCAACGAACGCAAACCTGCCCTTTCTCCCGCCGAACGCGCGGCCCGTCAGTGATCTCCGAGTCCTGAAAACGAAGATTCCCCTTCCTCCCGATCGTAATCCCGTTCGTAATCGTATTCGACCCGACCGAAGCGCTGCACATCTCCAAACCTTCGGGGGAAAATCTCTTGATTTACCCCCGGCAGGTCTGCTCCGTCAGCGCGCATTCCTCGTCGGCCTTCCAGCAACTTCGCGATTCAGCCACCATCGTTCGCGCCCTCTCAAAGCTCTCCCGCGCCTCTTCCGTTCCGAACCAGCCGCAATCTTTGCAGCCCGATCCATGGCAGTGCCGGCAGGCGATTTGCCCCGGCGCACAGGAAGTTTGCAGCACCTTCATCGATCGAAACGACGTCTTCTCGATATTCCCGCCAACGACAGATTGGATGGTATTTTTAGACATAGGGACCTTTTCTTTTTTCGAATTCACAGCGCCCGGATTCTCGTTTTCACGACAAATTGATGAAGCGGACGAGAAGGCGCTTCGTTTCCCAATACAGTTCCTCCGCCTGCGCGGTCCCCAGCCAAGCGCAAGCGCCACATCCTCGACCCCGACAAACGGTACAGGCCTCCTCGTCTTCACGCTCGAGACAGAGTGATTTCATTCCGAATCGGTCCGGCGCGACAGGGTTCGAGTGGGAGACTGCGGGGTTCATTTGTTTACCGTTCTCTTGGCGTTGTTAGGGTGATTACTTGCCTTCACAAGCGTGGACGAGGTCCCATAAGCACTCGATATGCCAAACGAATAAGCCGGCAAAAATCGCCATTTCCCACGATATTTCGAAAATCAAAAAAGCTCGCATAAAACACAGGTTGCATTTGCAATCATTCCACCTGTAACTGCATTGCAAAAAATCATGGAAGCGATCGTTCTAAAGGCCAATGCACTCCCGGGAATTCAGCAACGCTTGGATGCCTTCGAAATCCCCCGACGTATGGTGCTGGAGTCGGATATTGCGGACCTGAGCCAGGCCAATTCCGGGGTTGTTCTTCTGATCCCCTTTCCGGTGCTGTCTGAATCGACCTGGCCCACACTGCGCGTCCGGCTGGCCCAGGCCAGCCGCATGTTCATCGTGGTCGGCTCCTCTCTCGGCTCCGCCGACATCATGACTGCGGCCCGGGACGGAGCCTACGATGTGCTGGATCTCCGGGACAACCCGCGTCGATGGACCTCGGCCATCGCCAAGGCGGCGGAATCCCAGTCGCTTTGGCTCACCCTATACGGCCCGACCCAAGGGATGCGGCTCGAAGGCATGATCGGCGAATCAAGCCCAATGAAGGCCCTGCGGCAAGGCATTGAACGTCTCGGCGTCACGGACGTGAACGTGCTCGTCATCGGCGAGTCCGGCGCCGGCAAGGAGCGCGTCGCGGAGGCTCTTCACACCACCGGCGGCAAGGGGCCTTTTGTCGCCGTGAACTGCGCCGCCATTCCCAGAGACCTGCTGGAGGCGGAACTCTTCGGCGCGGAGAAAGGTGCGTTCACCGGGGCCGTCAAGGCCCGGTCCGGACTCGTCGAACAGGCGGACGGGGGCACGCTCTTCCTCGATGAAATCGGCGAAATGGACATCGCGCTTCAACCCAAGCTGCTGCGTTTCCTTGAGACCAAAACCGCGCGTCGCGTCGGCGGCGAGCGGGACTACAAAATCACGCTGCGAGTCGTTTCCGCCACCAACCGCAACATCGAGCAGGCGATCGCGGCAGGCGACTTTCGCGCCGATCTCTATTATCGCCTCGCCGAGGTGACACTGAACGCACCGCCGCTTCGAAACCGTCTGGAGGACATCCCGCTGCTCGTCCGCGCCTTCATCGACCGCGGCAACGAACGCTTCGGGAAAAACATCGAGACCGCCGAACCGGAACTGATCGCCAAATTGCAGTCATGGACCTGGCCCGGCAACGTCCGGGAACTCAAGAGCGTGATCGAGCGAATGATCCTCCTCTACGACGGCCCCGTCCTCCGCGCCGGTTATTGGGAGCCCCCGCATGCGGTCACGCCAACCGCCTCGCCGTCGACCACGAACGCCTTGCCCACACAGGCAGCTCACGGCTTCCCGACGCCGCCCCGAATGCCGAGCAAGGCGGAGCGGCGCGAGATGGCGCGGCAGCTTCTCGCGAATTCCGATCTGTCGCTGACGGAAACCGCCGCGCGGATCGGAGTCCATCCGACAACGCTTTTCAGATGGCGAAAAGACGGCAAAGTTTGATTGCGATTTTGATCGTGAAACCGGAAGCCTCGCGCAGGACATGTCCCACGATTCATCCAACGACGCCTTCGCCGCGTTCAATCAGGTCACGATCCCCGATCTGTGGCAGCAGAAGGCGGTGGCCGCGTTGCGGGACGGCAAGGACGTCGTGGTCGACGCGCCCACCGGCTCGGGCAAGACCCTGGTTTTCGAACTCTGGGCCAATCAGGGAAAACCGCAGGGCAAGGCCGTTTACACCGTACCCACGCGCGCCCTGGCCAACGACAAGCTGGCGGAATGGCGTCGCCGGGGCTGGAACGTCGGCATCGCCACAGGCGACCTTTCGGACAACGTCGACGCGCCCATCGTCGTCGCGACATTGGAAACGCAGAAGAACCGCCTGCTGCGAGGCGACGGCCCTCGCCTGCTCGTCATCGACGAATACCAGATGATCGGCGACCGCGATCGCGGCCTGAACTACGAGCTCGCCCTCGCGCTTGCTCCCGAAACGACCCGCTTCCTTCTGCTCAGTGGCAGCGTCGAGAACCCGCATCACATCGTCCAATGGCTGAACAGGCTCGGCCGCGAGGCGGTCGTCATCCGTCACAAGGAACGCCCGGTGCCGCTTGAGGAGGTGGATCCCAGAAACATCAGCATTCACGTGCCAAACGCGATCAGCGGCTACTGGCCGCGGTTTTGCGCCAAGGCATTGGCTGACAATCTCGGCCCCATTCTTATCTTCGCGCCGCGTCGCAAGGCCACGGAACAGCTCGCAACGGAACTGGCCCGCTTTCTCCCGAACGACGATCCGCTGACTTTGACCCCCGAGCAGCACGCACTTGTCGGCGAACGCGTGGCCCGCCTCCTCAAGTGCCGCATCGCCTTCCATCACAGCGGCCTCAGCTACGCCGCCCGCGCCGGCGTCATAGAACCGCTCACAAAGGCGGGACAGCTTCGTGTCGTCGTCGCCACCATGGGCCTCGCGGCGGGCATCAACTTTTCGCTCCGCTCCGTCGCGCTTGCCGGGGACTCGTATCGACGGGACGGCATCGAACAGCCCATCGCCGGGGACGAGATTCTCCAGATGTTCGGCCGGGCGGGACGTCGCGGCATCGACGAGAGCGGCTACGTGCTGGTGTCCGCCAATGAAATCAGGCTGCAGGATGCGCGCCCCCGGCACTTGTCCCGCGCGGCGGCGGTTGATTGGGGTGCCCTGCTCGGCATCATGCAGGTCGCGGCGGAGCAGCAGGATAAGAATCCCTTTTTCGAAGCGGTCCGCGTGCAGGAAAGACTGTTCACCACGCGCCAGATTCTGCTCGGCGTTGAAGAGGCGATGAAGACTCCGGACGCTCCCTGCGGGCTGTCCACGGACGCGGAACGATCGCGCCATCTGAGGCGTCGCCAGCGACAGATTCTCAACAGCGCCGGGCAATGGCAGAACGCGCCGAAACCGACGGATCTCCCGGCTGAAGAAGTCTTCCTCGTCCGCACCGAATCCGAATCGGAATCCGAATCGGAAAACGTCGTCAGTCTGCTGCCGCTTCTCAACGACCCCGAGATCGCGGGCAAACTCGGCCCCGGTGAAATCGTCGAAATCGGCAAAAACGAATTCGGCCCCGTCTACGGCCGGCAATCCATCGTCGCAGAACGAATCTCCGGTGATCGCGTCGTCATCGGCAAATGGACACGCCGCCTCACGAATTGGAACGCCCGGCAGGCTTCGCTGTCCCGCTGGGAAACAAAGATCGCGCCCTTGGTGGAGCAGAAGCTCTTGCGCGCTGGTACGCCGGTCCTTCGCTTCGTGGTCGGCGAGGAAAAGATTTCCGTCCAGACCGCCCTTGCAAAGGTGCTCGTCCGCGCGTCGGTCGATGAACACGGCAAGGCCCTGCACCGAGCGCCGAGCCGCGACGTCCTGCCCGCGGACTGCGCGATCTGCCCGCACATTGAGACGTGCCGTCGCCTGCCTTCCCGCACCGGCACCGCGCTGCTATGGCGACGACTGGCCCTGGTCGACGACCGCGGCGTCCCCACCCTTCGGGGGCGGGTCGTCAGCTTCTTTCACGGAGCCGACGGGCTCGGCATCGCCGCCGCGCTTGAGGACGAATCCATTCCCATCGACGAACTGGTCTACGAGATCGCCAACCTCCATGCCGGCTTCCGTTTCGCCCGCGACGAAAGCCGCTGGCAGGGCCGGATCGCCATGGCCTGCCGACAACGTTTCACGGGCCAGACCATCAAGGGATATCTGGAGAACGGCCTTCCTCCTGAGTACGGATCCGGAGCGGAGCAGATCGTCGAAAGCATCCACCGGGATCCATTGTCGAAACGAGGATGGGTCACCCGCTTTCTCGGCGAGGGCGACATCGACCGGGCCATCATCGAATGGCGCAGCCTCCTCCGCCAGGCCACCCACTCACCGGACCTCGACTGGCCTCGCTGGATGGAGTTGAAAGCCTTCGCCGGCCGCATTCTCGACGAGACGGAATCTCCCACCCAGCGGGACATTCCGGAACTCGATTACGCCCAGACCCGACGGGTCGAGCACCGCCTCCACCTTCGCCGA
>JADHOF010000114.1 GCA_016779125.1 Verrucomicrobiia bacterium | reverse complement strand
CTTCGTGCGGATGGCGGCGGCGATGCCGGGCGTTGAGACGCGCGAGAAGGTCCATGGCGGCGCGACGGGCTTTCGGACCCGTCCCCACAGGTGTTTTGAGATCGGGAATCGGATCGCCTTCGCCGGCGGTGTTGAAGGCCACACCCTGATGGGCCGCAGGCAGAAATCCCGACGTCCAGTTGATCGAGCCGCCGGCGGGAAGTCCGCGCGGATCCGGCAACACGACGTAGGCGGGCAGATCCGAATTCTCCGAGCCAAGGCCATACGAAACCCAGGAGCCGAAGCCGGGGAAACCGTTCATCGTGAAACCCGTGTTTTCAAAGAAGGTCGCCGGCGTATGGTTCGAACTCTTGCTGTGCATCGAACGGACGAAGGCGATGTCATCCACGCATCCGGCGAGGTGCGGCAGCAGGCTGGAGAGCTCGATTCCGGATTGTCCGTGGGGCCGGAATTCGTAGGGGCTGCCGAGCAGATTCCCCGGCTGCCCAAAGAAGGGATCGTAGTTCGGATCCTCATACTTCTGTCCGTGACGCCGCGTCAGCTCCGGCTTCGGATCATAGGTGTCCACATGACTCACGCCCCCGAGGGCACAGATGTGAATGATCCGTTTCGCCCTGGAAAATTGATGCGCCGTACGCGCGACGTAGGGTGATGCCGCGCGTGACTCTTCGTGAAGTATCGCCGCCAGCGCCGTCGCCCCAAAAGCCGTTCCTCCGCGCTTCAGGAAGAGGCGGCGCGTGAGTTCGTAAGCCTCGGATTTATCGGACGTGAATGAATTCATTGGCGTTCAGCAGCGCCCAGCAGAACTGCGGGAGTCCATGTTGTTCGATCAACGGGCCGGCGGCGCTGATTTCGTCCGGCTCCGCATCCCGTCCAAACGCGAGGCGAATCGCCTGCCGGATCCGGTCCGGCGCGGCGCCCCCCGCCTCGCGACGCAACCGGGCGGCGAAATCGGCGGCCTGCCGCTGCACGAAGGAATCATTCATCAGCGCCAGCGCCTGGATCGGCGTCGTCGTCCGCCCGCGCACCGGCGTCTTGGTGGACAGGTCGGGACAGTCGAGCGAATCCAGCACGGGATCGCGCAGGGACTGCACCCCGATGCGATAGATCGTCCGTCGGTTGAACTCAGGACCGACCTTGTCCCGAGGCAGATAAAAGTGGGTGTTGTCGATGACGAGTTCGAAGGGGCGATAGCCGGGGCCGCCGGTGGCGAGGTTCAAGGTGCCGGCCACCGCCAACATGGAATCGCGAACCGCCTCCGCCTCCAATCGTCGGGGAGTATATCGCCACAGCCAGCGGTTGTCGGCATCGACGGCCAAGGCCGAAGGTCGCCCTTCCGACGATTGGAGATAGGTGGCCGATGTCAGAATGAGACGGTGCATCGCCTTGAGACTCCAACCCTCGCGGAGAAAGGTCCCGGCCAGCCAGTCCAACAGCTCCGGATGAGTCGGCCGCCCCCCGCTCGCGCCGAAGTCGCTGGGAGTGTCCACCAATCCCCGGCCAAAGTGATGCTGCCACACGCGGTTCATCATCACGCGCGCGGGCAATGGATTCGCCGGATGTGCCAGCCAGTCCGCGAAGCGACGGCGGCGCTCGGCTTCCGGTGAATCGGGTTTCAACCCAAGGTCGGCGGCGGGCTCCGTCACAGCCGCAAGGCCGCGCGCGGTCATCCGTTCCCCCTTCTCCAACACCTCGCCGCGGTTCAGAAGATAAGTCGGCTCGGGCGGGCGGGGATTGGCGGCGTACGCGAGCAGCCGATCTTCCGCGCGCGCAATCTCCAGTCGCGGGGCTGTTCCGCGCGCCTCGATCTCCAGCTTGTCGGCTGCGGTAAGTATGCTGCGTTCCCCGTGCCGGATCCCCTCAAAGACCGCCTTGATCGAATAATAATCCCGCTGTGGTATGGGATCGAACTTGTGGTCGTGACAACGGGAACAGTTCACGGTGACCCCGAGAAAGGTCTGGCCGACGGCGCTGACGATGTCCTCCAGATCCTCCTCCCGGACGCGCGCCCGCATGACCTGGCTTTTCTGTCCGTTCCCGACCTCGTCATACGGCCCCGCCACGAGGAAGCCTGTCGCGATGATCCCCGCCCGGGTTGGTGGATCAAGCACATCGCCCGCAACCTGCTCGCGCATGAACCGATCGTACGGCAGGTCGTGGTTGAACGCGTCGATGACGTAGTCGCGGTAGCGCCAGGCATTCTGCCGGATCTTGTCGCGCTCAAAGCCCTGACTCTCGCTGAAGCGGGCGACGTCCAGCCAATGCCGAGCCCAGCGTTCCCCATAGCGGGGGGAATCGAGCAAACGGTCGACCAGCTCCGCCACCGCCCGATCCGAATCGTCCCGCAAAAACGCGTCGATCTCATCCGGGGTCGGCGGCAGGCCGTGCAGATCAAAGGTCAGTCGACGGATCAACGTCCGCCGCTCGGCCTGCGGGGCCGGGCGCAATCCGTTCTCCGCCAGCCTGCGATAAACGAAGGCGTCGATCGGATTGCGATCCCACCCGCCGGTTTTCACCTCCGGCACCGCGACCCGCCGGACCGGTTTGAAAGCCCAGTCCCCGGGAACCTCCGTCGCCGCCGCCAAAGCAGCGGCCGCGGACCAGACGAGGAAATAGACCTTACAAACAAAACGCATCGGGATCGCCCACAGTGTAGAAAGCCCCAAGGCCGGGTCCATCCCGAAACAAGGTCCGCCCGCCCAAGCGGAAACCACCTTGCCAAGTCCTTCCGACACCGGAATGGTCCGCAGTCATGAAGCCTCGATTCCTTTCCCTGCTGATTCTTTTGCTCGGCTCCACCGGGTTTGCGGAGCGGACGCATGACATCACGGTCGATGACTATTTCACCCAGGCCTACATCGCCGAGAGCCGCGTGTCGCCGGACGGCAAACTGGCCGCCTATGTCGAGCTTCGCTGGCGGGACAAAAGCGACGGGCGCGCGGCGGAGTTGTGGACCGTCGCGATCCCGAGCGGAGAGCGGCGGCGATTGACCTTTGAGGACGGCGGAAAATCCTCACCCCAATGGAGCCCGGATTCGAAATGGATTTATTTCGCGGGACGTTTCAAACGGGACGGCGAAAAGGGGGCTCCCCACGATGGCAGCAACCAGATCTGGCGCGTTGCGGCGGACGGCTCGCGATTGACGCCCTTGACCCGGGTCAAGGATGGCATCGCCGACTTCGAATTGACCGACGACGCTTCGGCGCTGCACTACACGGTCCACAAGGAGCACGTCATCGACGAATGGAAGACGTTGCGCAACGAGTTCAAGAAAGACGTCACGTTTGGCCACGGCATCCATCAGGTCTCCGAACTGCGCCGTCTCGATCTCACCTCGTGGCGGGAGGAAACCCTCGTGAATGCGAATCGCTACATCCGTTACTTCGCCGTCGCGCCCAAGAGCGGACGGATCGCGATGATGACGATCGAGGACGAGCTGTTGATCAACAACGAGGGCCGCTCCCGGGTGGACGTCTACGATCCGGCAACGCGGGAGATCACAACGCTCCCGGACAAGCTTTGGCGGGCGGACGCGCCCTCGCCCTACGGCTGGCTTGAAAACCCCGCCTGGTCTTCCGACGGCGAAATGCTGGCCTTCTCCATCGGCTTCGACGGATATCCCGCCGAGCTGTTTATGGCGCGCGTCGCGGCGGGCGGCTACGGGCTGTCCAAACTCCCGCGCCCGAAGGACGTGTTTGCGGGCGGCTCGCTGGCCTGGCGCCCCGGCGGCCACGAGCTTTGCTTCAGCGGCGATCATCACGCGCGGCGATCCGTCTACGGACTCGACATCCGGAAAAGCGGACCGCCCGCCATGAGAGAGGTCACGCCGGGCGAGGCCTTTGTCGGCAGCTTCAGTTTCTCCGCCGACGGACGTTCCCTTGTGATCGAACAGAACGGCGACGACTTCCCGTCCGATATTTTTCACGGAGAACCCGGGGCCAGGAAATTCAAGCGGCTGACGACGATCAATCCGCAGGTCGATTCCTGGAAACTGCCCGAACGATCCGCGATCCAATGGAAGGGCGCAAACGGCGACCCGGTTGAAGGCATCCTCGAACTCCCACCCGGGCACGATGGAAAAACAAAACTTCCGCTGATCGTCCAGATCCACGGCGGTCCCACCGGCGCGACGCCGAACGTCTTTCGCTACTGGATCTACGGGATGACCCTGCACGCGTCCCACGGCTACGCGGTTCTGTCCCCCAACTACCGGGGCTCGACGGGCTACGGCGACAAGTTCCTCACCGGCCTGATCGGGCGGGAGAACGACATCGAGGTGGAGGACATTCTTGCCGGCGTGGATCACCTGATCAGACGCGGCATCGCGGACCCGGAACGCCTCGGCGTGACCGGCTGGAGCAACGGCGGCTATCTGAGCAACTGCCTGATCGCGACCGGACGCTTTCGCGCGGCCAGCACCGGAGCCGGAGTCTTCGACATGACAATCCAATGGGGTGAGGAGGACACACCGGGCCACGTGATCAACTATCTGGAAGGTCTGCCTTGGGAGAAACCCGCCGAATACCAACGCACCTCACCGCTCTACCAATTAAAGCCGGGCAACAAGACCGCGACGCTGATTCATGTCGGCGAGCGCGACGCCCGGGTGCCCGCGAGCCACAGCCGTTCGCTGCATCGGGCGATGAAGTACTATCTCGACGCCCCGTGCGAACTCCTCATCTACCCCGGTGCGGGGCACGGTCTCACCAAATACCAGCACCGCCTCGCCAAGCTCAAGTGGGACGTGGCTTGGTTTGAGAAATATCTGAAGCCCGCTCCGTAGCCGGGACCCCGTCAGAAAAGCAGGTTCGCGCCGAAGTCCGGATCTATGCCGGACTCGACCTCCTTCGTCCATCGATCGAGCTTTTCCTGACCCATCTTCCAAAACTTCCGACAACGCTTGAAGTATTCGATCACCACCTCGCGGCCGCCCTTCTCGAGAAGCCCTTTCGCGAGTTGCATATTCGGTCCGAAAGTGTCCATCTGCGGCGAGCCCTTGCTTTCCGCAGAAGCGATCAGGCGACGCTCTGCCTCCTCAATGTCACCGGCCGCAAGTGCGATCCGACCCAGAACCTGGTTGGCGTTCTGGATCGCGTTCCCATCGTTCGGATAGACGCCGATCAGCTTCTCCAACTCGATGGCCAGCTTGCGGGCTTCTTCCGTTTTGCCGGCGTCGAGAGCCTTCTTGGCCGCCGGCCCTAGAGCAAAGAAGCGCTCCTGATCATTTCGCGCCGCTGTCAGATCGCCACGCGCGATTCGCATACCGCGGTCTTGTTCGGCAACCGTCCGCGAGTCCGAGCTCCGCGAAACTCCGCCGATGAGGCTGAAACTGATCTTGGAGAAACCGCCGGCATCCTCCGTTTTGCTTTTGTGAACCGAGTATTTGATTTTGGCTCCAACCGGAAGATCACTCCGACAAAGAATGTCCGAAACGATCACCGTCGTTCCGTTTCGCTCGACACCGTAGGCGATGAATTTGTGTCCGTCCTCGGTGGTCGTGAAGACCTGACTGATCGTCCCCTCCTCGATCTTTGAAGAGCTGATCACCTTGGACGCAGCGAAGCCCTCGCCGGCAAAAAGCAAAAGGGCCATGATGTTCAAACCAGCGAGAATCGCGGTCACGGGTTTCCTTCCGAATGGGCGGGCAGAGGCTCCTTGCATAGGCGTGAGGTATAGGCCCGACGCGACCGTGCCGCAAGAAGCATCCAACCCAAGTCCTACTCGTAATCGTCGAGTAAGATTACAATGCGATTGCGAGCAGGGGATTACGATTCGTCGGAGCAAAGCCAACCCCGCCGGTTCAAGAACTCAGTCTTCCAACAGAAAGTGGAGGTCTTTCAAGGTGAGTTGGCCGGTGAACTTCTCCTCGCCCAGGACGTCTTCAGCCAACGCGCTCTTGTCGCGTTGGAGGGCGCGGATTTTTTCCTCGATGCTGTTCTTCACCAGCAACCGGTAGGCGATGACCTTCGCGGTCTGCCCGATGCGGTGGGTTCGGTCGATGGCCTGATTCTCGACGGCGGGATTCCACCACGGATCGAAGAGGACCACATAGCTGGCGGCGGTGAGGTTGAGCCCCGCGCCACCGGCCTTCAACGAGATGAGGAAAACGCCCGGACCCTCGGCGGACTGAAACTCGTCGACAAGCTTGCCCCGGTTTTCAGTCGCGCCGGTGAGTTTCCAACGCGGCCAGTCTCGTTCAGCAAGGGTTTCCTCGAGGATCTCCAACAGCTCCACGAACTGGGAGAACACCAACACCTTGCCGCCCTCGTCGATGATCGGCTCCAAGGTGTCGAGCAGTGCCTCGATCTTGGCGGATTTCGCGCGCGAACTCTTGCGATACAGGCGCGGGTGGCAGCACACCTGCCGCAGCCGCAGCAGCGAGGTCAGGAAGTTGAAGCGCAGCTTGTCGAGTTCCACCTTGGTCTTGATGCCGAGCAGGAGCTGGCGGGCCCGCTTCAGCTCCGCATCGTAGAGCTTCTTCTGCTCGCCCTCGATCTCACAGTAAAGATCCTCCTCCATGCGGTCCGGCAGATCCGCGGCCACCTGGGATTTCGTGCGCCGGATCACGAAGGGACGAACCCGGGACGAGAGCCGCAATCGGGCGAAAGGATCATCCTTGGCATTGTAGAGTTTGCCGAAGCGGTTCCGGTTGCCGAGGACGCCCGGCATGGCGAAGGCCATCAGGCTCCAGAGATCCATCAGGCGGTTCTCAATCGGCGTGCCGGTGAGCACCAGACGGTGCTCGGCGCGCAAAGCGCAGGCGGCCCGCGCGGTCTGAGAGGTGGGATTCTTGATATTCTGCCCCTCGTCAAGAATCACCGCGAGGAAGTCACGATCAACAAGTTCCTCCCCGACGATGCGGAGCTGATTGTAGTTGATGACGTGAAGATCGGCCTCGTTGAGCCGCCGGGAAAGGTCCTTCAATTCACCCGGCTGCCAAATGGTCACCCGCAGATCCGGCGCGAATCGCCGGGACTCCGCGTCCCAATTGTCCATGACGCTTTTCGGGCACACCACCAGCGTGGGTGCCGCCTTCTTCTTGGCACCGGCACGCAACCACAGCAGCCAGGCGAGCGTCTGCACGGTTTTGCCGAGCCCCATGTCGTCAGCGAGAATCCCGCCAAAGCGGTTCGTGGAGAGGTAGGCGAGGAAGTGGTAGCCGTCCAACTGGTAGGGACGCAGCTCTGCGGTCAGCCCTTTGGGAGTCGCGGGCGTGACACGGGCCTTGATCTCCTCAGCCCGCCTTCGGAGCTCCTCGCTTTGCTCGGCGGGCAGGAAACGTCGGGCGGCGGGCGCGGCGAGCTGGAGGGCGTGCAGCCGCTGGGGCTCGCCGGAAAGTTCGCGGGGATTCAGGCCCAGGCGGGCAAGCTGTTCGTCATCTTCGGCCGAAAGCGCAAAGTCGAGACGACGCCAGCCCTTGCCTTCCAGCCGCACAAGCTTTCCGTTCGCGTCGAGCAGCAGTTTGATCTCCTCCGGCGTCAGGTCCGAGTCCTCGACGTTCAGCTCGACGCTCAGGTCAAACCAATCAACGCCCGCCTCCTCGGCGTTCAGGGCGATCGAGCCGCGCACGGCGGGATCCCGCAGGCTGGCGAGTTCTCCCTTGAGCAGCACCGCCAGATCGTCCGGCAAACCGGCGAGCCACTCGTTGAATTGTTCGGCGAAGCGCCGCGTGACCGGCATGGTCATTTCACTGTTCCAACCCACACGGCACTGCTCCGGGAGCCATCGGACGGGATTCGTCATGCGGCTGCGGCTCTCGACCACGATCATGTCGCCGGCAGTCTCCGGGCTTTTCTTTGATCCGGTCGCGGATTCCCAGCCGGTGTTCCGCCAAATCTCGACCGCCGTGCCGGCCTCATCCTCGGCGTGAATGGCAAAGCCGCATTGATCACCGGCCTCGTTCAGTTCCGCCGTGATGACCGGTTTCAATTGCACGACCCGCACCCGCCCGGCCAAAGCGGACGGCAGCTCCGCCTTGATCCGCCGAAGGAAACTGATGCCGTCGACGCTCTCGACCGCCTCGCGCGGCAACCTCTCCGGTCCGGTCAGTTTTTGGGCGGCGGGGTCCAACGGCGGCCCCGAATACATCCGGTCACCAATCTGGTAGTAGCCCGGCGAACCTTTGACGGCGAAGTGCAACGGGGATGCCGGCGAGCCGTCCGACTTCACCAACTGGAGCTGATAATCACCGCCAACGGCAGGCTCGGACAATCTCCACACCAGTGGCTCGTCCGCCCATTCGAGCGGGGCGTCTTTCCTCGCGAAGATCCGCTCCCGGATCGAGGGCGTGTTCAGCAGGCGGTGAACCGTCCTCACGGACTCAGGCGAGTTCAGGTTCAGACGGAGACTCGACTCGCTGTGGTAGACCCCCTGCAGACGATTCCAAATGCGCTCGCTGAGCTCGTCAAAGACCACCACGCCGTCCAGGACGTCGTCCACGAGTCCGTGGGTCATGGCCTGCGTCACCGGCTTGAACTCCCCGGAGCCGGCACGCCGAATCTCCAGGTTCATGGCGTTGGATCCAAAGCGAAGCCGCAGCTCACTCATCGCGCCGTCGACGGGAATCTCCGCGTCGTCCAGCCGGGCGCTCTTCGCGAACAGCGAGCGCCAATGGGCGACTTCCTGCTCGCGGCGCCACGCCTCGGCCTGGGCCTCGATCGGGGAGAAATCGTCAAAAAATTTGCAAAAGTCAGGCAAGCGCACCGAGTGCCGCCGGGCGTAAAGCAGGATCCAAAGCCAAAACTCGTGGTCGTTCGGGGGAAACTTCGGCCATATTTCGAGGACTCCCCAGGGGCGATCCACCGCAACCCGAATACCGAGCAGGGAGAGATCGTAGGTCGATGGGGTCTGACCGCTCCGCCACAGGCGGTTGAACAGATTCGTGACGCGGCCGAAAAATTTCGTCTCCTGCACGTTTGCGGCACGGCCCTTGGCTTCGGCAAACTTTGCCGCCAAAAGCGGCTCCGGCAAAATCGGTCGCGCCTGCGGGGTGGCTTCGGTGGCGGTGGCGGTGACGGCCCCGTGAAGCAAGGTCTTCAGAGCGGCGTAGCCGTGCTTGCACGGACCGAAATCGTAGGGGCAATCGCAGAGCGTGTCCCAGCCAATCGATTCGTCCAGCGAGACCGCCACAAGATACCGGCGGCTGCCTTGAACGGTCGCGCGGTATTCCGTGCCGGGATACACCTCTGTCAGGGCGAGCACCGCGCCGCTCCGGTAAAGCGCCTCGCCGCGTTCACGGATCACGCGCGGAAAGTCGGCGAGTAAATCCTTCGCATCCTCGCGATCTTGAATGTTAAAATTTCCGCTCACAGTTCAGGTCCAAGCTCACACGGAAAACGGGCGGCTGTTCACCGCCCGTTTTCGAATTCATTTCGCCGGATTTTGGAATAATCAGGCACCCACCGCGGCGCGCGCTTCCGCAGCCAGGGGCGTGGAAAGATAGCGCTCTCCCGTCGAAGGGAGGACGCAGACGATCACCTTGCCCTTGTTCTCAGGACGTTTCGCAACCTCGATCGCAGCCTGAACCGCCGCGCCGGAAGAAATGCCGCAGAGGATGCCCTCCTCCTGGCAGACGCGACGGGCCATGGCGAAGGCGTCGTCGTTGCTGACCTTGACAGCCTCCGTGATCTGCTCCGCGCCGTCCTCGCCCTTGAGATGAAGATTGTCCGGGATGAATCCGGCTCCGGTGCCCTGAATCTTGTGCGGTCCCGGCTTGAGTTCCTCACCGGCGAGCGTCTGGGAAATGACGGGGGAATCGGCGGGCTCGACCGCGATGGCTTCAAAGCTGGGTTTCCGCTTCTTCAGCACTTCGACACAACCGGTGATCGTGCCGCCCGTGCCGACGCCGGCAATGAGAATGTCGATCGCGCCATCGGTGTCTTCCCAAAGTTCCTCCGCCGTGGTGTTGCGGTGAATCTCGGGATTGGCGGGGTTGGTAAACTGCTGGGGAATCCATGAGTTGGGCGTCTCAGCAGCCAGCTCTTCGGCCTTGGCGATCGCCCCTTTCATGCCCTTGGCTCCCTCGGTGAGAACGAGCTTGGCCCCGAGCATGGCGAGCAGCGTGCGACGCTCGACCGACATGGTTTCGGGCATCGTGAGAATGAGTTTGTAGCCTTTGGCGGCGGCGACGAAGGCCAAGGCGATGCCGGTGTTGCCGCTGGTCGGCTCGATGATGATCGTGTCCTTGGTCAGGACACCGCGGCGCTCCGCGTCCTCGATCATGGCCATGCCGATGCGGTCCTTGACGCTGCCCAAGGGGTTGAAGAATTCGCACTTGGCGAGCACGGTGGCCTCGAGGCCCTCGGTGACGCGGTTCAGCTTGACCAGCGGCGTGCGGCCGACGGTTTCGACGATGTTGTTATAGATGCGGCCCATAGTCTTTATGATCGTTGAATGTTGGAAATGGCGCGCGGATTACCGCGGTTGCGCGAGTGCGGGATCTTCGGGGATTGCCGGATTGGGGCAACAAAAAACCTTTGCGAACACCGACACCGACGCCCAAAGGCCGCTTCGGTTTTGACGAAGCCGGAAAGACTGGTCCGGAGCCCGCCTTTCCGCGATGCTGCGCACCTCCTGCCTCATGAAATCTTTGCTGACGTCATTGCTCTTCCTGTGCGCCCTGAGCCTTCCACCCAATGCGAGCGCCGCGCGGCCGAACATTCTCTTCATCCTCGTCGATGACCTGGGTTACATGGACATCGGCGCGAACAACCCCGACACCTTCTACGAAACCCCCAACATCGACCGGCTCGCCGCCGAGGGCATGCGCTTCACGGACGGCTACGCGGCCAATCCGGTCTGCAGCCCCACCCGCTACAGCATCATGACCGGCAAGTATCCCAGCCGCGTTGACGCCACGAACTTTTTCTCCGGCACGCGCGGTGGGCGCTTCAAATCCGCGCCGCTTCACGACGACATGCCGCTCGCCGAGATCACGCTGGCGGAGGCCCTGAAGCGCGGCGGGTATCACACCTTCTTCGCCGGCAAATGGCACCTTGGCCCGACAGAGGAATTCTGGCCGGAGCACCAGGGTTTCGACGTGAACAAGGGCGGATGGAAACACGGCGGGCCGTGGGGCGGGGGCAAGTATTTTTCCCCCTACGCCAATCCCCGCCTCGAGGACGGTCCCAAAGGCGAGCACCTGCCGATCCGACTCGCGAATGAGACCATGCGTTTCATCGAGGAACACAAGGACGGACCCTTTCTCGCATATCTCTCGTTCTATTCCGTTCACACACCGCTGCTCACCCGCCCGGATCTGCGGAAGAAATATGAGGAGAAGGCAAAACGCCTCGGCTTGATCGGCAAGGAGGAGTTTGCGGACGAGGAACAGGTCTGGCCCGACGCCAAGGCACGCCAGGTGCGCATCCTGCAAAAACACTCTGTCTACGCGGGGATGATGGAGACAATGGACACGGCGGTGGGCATGGTGCTCGGCAAGCTCAAGTCCCTCGGCCTCGACGAAAAAACGGTCGTCTGCTTCATGTCCGACAACGGCGGCCTCTCCACCTCGGAAGGTTCGCCCACGTCCAACCTTCCGCTGCGCGGCGGCAAGGGTTGGATCTACGAGGGCGGCATCCGCGAGCCCTACCTGATCAAATGGCCCGGTGTGACCAAACCCGGCAGCGTCAGTTCAGCCCCCGTCTGCAGCATCGATTTCTACCCGACCCTCGTTGAAATCGCCGGCATCAAGATCGACCACGCGATCGACGGCGTCAGCCTCGTTCCGACCTTGAAGAGCGGCGAGGTGCCCGGTCGCGACGCGCTCTACTGGCACTACCCGCACTACAGCAATCAGGGCGGCTTTCCCGGCGGCGCCATTCGCATGGGCGATTGGAAGCTGGTCGAGCGCTACGAGGACGGCCGCGCGCACCTCTACAATTTGAAGACGGATCTCGGCGAAAAGAACGACCTGTCGAAACAGAACGCCGAGCGCGTGCGCCAGATGCGCGCCCGCCTCCACGCGTGGTACCGAGACGTGGACGCCAAATTCCTGCAAGCCAAGGACGGGGAAAGTCCCTGGCAGCCGGAACGGCAATAACTTCCCGTTTCAAAGAAGGTTCTTCGACGTTTACCGCCGACCCCAAACACCCGCTGATCTTCTTGCCAGCACTCCACCCACTGGATTCGTCGTCCAGGAACCTCAGAGATTCCAACGCCAAAAAGAAAAGGCGCGGAATCGCTCCGCGCCTTTCGCAATTTGGTTGATCACCGCGCTCAGACGTCGAGCCCCGTCCAGGCCGCGTTGTTCTTCGAAGACTTCACGACTGCTTCGATAAAGGCCAT
>JADHOF010000113.1 GCA_016779125.1 Verrucomicrobiia bacterium | reverse complement strand
GATAGGCGTAGAGGTGGCGAAGGTGCGGGGCCACGCGGAAGTTGCCGGCCGAGATCAGGGCGCCGGTCTTGGGATCCAGCATCGGATAGACGTAGAGCTTGAGGTCGTTTTTGAAGAGACGGCCGAAGCTCTCCAAAATTCCGCCGCCTAGGTTGGTGTAGTATTCCTCGTTGAAGATCTCTTTCAGTGTCGGGACGCCGATGGCGATGCCGATCATGTTCTTCGTGTGGCGGAAGAGGTAGGCGGCAAGGCGGTGAAATTCTCCGTAGTTTGAAATCAACACCTTCTTGCCCAGAGCCGAGAGAATGTCCACCCGTTCAAGAAAGTCTCTGTGATCAATGCCGGACTCGGTTTTGTTCAGGTTGTGGAGCGTCATCTCGGTGATGACCTCGACCTCCTGATCGACCACCTGCGGCTCCTGGGCGAAGGCCGCCGTGGCGCAGTTGAGCAGGTCGATGGTGGCGTTCGTGACGGGTCGGAAACTGCCGCGCTCGATCAGCAGGGCCTTCTTGTAAAGCGCTTCGCCGGGTTGGACGACGGTGCCGTCGGCGAGGAACATGGCCGCGTCGGTGAGCTCCTGCTGCACGAGCTGAAGCGCCATGAGGCGGTTGTCGACGCCGGCGAAGGCGGGTCCGGTGAACTCGATCAGGTCCACCTCGATACGATCTCGGTTCAGCTTGTCGATGAGCCCGGAGATGATTTTCTCCGGGTTGCCCCAGTGGTAGAGCGCCCCGTAGATCAGATTGACGCCGATCATCCCGAGCGCCTCCTGCTCCTGGACGTTTTCGGGATCCAGCAGGCGTGTGTGAATGATCACCTGCGAGGGTTCGGCCTTGGGTTCGGTTTGAAAACGAATTCCCAGCCAGCCGTGCGCCTCGCCTTTCCGCGAAAAGCTCTTGGCCACGACGGTGTCCGAGAAGGCGAAGAAGAAGCTCTCCGCGCCGCGCATCTCGTCCAGTCGCTCGACAAGAAGGCTGTATTCGTGATCGAGCATCGCGAGCAGACGTTGCCGGCTGACGTAGCGGTCGCACTGGCCGTAGATCGAGTCGCTCACCTTCATGTCGTAGGCGGAGATGGTCTTGGCCACCGTGCCGGACGCGCCGCCGACCCGGAAGAACCAGCGCGCCACCTCCTGCCCCGCGCCGATCTCGGAAAAGGTGCCGTAGCGGGAGCCGTCGATGTTGACCTCGAGCGCCTTCTGGGCGGTTTCGGTGGCGACGTGGCGGGTGAGAAGATCTTGTGGGTCTTGGTTCATGTTACTCATTTTCAGCCGGGATCAGCATCTTCATCTGGCTTTCGGTCATGAAGCGGATCATTTCCCGTTCCCAACGGGGAATGCCATGGGAGGCCAGATCAACTTCAAAGGCGGTGAGCCAGACGTCCTCGGCGGGCAGGTATTTGAGCCGCCTGCGAACGCGGGTCTCCAGATCCGCCATGTGTCCGGCACCATAAAACACGGCGATGCTGGCGGGCGGCCGCGCTTGCTTCAACGCCTTTCGAAGGTCGCGCGTCACCTTTTGATTCCTCTTGTGTATGAGCACGTTTAATAGATTCGACAATTCCGGCGGCAGGGCCTGCGCTTTTGCGAGGTCCCCTTTCAGCCGGCCGAGCACCTCGATGAAGGTCAGCTTCGTGGTCGCCTGCATGCGGGGATTCGCCGCGATCATCTGGACCCCGAATTTGATCAATCCGCCGATGAAGCCGCGCCCCTGCATGATGGCCATCAACTGGCTGAATCCGTCGTCGGCCGGAACCGCCTCCGGGGTCGGTTCGGGCTGGTCCTCGGCGGGCTGAATGTTCATGCCCTCCAGCATGAGTTCCTGGACCGCCTCCATGCTGAGGTCGCTGTTGATGAAATTGGTTCGGCCGTAATGGACGGATTCCAGTTGGAAGGCGAGCCCCAGCGCGCGGGCGAGATCGGTCTGCAGGTTGGATTCGGATTCCTCCCCGGGGGCCGACAGGCCTCGCAGACGATGGAATTCGGGACCACTCCAACCGCCCTCCTTCTCGGGCAGGACGGCTTCGAAGAAAACCTGGTCGTTGGTTCGCAGGAGTTCCTCGTATCCGCGGAAGTAGTTTGAAGAGCCGATGTGCGTGACCGCTCCCAGCCAGATGACGGGGCCATTGCCGTTCGCGGGCACCATGCGACGCGCGGCGGTCTGCAGCCGGATGATGTTGGGCGTGCTTTCGTCCACCCGGAGGTAGCCGGCCGGCGAGTTGGTCGCGGCGGGAGCGGAGGCCGTTGCCAGGAGGATCCCGACGACGAGGGCCAGCCGGGCTCCGTGGCTGCCGGCAGAAGAAGTTGGGTTCATCACGCGCATGACTCGGGCGCGGAATCTGATCCGAAATCGAACAAAGTCAAAGCCCGCCGAAGCGACGGTGGCGTCGGGTGTATTCCTCGAGCGCGGCGAAGAAGTCCGGTTTGCGGAAATCGGGCCAGAGCGTCTGGGTGACGACCAGTTCGGCGTAGGAGATCTGCCAGAGGAGAAAATTGCTGATCCGCATCTCACCGCTGGTGCGGATCAGCAGGTCGGGATCGGGCTGATTGTGTGTGTAGAGATGCTGGTGGATGACCTGCTCGTCGATTTCGGCCGGGTCGATCACACCGGCCTTGACCTTGGCGGCGATGGCGCGCGTGGCCTCGACGATTTCCGTGCGGCCGCCGTAGCTGAGCGCGAGGGTCAGGGTGAGGCCGTTGTTCGTGGCGAGTTCCGCCTGGGTCTTCTTGAGCTGCTTCTGAACGAATTCCGGCAGACGATAGATCTGACCGATCACCTCCAGCCGGACGTTGCTTTTGTTCAGCTCCGCGATCTCGCTTTTCAGGAAACGGGCGAGGTACTTCATCAACGTGTCGACCTCGTCCTTTGGACGGTTCCAGTTCTCGACGGAGAAGGCGTACAGCGTGAGGTATTTCACCCCCACCTCGCCGCAGGCGCGGACGATGGCGCGGACGGATTCGACGCCGCGGCGGTGGCCCTCGACGCGCGGCAGGCGGCGCTCCTTCGCCCAGCGGCCGTTGCCGTCCATGATCACGGCGACATGGGTCGGGAGATTTTCCCGAGCTTCATCGCTGAGCTGGGCGGCGGCGGCCATGGCGGTCAGAGCATGAAGGTCTGTTCGCGCTTCGGCCCGACGGAAACGATCTTGAGACGGCCGCCTGTGAGTTGCGTGATGGCCTTGAGGTAATTGCGCGCGTTCACGGGGAGCTTCTTCCATTCGCGCACGTTTTCGGTGCTGGAGCGCCAGCCGGGGAAGTCCTGATAGATCGGCACGCAGTTCGCGAGGTCGTCCTTGTCGTTCGGCAGGTGCTCGAAGGTCTTGCGGCCGACCTTGTAGGCGACGCAGACCCGGAGGGTTTCGCAGGTGTCCAGGCCGTCGAGATTCGTGACGGCGAGATCGTCGAAGCCGTTGACCATCGCGGCGTGGCGCGTGAGCACGGAGTCGAACCAGCCGCAGCGTCGGGCGCGTCCCGTGGTGGCGCCGAACTCGCGGCCCATGCCGTGGAGAAGGTCGCTCACGGCGTCGTTGTGCGTCGGCATCGGGCCCTCACCCACGCGGGTGGTGTAGGCCTTCATGACGCCGAGGACGTTGTCCATGCGGTGCGGCGGCACGCCCGAGCCGGTGGAGGCTCCGCCGGCGACGGTGTTGGAGGAGGTGACGTAGGGATAGGTGCCGTGGTCGATGTCGAGGAAGGTGCCCTGCGCGCCCTCGAAGAGCATGCGCTTGCCGGCGTTCATCGCCTCGTGAAGATAGACCACCGTGTTCGTGACGAAAGGCTTCAGCTTCGCGGCCGCTTCCTGATAGTCCGCGAGGACCTTTTTGTAGGACAAGGGCGTGCCGCCCCATGCCTTGATGACGGCATTGTTTTCGCGGACGCGACCCTTGAGCTTTTCCGCGAAACGATCCGGATCCATCAGGTCGATCATGCGCAGGCCGACGCGGGCCGCCTTGTCACCGTAGGTCGGGCCGATGCCGCGTTTGGTGGTGCCGATCTTGTTCTTGCCCTTCTTGTGGTCCCGCAGGCCGTCGAGTTCGCGGTGATAGGGCATCACGACGTGGGCCGTCTCGCTGATCAGGAGATTTTTGCCGACCTTGATCTTGCGCTGTTTCAGGCCCTCGATTTCGCCGACGAGACTGACGGGATCGATGACGACGCCGTTGGCGATGACGCAGACCTTGTCCGGACGGAGAATGCCGGAGGGGATCAGGTGGAGAACGAATTTCTCGTCGCCGACGATCACGGTGTGACCGGCGTTGGCGCCGCCTTGGGAGCGGACGACGATGTCCGACGTCTCGGTGAGCACGTCGATGATTTTGCCTTTGCCTTCGTCGCCCCATTGGGCGCCTACGAGAATCGTGTTAGCCATAGCTTTGTCGCGTTCACGGTGGACAACAAAAAACCCCGAATGCTCCATTCGGGGCCAGCCACCGGGTTTGCGGACGCTAGGCAGCCGGTTCCGCAAAGTCAACGGTCACTTGAGCAAGGGCAGCAGGCTGGCGTGTTCGTCCGACCACGGTTTCATTGCGGGCTCCGATGGTCCGGGATCGGCGCTGTCCAGCCCGTACCAGTCGGATCCGCGCGAGCCTTTGTCACGGGTCTCGGTCCAGGAAGGACGGGCCGAGAAGTGACGGACGGTCATCCCCAGCTCCGCCGCCGCCGAGCGGACGACGGGGCCGAGGTCCAGGTGCCGGTTGGTCGCGTGAAGAGCGATGACCCCGCCGGGCGCGAGATGTCGGCGGTAGATGGCGAAGGCCTCCAGCGTCAGGAGATGCACCGGAATCGCGCCGCCGTTGAAGGCGTCCAGGACGAGGAGGTCGAAGCCGTTCGACGTCTCGTGGTCAAGGTTGATCCGGGCGTCGCCGAGAACGAACTCCGACGGCGCGGCCGAATCGGACAGAAAGGTGAATTCCTCCCGGGCGAGCTTCACGATGAGCGGGTTGATCTCGTAGAAACGAAAGCGGTCCCCGACCCGTCCGTAGGCGGCCAGGGTGCCCGCGCCGAGTCCGATCACGCCGATTCGCAGGTTTTCGCGTCTGGCGACTTCGTTCCAGATGAGGGCGAAGCCGCTCTTGGGGCCGAAGTAGGTGGTGGCTTCGCGCCGCCGTTGCGCCTGCTGGAATTGCAGACCGTGAATGGTCGCGCCATGGACAAGCAGGTGGGCGTGATTCGTTGGAGAACCCAGGGTCTGTTCCCGGACCGCGGCGACGCCGAAAAAGTTTCGTTCGCTTCGCAGGATGCCGTCGCGGGTGCCCCAGACGGTGGCGATCCAAAGCAGGGCGTAGACTGCGAGGCCGCCGATCAGATAGGTCGCGTGTCCCAGCGAATCCGGCCGTTCAAGCTGCGGGGGGTGTTCCCGAAGACGAATCGCGACCCCGATGGATCCGCACAGCAGCAGGCAGAAGGGGAGTTCGAGCGGAATCGAAAAGATTCGCGGCGCGAGCAGCCCGGTGAAGGCGGAGCCGAGCAGGCCGCCACCGGCGATCGCGATGTAGTACGGGGAAAGGCCGTCGGACTCCGGCCGCAGCCGGAACAGTTCGCCATGGCAAAAGAAGACGGCAACGAAGAATCCCGCCAGAAAGATCGGCGTCAGCACCGCAAAGCCCGGTCCGCCCGGCAGCCGCGATGGAAATGCCGCGATCCAGACGAGCAGCAGGGCGATTGGCAGGAGGCGGCCGATCAAGGGACGCCGATACCAGCGGGGATGATCGAAGGCCAGGATCCACGTCAGCAGGTAGACCGCGAGCGGAAGGGTCCAGAGCAAGGGCACAACGGCGAAGTCGGCCGTGAGTCGGGCCGTGGTCGAAAGGAGCAGGGCGGAGCCGCAGAATGGCAGCAGCCACCAAAGCAGGCGCGTCCGGCCCGAGATTGCCCGGGAGTCCCCTTGAACGCGGGGCTCCGGCCGCGCCGAACCCGGTTTCCTCGTTCCCGCCCAAAGGATTGCCGCCGCCTGGACGATGAACAGAAGGGACCAGATGCCGCACTGCTCGGCCCGGGTGAAAACGAGATCGGACACCGTTGCCGCCATCAGCAGGGCCAGAAGTGAAGCCGCGTTGGAAAGGGCGTAGAGCCGATAGGGTGAACGGCGGGGATCGGTCCTGGCGAACCAGGCCTGCGCGAGCGGTGCCGTGGCCGCCAGGGCGAGGCCGGGAAGACCGATGGATTTTGCGAGCAGCAGCAGGACCGCCAATGTGGGATCGAGGTTCGCGGCGATTTCGATTTGCGGGCGCAGAGGAAGCGTGGTGACCGCCGCCGCACAGAGGGCGGCATGCGCGAGCTGTTGTCGGCGCGCGGAATGGAGGGTCAGGATTCCGTGAGCCCACACGTAACCGGCGAGGAGCAGTCCCTGATAGAAGACGAGGCAGACGCTCCACACAGCCGGGCCGCCCCCGAAGGCCGGCAGCAGATACCGCCCCGTGAGCGGTTGAAGGTGGAAGAAGAGAAAGGCGGAAAGAAAGACGCTGACACCGAAGGCGGCCATCAGAGATCGCTGATCAACTGGTCCGCGATCTTGATCGAGGCCTGCATGTCCGCGATCAGGTTCGAAATCTCATCCTGAATGTTCACCGCCTCGCCCTTCAGCGACGCGATCGCGACGGCGTTCAGGTTGTGTTTCAGGAAGAGCACGTGCTCGTTGAACTTCTCCAGCACGGAGGTCATGCCGCCTTCGGATTTCTTCAGGGCTCCGACCAGCTCCGTGTAGCGTTCGCGGGTATCAATCAGCTTTTTCTTGCTCGCGACCTTCAGCTTCATGGTCTTGATCTGCTCCAGTTCCGCCTCCCATTCCTTGAAGAGATCGCCGGCGACCGTCTCGATGCTCGCGATGCGGGCCTTTACGTCCGCAGCCTTTTCCGCCGCCGAATCGTATTGGCCTTTCAGTTTGTTGTACTGCTTTTCAAGTTCGCCGCCGTCCACCGAGTAGACCTCCTTCAGACGGGTGAGGGCGTCCTTGAACTCCTCTTCCGCCTCGCGCTGATCGTCGCGGGCCTGCACGACCTTTTTCTTGAGAATGTCGCGCTTGTGAACGCCGAAGGTTTCAACCGTGGCGTAGTAGGCGGAGCGGTAGGCGGACTTGGCGGCGTTGCCGACCGTGGAGCAGCCGGTGGGGAGCGACACGAGGGTGGCGAGGCAGAGGGACTTGATCAGCGGGCGGAGGGGCCGGTTGCGCATACGAGCGGGCATCATTCGAGTTTTGTCCGGGAGGTCAATCAATCCTTGCCGGCGACCCGTCGCCCGCGCCTATACTCGCCGCGCCAGGACCCGTGGAGTGCGGACTTACTAATCCCGCCAGGGCTTGACGGCAGCAACGGTCGTTTGCTCCGCATCTGCCGCGGTGTTCCTGGCACTTTCCCCCTTTCTTCAAAGTCCGCCGGGCTGCATTCGGTGGTTGAGTGTTGCCTCCGGCGTTCCTATCAATGCGAATCCGCATGAACTGGTTTAGAATAATCCCGCTCCTTGCCGTCGCCGTTTGGAGTTCCCGAGGCGACGATTTCAGTCTGTTTGAGAAATCGATCCGCCCGGCATTGATCGAGCATTGTCAGGAGTGTCACGGTGAATCGAAGCAGAAGGGCGGATTGAGGCTGGATTCGCGGGCGGGTTGGATGTCGGGCGGGGATTCGGGTCCGGCGATCGTGCCGGGAGAACCGGAAAAGAGCCTGCTCTTCGACGCGATCTCCTACCGGAACGTCGATACCGAGATGCCGCCGAAGGGGAAGCTGCCTGCTCCGGTGATTGCCGCCTTCGAGGATTGGATCCGCCAAGGCGCGCCGGATCCCCGAGCGGGCGGTGTCGTTGTTGCCCGGGAGAAGACGCCGAGCGTCGAGGAAGGCCGCGAATTTTGGTCCTTCCAGCCCCTGAAAAATGACCCGCCACCGCTGGTGCGCGACACGAAATGGCCGCGGGATGACATCGACCGCCACATTCTGCGCGGGCTGGAGGCCGCTGGATTCGAGCCCGCGCCGTCCGCGCGACCGGGCGCGTTGATCCGGCGACTGTATTATGATCTCACGGGTCTGCCGCCCACCTCGGAGCAGCTGGCCGAGGCCGAGGGGAGTTGGAGTGACGCGCGTTACGCCGCTCTCGTGGACGAACTGCTCGCGTCCCCGGCCTTTGGCGAGCGGTGGGGTCGGCACTGGTTGGACGTGGTCCGCTTCGCCGAATCCAGCGGGGGCGGACGCACACTGTTGTTTCCCGAAGCCTGGCGCTATCGGGACTACGTCATCGACGCCTTCAACAACGACCTGCCGTACGATCAATTCACGCGGGAGCAGATCGCGGGGGATCTTCTGCCCTCCGAGGATTGGCGGGAACAGCGACGGCGGATCACGGCGACCGCCTTTCTGGTGCTGGGTCCGACGAACTACGAATTGCAGGACAAGGACGTGCTGGAGATGGACATCATCGACGAGCAGCTGGACACGATCGGCCGCGCGTTCATGGGCATGACCATCGGATGCGCGCGATGCCACGATCACAAGTTTGATCCCATCCCGACCCGCGACTACTACGCGATGGCCGGCATCTTCAAGAGCACGAAATCGGTGGTGCACTCCAACGTGTCGAAATGGTCCGAAGCCTCCCTGCCCCTGCCACCCGAAGAGGAGGAAGCTTTCAGAATCGAGACAGGGAAGATCGCGGAGATGAAGACCGAACTCGTCCGGCTCAAGGCCGAGGGCGCGAGATTGGGGTTGAAGACCGGCGCGCCCGCGAAGAGCGCCAAATCAATCGACCCCGATTCCTTGCCGGGAATCGTCGTGGACGACACGGAGGCATCGCTGGAAGGCTCCTGGGTTTCGTCCGCCTCGACGCGTGGCTTCGTCGGCGCTGGTTACATTCACGACGCCAGCGATGGCAAGGGCGCGAAGTTCGCGACCTTCAAGCCGGCTCTCGCCCATGCGGGTCTGTACGAGGTGCAGTTTGCGTGGCCCGCGTTTTCAAATCGGGCTGAGGCCGTTCCGGTGACGGTGCACCACGGGGACGGAGCCACGCTCGTGATGGTGGACGAAAGCGAATCGCCGCCGATCGAGGGGCACCGGGTTTCGCTCGGGCAATTTCGTTTCCCGGCCGACGGCTCGGCCCGGGTCGTCGTGTCCAATGAAAACACCGATGACGGCGTGGTGGTGGCCGACGCCGTCCTTTTCATCCCGGTGCGGATCGAAGTCGCCGGAAACATTCCGCCCCTGCCCAAGGCGGAGGACGTCGACAATCCCGAGCTGATTCCCTTTGTGGTTCCCGATCCGTCGCGTCTTGAGGGCCTTGTGATTGACGACACCGAAGCCGAGCTGATCGGTGAGTGGAGGGGCTCCGTTCACACGCCCCCCTTTGTCGGCGCCGGCTACATCCACGACGGCAAGGAGGGCAAGGGCGAGAAATCGGTCATCTTCCGGCCGGACCTCAAACGGGCTGGGAACTACGAGGTTCGCGTTTCCCACAACACCAACATCCGCCGATCCACCAACGCACCCGTCACCATCCGCCACGCGGGGGGCGAGACGAGCGTGCGGATCAACGAGGGCGAGGAGGCACCCATCAACCGTCTCTTCCGTTCGCTCGGAGAATTTCCCTTTGAAGCCGGCACCAACGGCAGCGTTGTGTTTGGAACCGAGGGCACGGACGGCAAGTATGTGATCGTCGACGCGGTGCAGTTTATTTTCCGTCCGCTCAAACGGGAACAGCTTGCCCGGCTGGGCGAGGTGGAAAAGCAGATCAAGGCGCTTGAGAAGGAGATGACAAAGCTCGAACGCGCCCTGCCGCGCCGACCTGTGGCGATGGCCGTCGAGGAGGGCGACACGATGGGCGACATCCCGCTCGCCATTCGCGGTGTGGTCCGCAACCGCGGTCCGATCACTCCGCGAGGCGTGCTGTCCGTCGCGACCTTGGGGACCGCTCCCGCGATTCCGGAAGACGCCAGCGGACGCCGCGAATTCGTGGATTGGCTCGCGTCGGATCACCATCCTCTCACCGCCCGAGTCATGGTGAACCGTGTCTGGCACTGGCTTTTCGGACGCGGGATCGTCAGCACGGTCGACAACTTTGGAACGAAGGGCGCGGCGCCGAGTCATCCCGAATTGCTGGACCATCTCGCGTCCGGTTTCATCGCGGACGGCTGGTCGACGAAACGCCTCGTCCGCCGGCTCGTGCTATCCGCCGCCTATCGGTGCGCGGCCGAGGCTGGAGAAAGCCTGGAATCGGGTGACCCGGACAATCGACTCTTCGGGCGCATGCGTCGCAAGCGGCTCGACGCCGAAGCCATCCGCGACACGCTCCTCTTCATCTCCGCTCGCATGGACGATTCTCAAGGTGGCTCAAACATCAAGGCCGGCACCAAGATTGAGTACGGTTACCGCTTTGAGAGCCTGCGACGCAGCGTGTACGTTCCCGTGTTCCGAAACACGCTTCCCGAGATCTTTGGAACCTTTGATTTTGCCGACCCGAACATCCAGCTCGGGCGTCGCAACACCAGCACCATCGCCCCGCAGGCCTTGCTGTTGATGAACAGCCCCTTCGTGATCGAATGCGCCCGCGCGGCCGCGAAGCGGCTTTTGGAGCGAAGCGAACTGAGCGCCTCCGAACGCGTGCGCCGCGCCTATCGGCAAACCTTGGGGCGCGAGCCTGACGCGGGGGAAACGGCCGCGTCCCTGCGATTCGTCCAGGTCGGCGAGCCAGCCGATCGCTGGGCCCTCCTCTACCAGACCCTCTTCGCCACCATCGATTTCCGCTATCTCGATTGACGGGGAGGGTCGGAATGGCCACGGCACGGAAACACTTGAAGCGGATCGCGGTCGTGCTCGCGGGTCGGGTCGAATACGAGCGCGAGGTGCTGCGGGGAATTCGGGACTACGCGGACGGGCACGGCGATTGGCTGCTGCATCTCGAGATTCCGGGTCGCCAGGTGCCGCGCTTTCTTGCCGATTGGCAACCGCACGGAGTTCTTTTTCAGGCGGAAAACCTCAGCTCGGCGGCGCTGCGCGCGATCGTTGAACAGCGCGTGCCCGCGGTGCATCTCTCCGATTCGCATCTCGAACTCAAGGTGCCCTGTGTCGGCCTGGACAACGTGGCGGTGGGGCGGATGGCGGCGAAACATCTTTCGGAACTCGGGGCCATGAACTTCGCCTACGTGGGCGTGAAAGGCCGCCCGTATTCCGTCCGTCGGCGGATCGCCTTCGCCTCGGCGGTGACCGGAAAGGTCCAGTCGGTGGAGCTCCCGCATCCGGGCCTGAAACGCTGGTTGGCCGAGCTGCCGGAACCGTGCGCGCTTTTCGCCGCGAACGATCAGTGCTCGTTGCAGGTCATCACCCTCTGTCGCGAGCTCGGCTTGCGGGTGCCGGAGGAGATCGCCGTGCTCGGCGTCGGGGATGATTCATTGATCTGCGAATTCGCCCGGCCTCATCTGACCAGCATTGCGGTGCCGTCCCGGCGGGTGGGATTCGCCGCTGCGGCGCGTCTCGATGCCTGGCTGCACGGCAGGCGGGGCCGTGGCTCGACACTGCTCGCGCCCGGCGGGGTGGTGAGCCGGCAATCGACCGATCTGGCCAGAACGGACGACGAGCAGGTGAATCGCGCGCTGCGCTTCATACGCGCGAACTTTGCCCGTCGAATCAACATCGCCGACGTGGTCCGGGAGGTCGGCGTCAGCCGCAGGCTGCTCGAGCGGCGCTTCCGTTTGTCGCTGGGCACAAGCCCCTTGCAGGAACTCCAACAGGCGAGGCTCCAACGCGCCCGGCATCTTCTCGTCACGACCGCCGCGCCACTGGCGGGCATCGCGCAACAATGCGGCTACGCGAACGCCTCGCAGTTCGTCACCGCGATCAAGAGGGACACCGGAATGACGCCGGGAAAATACAGGAAGACCGACGACCCGGCACCGGTGCTCCGGATGGATCAGGAGAAAGAACGCTAGAATCGAGATCGGACCGGAACCTGCGGATGGGGGAACGGCCATGCGTGGCGGTGACTACCAAGTCGCCGAGCAGGTGGTTCTTTGACAGTTCCGGTGGATGGCGCATTTCCATCAATAGGCCCCCCCAGCGAGCTGAAGGCGTGCGGCAGGCGCGGCCGGGTCCTGGAGTGCGGTCTCGCAGACCGCTTTTTAGAGCGTGCAAAGAGCCGATCGTCGGGCGAAGCGATCAAATTCGGAACAGGACTCCCGCCACAAAGCGCCGTGCGACGGCGCACTCCAGGACGCTGCCGCGACGACGCCAGCTCAAATACGACCCATGTTCTTCTTCTCCAAATCCCTGCCCACCCACTGGAATTTTCGAAGAACCAGAACAACGAGGTGCTCCGAAACAAGACGTTGCCACGAGCCGGAAACAGGCGTATTGAAAGCGCCATG
>JADHOF010000112.1 GCA_016779125.1 Verrucomicrobiia bacterium | reverse complement strand
CCGCCACGGTGGAGAGCGAGCGGTTGGAGCTTTCGGTGCAGGCGGACGCGCTGCATCTATTTTCTGTCGCCGAGGGGATCGCCTATGGCAGCACGTTGCTGAACTACCAGATTTCCGGCGCGCCGGTGTCCACCTTACGTGTGATTGCGCCGAGCAATTATTCGAACGTCGAGTTTGTCGGGAAAGAGATCCGCAACTGGACGGCGACGACGAACGGCTACGAGGTGCAGTTGCACACGCCGGTTTCCGGCACCTATTCGATGGTCGCCGGGTATGACATGCGCTTCAACGCGGTGGGCGACACGCTGCCCTTCGACGGGTTGCGGGCGGCGGGCGCCCAGTCTGAGCAGGGCTACGTGATCGTGGTGAGCGCGCATCAGTTTCGCACCGAGCCGGCGACGGTTTCGCCGGGTCTGGTGCCGTTGGAGACCGGTGAGGTGCCGGTGGAATACCGGCTGCTTTTCGACGCGCCGATTCTCGCGGCCTACCAATACGCGGCCCGCCCCTTCGCGGCCCGGTTGAAACTGACGGCGATCGGGCAGGGGGAAACCCTGAACCAGGTGGTGGATCGAGCGGTCTTTCAAACACGGATCTCCAGCGAGGGGAACGCCGTGACGGATATTCGCTACCTGGTGAAGAGCAAGGGGCATGCGCGCCTGCGCGTGACCGTCCCGGAAGGGGCGACCCTTTGGTCCGTGAAGGTTCGCAACCGTGAGGTGGTGCCGGTGAAGGACGGTGTGGAGACTCTGATTCCGCTGCCGCGTGACGTGCCGCCGAACACGGTGCTTGAGGTGGATCTGAAGGTGGCGGCGAAGGCGAAGAACAGTCGGGATGTCGCCGTGTCCCTCCCCGCCTTGAACACGCCCGTGTTGCAGGCGGACTGGCGGGTGAGTCCCGACCCCGCGCGGAGGCTGGAGTTTGTTGACGGCACGCTGACGCCGCGTGACGGGGATCGCGACGTGTCGGGGTACGCCTGGCTGAACCAGCGGTGCGGGCGCCATGAAGCCGAGGCTGCTGCGGTGTTGTTTGCCCTGCTGATCGGGTCGCTCGTGTGGCATTGGGCAACGGATGAACGCCTGTATCGCTTCGGTTTGAGAAACGGTTTCGGAGGGCTGATCGGTGCGGCCGCGTTGCTTTTCGCGATCGCTGCGCTTGGTTGGTTCGCAATGACGGCGAACGCGAATCCCCTGAGTCGTCCCGCCGAGGTGGCGTTCAACGTGCCGGTGCAGGCGGCGGGGGCGGTGCTGTCCGTGACGGTTGAGAATCTGCCTGCGGACGCGCGTTCCAACGGAGTGCTTTCGATGTGGCCGGTTTTGGCGGGACTGTTGCTTTGGGGCTATTTGATTTTGAAGCAGAAAGGTCTGACCCGGCGCGCGGGAGTCGCGTTGGGCTGGGCTTTGGTTTTTCACGGCTGTCTGCGGATGGACAACGGCGCTCCGCCTTTCTTCGTCGCGATGATCTTCTTCACCGTGGTGCATCTGGTCATTCCGCTGGTCGTTCGCCAGTCGGGTTTGTCCAGGCGGCCCCAGGCGCCGGCATCCGATCAAGACGGAGGCGATTCGGGCGGGGCACCGAGCGCGATGACGGCGTTGATCATTGGCGGCCTTCTGCTGGTCGCAACCTCGGTGCAGGCTGACAAGCGTGTCGTGGTTCCTCCTGCGCCGCCGGCTCCGGTGGAACTCCAACGGGTGGAGCAAAAGGTTCGGATGTTCGGTTTTCGCGTGCTGGTGGACGCCACGATGAACTGGTCCGCAAAGGCGGGCGATGAGCTGGATTTTCTCCGCGATCCGGCCGTGCTGAAGCAGATCGATTTCGATGTCAAAGGTCTGCGTCTGAGCCAGGCGAGAAAGGGGAATCAGGGCGTGTTCCGCCTGACCGCGCTGAAGGACGGCGACTTCGAGTTTACGATGAACTACGAGACCCAACTTGGAACGCAGAGCCTCCCGTGGATCTTGTCCTTGCCTACCGTTCCCGGACTGGTGAACCGCGTGGAACTTGCGCTCGACCGGGGTGACCTGGAGTTGGAGCCGATGGATGCGGTTTCGATTCGGCCGGTCTCCTCCGACGCGCGCTCCGCCGTGTATCAGATTGTGTTTCCCCCGAAGGCCGACGCCAGGGTGGCCTGGCGGCCGAAGAGTCGGGACATGCGGGCCGAGAAGCCGGTTTTCTTCACCGAGCTGAAGCAGCTTTTCATTCCCGCCGCAGGCATCATCGAGGGAATCCATGAAGTGGGAGTGAAGCTGGCGCAAGGGCAGCTGGCGGAACTTGTACTGAGCACGCCGGAGGGAATGACGATCACGGATGTCACGACTGAAGGGCTGAAGGCGTGGCGCTTCGACCCGGATGCACGGCGGCTGATGGCGGAATTCGATCCGCCGCTGACAAAGCCGGTGAATCTGACGGTCGCCTCGCAATACACCGCGGGCACGCTTCCGTATGAGCGGACACTGGGTCTGTTGCGAACGGAGGGCACGGCGGGCGAGATCGGACTGGCGGGCGTCGCCACCGGGGGCGAGATCGTGTTGAGCAGATCGGAGGCGACGGATTTGACCGCGATCAACATCGAGGATTTTCCCGCAGCGTTGGTCGCGGCGGAGGGGAAGCGGGTCGAAGGTTTGACCTTGAGGCGGGCCTATCGTTACGCGGAAGGCAAGGGTGGCTTGTCCATCGCCGCCGCCGCAGTGAAACCCGATGTGCGCGTGCAGGCCTCGCAGACCTTGTCTCTTGGCGACGACCGCACGGTGCTGGCGGCCAATCTGGCGGTGAACATCACGAGAGCGGGTGTTTTCAAGTTGAGCTTTGAACTTCCCGACAACATGGACATGGAATCGCCCGGCGGTGCGGCGCTGAGTCATTGGACGGAATCCGCGAAAGACGGCAAGCGAATCATCACGCTGCATCTCAAGGGCAAGACCGAGGGGCATCAGGTCTTTAACCTCACCCTGGTCGGACCGGGGCCTTCGCGCACGAACACGTGGACGGTGCCACGGATTTCGATCCGCGAGGCAGGCAAGCAGGAAGGGCAGCTCATTGTGGTGCCCGAGCAGGGCATGCGCCTGCGGGTGGCGGAGCGCGAGGGGCTTACCCAGCTGGACCCGAAGAAGTCCGGCATCGCCCAGCGGGGCGTTCTGGCGTTTCGCCTGTTGCACGCGGCGTGGAAGCTGGGCATGGACGTTGAACGGGTGGATCCGTGGATTCAGGTGACGACCTTGCAGGACACCACGGTCGGTGAAGGGCAGTTCAAGTTCAGTGCGTGGTTGGACTACAAGATCGAAAACGCCGGGGTGAAGTCCCTCTTCGTGGAAACACCCCCGGGAGCGGACGGCGTCCGATTCTCCGGGGAGCTGGTTGCGGATTCCATCCGCGGCGCGGCGAACACCAACTTGTGGGAAATCAAGCTGCAGAGACGGATCATCGGCGCGCACAAACTGCTGGTGGAATGGCAGAGCGCCGCCAGGAACGAAGCCGCCTTGACGGTCGTCGGCGCGCTACAGCCGCGTCGGGTCGATCTGCGGCGCGGCTTCCTCACCTTGCGGACCAGCGGCCGCTTGCAGATCGGCATACCGGAAGTGCCCGCCGCGCTTCAGCCCGGGGATTGGCAGACGATTCCGACCTCGTTGAGGGAGTCCGCCGGCGACGAGGCGAATCACACCTTTCGCGTGGTCGAGTCGGCCTTCGCCCTGCCGATCCGGGTGGTTCGTCACGACGTGGCCCAACTTCTTCCGGCCCGTGTTGTGAGCACCGAGCTGTCGTCCGTTGTGTCCGAGTCCGGTGTCATGCTTACCACCGTCAACATGATGCTGCATCCGGGGGACAAGCGGACACTGCGTTTCACTTTGCCGGAAGGGGCCCGCTTCTGGTCCGGGTCCGTGAATCAGGCGAGTGTGCGTCCATGGATAGAGGAGGGACAGATTCTGCTTCCCTTGGAGCGCGCCACCGAACCGAACGCCGCAGTGCCGGTCGAGTTCATCTATTCAACCACACTGTCCGGCGGCAAGGGCAGGCTCGGGCTGCGTGGACCCAAATTTGATCTGCCCTTGGAGAACATCGAGTGGCATGTGCACCTGCCTCCAACGTGGCGGCTCAAGGACTGGGACACGGCCCTGCAACTGCGCGATGAAAACGGAACGTTCGTGCCGATGCTGCTGGATCTGGAGGCCTATGTGGTGGAGCAAAGCACGGAGCAGGCCGCGAGAACCCAGGAGGCGGAGAGTCAATTGGAGATCGGCAACCGTTTTCTTGTCGAGGGGCAGCAGGATCGGGCGCGACTGGCCTTCAAAAACGCCTACACGCTTTCCCAGCACGACAGCGCCTTCAACGAGGACGCGCGTGTGCAGTTGCAGAAACTCAAGATGCAGCAGGCGGTGGTCGGGCTGAACTTTCGACGTCACGCCAACCGGGCGCAGAATGAGGCGGAGCCGGTGGCACAGCAGGCTGCCGCGCTGCAAATCCTGAGCGGCGGCAAGAGCGCGCGCTACACGCAGCAGCAGGTTCGGGAGGCATTGGGCGAGAACAAGGATGACGAGAACGCGCTCCTGATGAAACTGGCCGAGAATCTGGTCGAACAGCAGGAAGCGGCCCAGGCGTTGCCGGAGACGATCCGCGCGGCCGTTCCGCGACAGGGCATGCTTTACACCTTTACCCGATCCCTGCAGGTGGAGAAATGGGCGGACCTGAACATCGATCTTCGCACGCGGGTGGACGGCGAATCGGGCCGCAAAAGCCGGGCCGGTCTCTTCGCCCTGTTCTTCACCGGAACGCTGGTCCTGATGTTCGCGGCGAAACGACGGCCGTCATTCTGACCGCCGCCTCATGGATTTCGCGGTGCGGCGACGGACCGTTCGTTCCAAGAGCGACATTTGACGATTGAACAGGAGGCGGAATGTGCCTTTGATCCCCGGCGTTGAAGGTGCTGAGCGCAGGTACGGAACGGGTCGTTGTGACGGATCTGGACGGGTCGTTGCTTGATGAGTCGTATTGCTGGACTGAGGCCGGGCCGGCATTGACGCGGCTGCGGGACGTGGGTGTTCCGCTGGTGCTGAATTCCAGCAAGACCTTTGCTGAGATGAGGATCTTGGCGGAGGAGCTCGACCTCCGGTCGCCACTGGTTGCTGAGAATGGCGGCGTTCTGGCGGTTCCAATCGGCGAGGGTGTGATGGAGCCGGATCAATCTCAGCTGCAATCGGACGGCTACCGGATCCTTGTCAACGGGTTGTCGCGAGAGGCAATTGTGACTTGCGCCCACGAATTGAGGGCCAAGGAAAACTACCGATTCGCCGGTTTCGCGGACTGGAGCTGTGAAGAAATCGCTGAGCGGACGGGGCTTTCGGAGCCGATGGCGCAGTGCGCTCGATCGCGGTTTGCCACTGAGCCGATAGTCTGGGAGGACACGGAGCGCCGCCGAGCCGCGTTTGAAAGCGCTTTGAGCGAGCATCAGATCCGGATTTTGTCAGGGGGGCGATTTCTGCATCTGATGGGGCCGGACGACAAGGCCGACGGCATGGCAGCCGCGTTGGAGCATCTGCGGGTGCGGAGGCCTGATTTGGATCGGGTTGTCATTGCCGTCGGTGACAGCGCAAATGATTTGGGGATGCTTGAGGCGGCGGATATCGCCGTCGTCATCCCCCACCCGGAGGGGCCACGCATTCAACCGGACGCGCCGCGGGTGGTGTACGCCGAGTTCCCGTCGAGCAAGGGTTGGAACGCGGCACTTTTGACCATTTTGAGCGAATGCACCTGATTCAGCTATGGGAAATTTTCATCAACACGGGCTGATTACGACATTGCATCAGCTTAACAGCCGGCCTCTGGAAAAGCTGGAAGCCGACCTGATGCGCTTCCGCAAACGCCGTCCGATGGCACTGGTGCTGCCGTCGCTGTATTCCGAGCTTCAGGGACCAGCCCTGTCGGCGATCGTGGATGAGATCGCGGAGGTTCCCTATCTTGACGAAATCGTTGTGGGTTTGGATCGCGCCACCGAAGCGGAGTACCGGCACGCATTGGAATTCTTCGGTCGTCTTCCGCAACGTCCGCAGGTGCTCTGGAATGACGGCCCCCGATTGCGCAAGATCGATGCACAGCTCGCCGCGAAAGGACTGGCTCCGAAGGAGCCGGGCAAAGGACGCAATGTCTGGTACATGTTCGGTTACCTCCTCGCATCCGGACGGGCGCAGGCGATCGCCCTGCACGATTGCGACATCACCACTTACAAGCGAGACATGCTCGCCCGGCTTCTGTATCCGGTGGCGAACCCCTCATTCAGCTACAAATTTTGCAAAGGCTACTACGCCCGGGTGGCTGGCGGCTCGATGAACGGTCGGGTCTGCCGGCTGTTGGTCACACCACTCATCCGCGCACTGAAACGGGTCTGCGGTCCGAACGTCTACCTCGACTACCTGGACAGCTTCCATTATCCGCTGGCGGGTGAATTCTCGATGCAGCGGGACGTGATCGAGGATATTCGTATTCCTTCGGACTGGGGTTTGGAAATGGGCGTTCTCTCGGAGATGCAGCGCAACTATTCGACCAACCAGATCTGTCAGGTTGATATTGCCGACACCTACGATCACAAACATCAGGCCCTTTCGCTGGAGGACCGGGCGCACGGGCTCTCAAAGATGAGCTGCGACATCACGAAATCGCTTTATCGGAAGATGGCAACGCAGGGGCAGGTCTTTTCCCACGAGCATATTCGAACGATCAAGGCCACCTATTTCCGGATCGCCCTGGATCTGGTGGACAGCTACCACAACGACGCCACGATCAACGGACTGAACTACGACCGCCACACGGAAGGTTCGGCTGTGGAGGTGTTTGCCGAAAACATTCTGACCGCCGGGGAGGAATTTCTCGACCCGCGGAAATCGATGGACGCGCCATTCATGCCGAGCTGGAAACGGGTGGTTGCGGCGGTGCCGGATATTTTGCACCAGCTACACCAGGCGGTTGAGGACGACCGGCATGAATTTGGAACCGGTGTTGTGGTTGATCCGACGCTGCATCCGAAGGCTCAGCAGGTCCGTCAGCGAGTCTCGCAGCATGTTTCCGAAATTTACGGCGCTGCACAGGCGGACGCGGTCACGGATCAGATTTTCGAGGTGGCCGGCATGTCGGAACCGCCGAACGCGACGGCGTTTGATTCCAGCAAGTGGGATCAGGCCGATGTCCTGATGATCACCTACGGAGACTCGATTCTGCGGGCCGGCCGCAAGCCGTTGCGGGAACTTAAGAACTTTCTGGTTCGCGAGTTGCGGTCGACGATCAGCGGGGTCCATATCCTGCCGTTCAATCCCTACAGTTCGGACGACGGGTTCTCGGTGATCGACTACAATGAGGTGAATCCAGAACTGGGATCCTGGGAAGATCTCTCGGCGATCGGGGAGGATTTTTTGCTGATGGCGGATCTGGTCGTAAACCACTGTTCGCGCGAGTCGCGTTGGTTCAAGAACTTCATCTCCGGGCGTGATCCGGGCCGGGGCTACTTCATAAACGGTTTGGATTTTGAAGATCTGGCGAGTGTGGTGCGGCCCCGGAGCTCGCCTTTGCTCACCAAGGTGCAGACGGTCGCGGGGGAGAAGCACGTCTGGTGCACCTTCGGGGAGGATCAGGTCGATCTGGATTTTCGGAATCCAGAAGTGCTGCTTGAGATTGTTCGCATTGTTCGACACTACGTCGAACGCGGCATCCGTTACTTCCGGCTCGATGCCATCGCCTTCCTTTGGAAGGAGTCGGGCACCACGTGCGTCCATCTGCCGCAGACCCATGAGCTGATCAAGCTGCTACGGGTCGTGATCGAGAATCTGGAGCCGTCCGCCGTCATCATCACGGAGACCAACGTGCCGAACCGGGAAAATCTCAGCTATTTTGGCAACGGCAACGAGGCGCACCTTATCTACAATTTTTCCCTTCCGCCGTTGCTGTTGCACGCGCTGTTGAGCGGCAGCTGCAGGCATCTCAAGGCATGGATGATGTCAATGCCGCCCGCTCGTCGCGGCCGGGCCTACCTGAACTTCATCGCCTCCCACGACGGCATTGGGTTGCGCCCCGCTGAAGGCCTCCTTTCGCCATCTGAGCTGGATGGTCTGCTCGACAGCATCAGGGCATCGGGAGGCGAGATTTCGATGCGTCGCATGCCGGACGGTCAGCTCAAGCCCTACGAGGCGAACGTCTCATTGTTCAGCGCGATGGTTCGCCCGATTGGAGGGGAGGACGATGGTCTGCAGGTCGCCCGATTTCGTTGTGCCCATGCCATTGTGCTGGCTCTCGAAGGCCTGCCTGCAATCTACATTCACAGCCTGCTGGCGACGGAGAACAACACGGCGGGTGTGGCCCGAACCGGGCGCGCGCGAACCATCAACCGGTATCAATGGGATGCCGAAGATCTGGAGGCCTCGCTGGCTGATTCCGGCCGTCACCACGGCAGGGTCTTTGCCGAGTTGAAGAGACTGATCGAGATCCGACGGCGGCAGCCCGCCTTCCATCCCAATGCAACGCAGTACACGCTCCACTTCTCAGATCAGGTGTTCGCCTTCTGGCGTGAAAGTCTCGATCGCGACCAGAGTATCTTCGCGCTGCACAACGTATCGGCCGGGCGGCAGCAGATCCCCTTGGTGGAGTTGAATCTCATCGCCACCGAGGCTTGGGGTGACCTGCTTACCGGTGTCCGCTACGAAGATCTGGGCGGGGTGATTGAGCTGGAGCCTTACGGATGCGTCTGGATTTCGAATCAGGCCTGATCCGTCCGCATGGGTTCATCCAACCCTCCCATTCAGGGCGGGCGGAAAGCCGGTGTTCGGCAAACGACTACCGGGGGCTGCTGCCGATGGATTCCTCGGTGCGGCGGCGGATGAGTTCGCCGAGGCGCTGGTTGAGGGATTCCTGGTCGGTGGCGGCGTCGCCGATGCTGCCGAGCGAGTCGCCGACGCGGTTCATCAGATCGTTGCGCTTCTCCTCTTCGCTCACGATTCGAACGACGTTGAGATCCGTGGAGACGCGTCCGGGGCCGGTGACGTTGTTGTTGTCCACGATTTCAAGCCAGTAATGGACCGACGCGTCCTCGGTGAGGGGCGGTGTGATTTCTGTCAGGTCCCAGTTGTAGCGATTCTTCATGAAGCGCCTGTCGCCGGACGGGAGATCCAGCGGAATGGTGTTCGTGTCGCCGTCGTTGATCCGGTAGCGGAGATTCGCCTCGGCGATCGCGAAGTCATCCGTGGCCTCGAAGGCGATCATCACGCGGGCGGTACGGGTGGCGAGTTCCTCGCGTCGGAGCGGATAGGTGATCCGGGCCTCGGGGACTCGGTCCGGCAGCACGTCCACGCGGTAGACGGCCTCGTCGCGGGATTCGAGCCCGTGAACGTCAGCCATGTGAACGCTGAAGCCGATGAGGTTGGTGGCGATGATGTCGATCGTGCCGCGCAGTTCCGTCGGGTTGGCTCCGAGTTGGAGCGGAACTCGATTGGTGGCCCCGTGCAATTGCAGCCATCCGTTGGTGATCTGCTTGTTTGCAGTGACGGCCAGTTGCAGCCGGCTCCCTGCGAGCAGGGCGAGATCGGCGGCGGTGCGGCGGCGGTCCTCCAGTCCGGTGTAGGCCGGGAAGACCTGGCGGGCTTCCAGTCCCGCGACGCTCGGCCGGGGCACGACCTCGACACGGGCGGGGCGGGAGCGACCGTCGTTCAATCGGACGAGGTAGTCGAAGGATTCCTGCACGCTTTCCAAACGGCGGGTGTAGGTGTCGGCACCGGTCGTCCTCTCCATGGTGAAGGCACGATCAAGGCCGGAATCGTATTCGATCTCGACGGAGCCTTCGGCGGGAACGACCCCGGTGGCGGTGGCGGTGATCACGACGGGATCTCCGCGCCCGACCACCAGATCGCCGGAGAAGTCGGAGACGCGCGTCTTGCGGGGCACCTCGACCGAGGTGGAAAGAAACGCCCTTTGGAGCAAGGCTGTGCTGACATTTCCGCCGAGTCCGAAGCAAACTCCGGCGACGGCGATGATTCCGAGCAGCCAGCAGACGCGGCGTCGCAGGGAATTCGTTCGGACAATGCTGTTGAAATCCACCTTTTCGGCCTCCTGCTCTGTTTGCCGGACGAGGGCTGATACCAGTCCGGCGGCCTCGGCCCCGTGCAAGGCACCGGGGCGGGTCAGTTGCAGTGCCGAGATGAGGCGGCTGTTGAAAACCGGAAAGTGTTTTTCGACCAGGAGTGCCGCGCGGTCGGTGTCGATGCGGTCCAGGAACGGAATGACAACCCGTTCGTTCAGCAGGTGCAGGACGATTCCGAGTCCCGTCAGGAACCAGATCAGTCGCAGCGCCCAGGGCAGTTCGAGTCGCCAGTCCACGAAAGCCTCCACGCCGATGAGCAGCAGAAACACCGTGGCCGCAAGGGTGCCACCGCTTCCCGCCTCGACCGCCAGCTTGCGCTTTTGCAGTCCGCGAATCTTCCGGTCCAGCAGCTCGCTGGGCGGTAGATCATCGGAGTTTCGCGGGCGGGTGCTCATTTGAGGTAGGAAAGTTTGCGGACCACCCATTCCGCAGTGACCAGCAGGAGGATGAGAAGGAAATAGAACGGGCTGGACCAGAGCTCGACCTCGTGAGGCGACAGCACGCGTTCCGCCCGGCTGGTGACGCGGTCGGGGAGTTCGTGGAGCGTTTCCTCCCGAAAGAAGCCGCCGCCTGTAATCGCAGAAAGCTCGCGCAGCAGATTCTCGTTCATGGCCGTGTCCGCGAGTTCGACGCTGGCCTCGCCCACCAGGAAGGGTGTTGGTTGCTCGGGATCCATTTCCACCCCGAACTCATATTGTCCGGGGGCGGGCGCGATGAAATTGCCGCGATAAAGTCCGGGTTGGTCCGGCACCTGCCGCAGCTCGACCGGCTGCCGAAAGGTGTCGCCGCGCGGTTGATAGAACGCCTTCACGACGCGATCCGCCACGGGTTCAAATCCGGCGCGGTAGAGTCGGGCGAAGGCCTGTACGCGATCACCGGTCGCGTAGTTTGGCCGGTCGAGACTGATCTGCGTGCGACGCGACCCGTTCAGGAGATGGGACAACGAGAGCCGTTGAATGATCTGTCCCCAAAAGGTGTAGTAATGGACGTCGCCGACATTGCGGCGCCAGCGCCAGGTGTTGTCCGTGCCGACGTAGAGTGATTGGCCCAACCCGTATTGCTGGATGGCCACGACGGGCATCGGGCCGAAGCGGGATGCTTTCAGGGGATTCGGATCCACAAGCAGCACTTCCGCCCCCGGTTTGCCGCGCAGGACGCGGGCGACCCAGTAGATCGGCGGCAGTTCGCCCCATTGGCGGAGGTTTTCGCCGGGCTGATCCGAAAGCTGCAGCATGGTGCTGCCCCGCCCTCCGGTGGTGAGCTCCAGCTTCACCGGATCCGTCGCCGACACCTCACCGCCGTTGTCGATCGCGGCCGCCTCAAACTCGACGGGTAACATCGATTCGATCGGCGTCTGGCGGAAGGAGTGCGGGCTGTGGCGCTTGCCCGCGATCATGATGAAGGCACCTCCGAAGCGGGAGACGAACTCGTTGAGGTTGTTCATCTGCAGGCGGGTGAGGCGGCGCGGATCCACATCGCCCAGAATCACAAGGTCGAAGCGGAACAGTTCGTCCCGGTTGCCTGGAAAGCCAGGCAGGAACGGCGCGTCCTCCCCGTGTGTGATGGAGGGATCGCCCTCGTAAAGGACCGTCTTCAGATCGACCCGGCGGTCGCGGGACAGCATGGCGTGCAGGTACCGGTATTCCCAACGCGGTGTTTCCTCCACGAGCAGCACCTTGATCTTACGGTCCACAACGCGAAGCTGGCGACGAACATGGTTGTTGCTCTTTTCCGTCTCGTCCTCCCGTGGATCGACTCCGGCCGACAGCTCGAATTCACCGGCCTCCTTCGGAAGAAATCGGAGCGCGACAATCTGTTCACCCGGGCCGCCGAAGGTGATCTCCTTTTCATCCACCTTCGTGGCACCGAGCTTGAGATGCACCTTCGCCTTTTCGCCATTCAGGCCTTGCGCGCGCACGTGGACATTGACCAGCACCTCGTCGTTCAGGAACGCGACCTCGGGAGCGGCGAGATTGGTGACGATGATGTCGCGTGGGGAGGTGATTCCGACGCCGTAGATGTAGAGCGGTACGTTCTCGCGCTTCAGTTGCTCCGCCGCTTCCTGGGGGGCGAGGCCGAGGTTGTTGGCTCCGTCCGTGATCAATAGGACCCCGGCGAGGGATTGCCCGCGCTTGCGGTTGACCGTTTCGCGGAGAACCTCGCCGATGGCGGTCGCGGGCTGTTCGCTTGCGAGGCGTTGCAGCCAGTCAAACGTGTTGGTCCCGGCCTCGTTGGTGGAAACAGAACGGGGCAGGGCGACGGGGCTTCG
>JADHOF010000111.1 GCA_016779125.1 Verrucomicrobiia bacterium | reverse complement strand
CAATCCTTGTGATTCTCCACCGCGAGCCTTAGACCATGCTTTTTCACGAGCGGTTCCGCCCGTGTCAGCCATTCCCAGGAATCCCGCCTGAACTGCTCCCACGACTCGCGGGTTCCAAACGTCTCATACCGTCGCCCGCCCAACATCACAGTTCGCAGGATCGAAACACCCGCCTCCTTGGCCGCCGTCAACGAGCGTTCGAACGCGGCAATGTCCGCATCCTTCTTCGGCAAGGCGATTTGACCCTCCAAAGTCATCCCGAATTCCTCCGCCTTCCCGCGCAGGCGCTTCGCCATCCCGGGCTCGCTCCAATCCCGGACGCCAATCTGCGCCCCGCCCGCGCCCAGCTCGTGCGCATGTTCCAGAAGGTGAAGGGAATCCCGAAATCCCGCCGGGCTCGCGTTCGCCTTCAAACGTCCCCTGACCATGTAGGTCGCGGCTGACACGGCGAGCTTCGGTCGGTTCCGACTGACGGGCAAACCCGCGCATCCGCCCCCGGCCAGAGCCACGGCCCCGCCAGCCATCGACTTGAGAAACTCTTTTCGATTCATGTTCATGATCTGTCACTCGATGCCGGATCGAATCGCATTTGGAAACTCGAATTTCGGCGTCTTTAGGTCCGCTCATTTCACCCTCGACAGCAAGCGAAGCATTTCGCTCGAGATCGACATCTTGAGAAAGTGCCCGGCAAGCAGATACGCCCCGCCGGTCAGAATCATCGGAACGAATACCTCGCCAATCCGTCGATAGACATCGCCGTGACCGATCCGCTGATCCCACCAACGGTGGGCGAACCAGCACACGGAAAGTCCGACCACCAAGGCCACGCAAATCTGCGCCGCCAATTTCGCCAGTTTGCCCAGACCAAGCGGCCCGGTCGTCCTTCGCAGCCAAACTGTCAGCAACACCGTGTTCAACAGCGCGGTGGCGCAGTTCGCCATGGCCAGCCCCGCCTGCCGATGCCCGTCGATCAGCAGCATCACAATGCCGAGATTCAGCCCGAGACACAGGGCGCTCAGCCGCATCGGCGTCCTCGTGTCGCCCAGCGCGAAGAAGGCCCTCGTCAGAATTGAGTTCACGGAATACGGCACGAGAGACAATCCCAGCCAAAACAAGGCACCGGCCGCGCGAGCAGTGGATTCGTCTGTAAATTTTCCGCGTTCAAAAAGCAGCCGCACCATCGGCTCGGCCAGCAACATCAACAACCCCGCCATCAACGCGTTGATGAAGATCACGTAGCCGAGTCCCTGCGTGAGCGTGCTCTTGAATCCGGGCATGTTTCCCTGCGCCACCAGGCCGGACAAGGTCGGCAGGAGAAAGGTCGCCAGGGACACCCCGAACAAGCCCTGCGGCAGTTCGAATAGACGCACCGCGTAACTGTAGGAAGCGTAGATCTGGAAATCGACCATCCCGGCAATGACACCCGTCAGAAACACGTTCAATTGAAACGCCGCCACCCCGAGCAGCCCGGGAATCATCCGATTCCAAACCTGTCGCAGGACCGGATTCCCAACGGGCGAAACCCAGGCGAAGCGGAAACCGATCTGCCTCAGTTTGGGCACCATGAACATTGCCTGAAACACGCCGGCGATCACCACCGCGTATGCCAGGGCGAAAATCTGTTCGTCCAATCGAACACCCCAGCGGGGAGCGACAAACAACACCACCGGAATGATCACCAGATTCAAGATCACCGCACCCAAAGCGGGCAGAAAGAAATGTCCGCGCGAATTTAACATGCCCATGAAAACAGCCGCGAGACAGGCCGTCATCATATAGGGAAAAATGATGCGGACCAGTTCAAGCACCAAGCGGAACTTGTCGTCAACAAGGCCTCCCGACAGCACCAGCGTCAGCCCACCGACCACGAGGAAAACGATCGCGAGAGACACCAGGACGAGGCCCGACAAAACCGCGTTGGCCACATGCCACATCGCCGATTCGCCTTCCCTTGCCTCTTTCTCCTTGAAGATGGGAACAAACGCGGCGGTCAGCGCACCCTCGCCAAGCAGCCGGCGAAAAAGATTCGGAATCGAGAAGGCAAATCCAAACGCGCCGGCGATCGGCCCGTCGCCCATGAATCTCGCGTAGAGCATTTCACGGAGCATGCCCAAAACGCGGCTGAGCAGCGTCGCGCCCGCCATCGCTCCGGAAGATTTCAGCATCTTGGACACGTCTTGAGTCAGGCGGATACCGGATCGGGATTCCGGTAGTGGCGGATCTCAAACTCAGCCTCGTCCCGGACGATCTCGTCGAGTTTGAAGAAATCCTCAAATCGGGGGAAAAGCGCATCGCCCGCCACCTCCCGTTTGACGACCGTCAGAAAAAGATCTGAACAACGCGGCAGCAGTTGCTCGTAGATCTGCGCGCCGCCACAGACAAATATGTCGCAGTCGAACTCGTTCGGATCGATCAGCTCGAGCGATTTGAAAAGCAGCAGATCCTCCCGCCCCCGCGCCTTGACCCTCGGTATGAAGAGTTGGTAGGGCCGCTTGATATCGTCACCGACATCCTTCCCCCCGCGCCATTCGTGGAAGTGCTCGAAGACGTCGGGATGTTCATGGAGCAGTTTCTGCGGATGGCGGGTCAAAACCAGATTGCGTCGATTCGGGAGCGGACGCCCCAGACTTTCAAAGGTCTTTCGCCCCATCAGCGCGATATTGCCGACCGTCTTGGCCTTGAACCATTTGAAGTCTTCCGGGAGATGCCAGGGGATCTTGTTGCCGTCCCCGATCACCCGGTTCAGCGACATCGCGGCGATGGCCTTGAAGTGCTTCATGTCCGCCAGTCAGACCGCGATCGGGGCCTTGATGCCCGGATGGGGATCGTAGTTCTCAAGTTGGAAATCCTCGAAGCGAAAGTCGTGAATGTCTTTCACCGCCGGATTCAGCTTCATCGTCGGCAACGGACGGGGCTCCCGGGAGAGCTGCAGATCGGTCTGTTCCAGATGATTTGAATAGAGATGCAGATCCCCGAAGGTATGAACAAACTCCCCGGCCTTGAGATCGCAAACCTGCGCGACCATCAGCAGCAAGAGAGCGTACGAGGCGATGTTGAACGGAACTCCAAGAAACAGATCCGCGCTGCGCTGATACAACTGACAGCTCAATTCGCCGTCGCGCACGTAGAACTGGAAGAAGGCGTGGCAGGGAGCCAACGCCATTTGATCGATCTCGCCCACGTTCCAGGCGCTGACGATCAGCCGGCGGCTGTCGGGGTTCTTCTTGATCTGCCCGATCACCTCGTCGATCTGGTTGATCGTCCGGCCATCGACGGTCGCCCAAGAACACCACTGCTTTCCGTACACGGGCCCCAGGTTTCCCTCTGCGTCCGCCCATTCGTCCCAGATCGTCACGCCGTTCTCGTTGAGGTAACGGACATTCGTGTCGCCCCGGAGAAACCAAAGCAACTCGTGAATGATCGACCGGAGATGCAGCTTTTTCGTGGTCAGGCAGGGAAAGCCGTCGGAAAGATCAAAGCGGGTTTGCGCGCCGAAAACGGAATAGGTGCCGGTGCCGGTGCGATCACCCTTGAACTTGCCCCGCTCCCGCACGAGCCGGAGCAATTCGAGATACTGAACCATCGCGAAGTCTAGTCGGGCAGATCCGCCGACGTCGATTCCGGTTTCACCTTCTCCCCCGGCTTCGATTCTTCACCTTCCCCGGTCCATCGGTCCTTGGCCTTGATCCGGGTCAGCCCCCTCTCCTTCGCCACCTCGTCGAGCACGACGGAAAAGATCCGCCTCAAGTCCCGCTTTCGACGATCAACCCAAAGCATCACGGCAAAAGGCGCCAACAAAAACAATTGAGACCACAGTGACAGGGGCGATCCCGCAATCAGGACCGCCGCCAGAACCGTGAAACAGAAAATCACCTTCGCCAGAAAGCTCCATCTCGATTCGACACGGCACCGGATCAGGACTTTGCCGCCCAAGTGCCATTCCGTCGCGGTCGTCAAGCGGAGCAGACTCCATCGGCTGCCCGGAATCTCAAGGTCATGACTCCCCCAGCCCGTGTCCGCATGGGCCTGCCACTTGTCCCCCAGCAAGCGCGCCTGCAAGGCCTCAAGCAGATCCGTTCGCGACACCGCCTCGTCGGACCAATAGGCGGACTGATCAAAATGACGTCTGGATTTTCGGAGGGAAATCGTGTCGAGCGTCTCGCGGCTGTTCAGCGGAATCTGTCGCCAGATAAAGCGCTCCGAATACCGCGCGGCACCGCGCACGATCGGTTGCAGCAGATACAGCGCGCCGATCAACGCTCTGGACCACTTCCGCTCCCGATCACGCGGCAGGTCGGACATCGCCCCGGCGTAGCCCCCGACACCGAGCCACAACACCAGACAGGCCAGCCCCGCAATGCCAAGCAGCGGGTTGCCAAACACATAGGCGAACACCAACAGCGGCAGCGTCACCGTCAGGTGTCGTTCAAGGCTGGTGAACCGCGCGAGCTGCCAGTCCATGGCGGTCGAGTAAATGGATTGAAACATCCCCTCGCCGAAGCGCCCGTGGTAAATCGCAGGCGAATTAAACGGCATCCACGCAATCGGGGAATAAATCCGCCCCCGCCAGTGACCGCCGCCCCACGCGTTGAAATAGTCGGGATGTTTCCTCAGCAACATCGCCTCGGCCTCGCCGTAGCCCGCCTGTTGCTTCAGGTAGGCCTGCACGGTCGATCGCCGATAGTGCCAGACAAAGCCGGCCGGATTGAAACCGATCTTGTAACCCGCCTGCTGCATCCGCCAACAGACATCCACATCGTCTCCGGCCTTCCTGAACACGGGGTCGAAGCCTCCGATCGCCTCCAGGGCCTCACGTCGAAAAACCATATTGCACCCCGGAACGTGCTCCGCCTCTCGTTCAGTCAACATCACGTGGGTCGGGCCGCCGGGGGAAGCCATCACAACCGCCGCGAGCGGTGAATCATCGGGAGGCAGGAAATTGTGTCCCCCCATTGCCTGAAATTCGCTGCGATGAAGATCTCCCACCAGATAATGCAACCAGTCCTCGTCCGCCCGACAATCGTCGTCGGTATACGCCACGATTTCGCCCATCGCCGCTTTCAGACCGGTGTTGCGTGCCGCTGAAAGTCCCAGATTCGACTGGCGAACGTATCGAACGCCCTCAAACGCTTTCGTGATCTCCGGAACCGCATCCATCGATCCGTCGTCCACCACAATCACCTCATACTGCGGATAGTTCAGCTTCTGAAGGGAACTCAAACACAGCTTGAGCGTCGCCGATCCGTTGTAGGTGCACACCACGACCGAAACCTTGGGCGCACCTTCGATTGGGAAATACGGAGCCAGTTCAAACGCCCGAGCAACGGCGGAAAAGGCCGGCTTGGGTCTTCTCTCCGAATCCACAATTCCGAATTGCCATTCCTCCACCAGCCGACCGTCCTTGTGCCACTCATCGGTAAAACTAAAAACGCAAAGTCCGGCCAACCCGCCGCGAAAGCCCGCTTCAATCTCGCGGGACAGCATCTCCGCCTGTGGCTCCGGCCCCTCGCCAAGGGAGTCCATCCCGATCTCGCCAATGATCAGCGGTCGGGTGTCCGCGAGCATCTGCAGATGGGACAGGTAACTGGAAAACGCCTTCTCCGCGTGCAGATAGACATTGAAACAGACGAAATCGACCTGCCTTGCGGAGACGTATTCGGTGGGCGGGTAATTTCCAAAAGTGACAAGGCACCCGGGATCCGCCGCCTTTGCAACCCGGGCCAGTTCGTCAATAAACGTGCCAATCAGCTTGGCTCCGTGCCACCGGACCACATCCGGGGCGATCTCGTTGACCAGGCTGAAGGCAAACACCGCGGGATGCCCATCGCACGCCTCGACCGCTTCCCTGACAGCGAGTCGCGCGTTTTCCCGATGACCTACACCATCCAGGAAACAGCCGGTCTTCCACCAGGGAACATCGATGAGGAACTTGAGCCCGTGCTCGTCGGCCAGATCAAGCAGGCGCTTGGGGGGAACATGATAGACCCGCAGCGTGTTGGCACCCAATTCCTTGATGAGCGCGAAGTCCGATCTTGCCCGGCTGTTTTCTGGAAACGGGCCGTCTTCCGCGCCTGCAAAGGGTCCGTAGGTCACGCCCTTGACGTAAAATTTCGCGTCTCCAAGCCGGAAAAACTTCCCGTCCACCGTCACTCTCGGTTGTTTTTCAGGTCCGCCGGTCATGTGCGATTGGTTTTAGCGGTAGTTTTGGCACAAACAAGCGCCGAGAAATCCGAAACGCCGGCGCAAATCAAAAAAGGCGGAGGCTGTCGCCTCCGCCTTACGGATTCGTGGGTGAACGAATCTTTCGTTTGCTGCTGAAAAGTTACTTCGTCGCGGCCTTCCACTTCCGGCGGGGAGGACGCTGCACCAAGCCCTTCTTGATGGCCTTGGCGGTAACACGGATGTATTTCACCTCGCCGTCCACGATCGCTTTGACGCGCTGAAGGTTCGGAAAAAACCTCCGTTTGGTGACGGCGGTAACGTGCATACCGATGCCGCCTTTTTTCTTCGCTTTACCGCTGCGCCGGATGTGGTTGCCCTTGACCGGCCGCTTTCCCGTAAGTTCGCAAATTCGTGCCATTTTTCTCTCGTTCCGCTTCTCTTTATTGAAAGGGGCGGGAAAGTAACAACCCGAGATCCCCCGTTGCAAGGTGAATTACAATTTTCTTCGGGCAATCGCTTCCAATAATTCTGAAACCGCCTCTTCGCGCGGTTTTACGCCCTGTCTGCCTTTTCCATGGAGCCGGATGGCGACACTACCCGATTCCATCTCGCGTCCACCGATCACCAACATTGTATGGACTTTTTCCTGCTCCGCGTGGAGCACTTTGCCCTTGATGTCGTTGCTGCTGAAGTCTCCGCTGGACCGCACCCCCGCCGCCTTGAGTTGATTCAGAATCGCGGTTCCGTAAGCAACCAGCTCCTGATCCGCGTTCAATGTCATGACGCGAACCTGTTCGGGAGCCAACCACAAGGGAAAATTACCGTTAAAGTGCTCAATCAGAACCCCTACAAATCGTTCCATTGAGCCAAAGGGCGCGCGATGGATCATCACGGGCCTGTGCGATTGATTGTCGGACCCGATGTAGTGGAGATCGAAACGCTCGGGCAGATTGTAGTCCACCTGCACCGTGCCCAGCTGCCATTCCCTCCCGATGACGTCTTTCACCAGGAAATCGATCTTGGGACCATAAAAAGCCGCTTCTCCTTCGACTTCGTCGTATGGCACGCCCAGTTTCTGCACCGCGTCGCGGAGCGCAGCCTCGGCTTTGTCCCAGTTCGCCGGATCGCCGACGTACTTGTCCGACGCGGGATCGCGGAGACTCACGCGCACCCGGTAGTCATTCATCCCGAGGGTCGTCAGCACCGTCTTGACGAGATCGAGGCAACCCATGACCTCGGGGCCAACCTGCTCGGGTGTCACAAAAAGATGGGCGTCGTCCTGCGTAAATCCGCGCACACGGGTCATTCCGCCCAGTTCGCCAGACTGTTCCCAACGATAGACCGTGCCAAACTCGGCCAGGCGCACCGGCAATTCCCGGTACGAGCGAGGCCGCTGGGCATAGATGCGAATATGCATCGGGCAGTTCATCGGCTTCAGTAGAAAGCCATCGATCTGTCCCTCGTTCAGGCGATTTGCGATTTCGGAGCAGGAGCAGCCCTCGGCCGCCATCTTCTCAAGCGCCTCGTTCTCGATGATCGGAGGAAACTGCGACTCGCGATAATATGGAAAGTGACCCGAAGTCCGGTAAAGACCGAGTTTTCCAATATGCGGGGTGAAAACCTGGTCGTAGCCCTGCTTGGCCAATTCCTCGGAAATAAAATCCTGCAAGGCCTGCCGAACGGTCGCGCCCTTTGGCATCCAGAGAACGAGCCCCTGCCCGACCTGATCATCGATTGCAAAAAGCTCCTGCTGCCGGCCGACCCGGCGGTGATCTCGCTCCTTGGCTTCTTCTTTTGCTTTTAGAAACTCTTCCAGCTGGGTCTTGTTCTTGAACGCCGTTCCGTAAATGCGTTGCAACTGCGGGCGGGTTTCGTCGCCCTTGTAGTAGGCGCTGGCGACGTGGGTTAGTTTGAAAGCCTTGACGTTGCCGGTTCGCATCACGTGCGGCCCCGCGCAGAGATCGATGAATTCCCCGTTCTGAAAATAGGAAATCGCCTCGTCTTCCGGAATCTGATCCAGCAGGTCCAGTTTGAAGACGCTCTCACCCACCCGCTCGGTCAATCCTCCCAGCCGCCCGGACTTGGCGTCCGCGATCGCCTGCTCGCGCGTCACGGTGATCTTCTCGAACTTGTTGTTCGCCTTCACCTCCTTGCGCATCTCCTCCTCGATTCGCTCGAAGTCCTCCGGGGATATCCGATGCTGAAGTTCCACGTCGTAATAAAAACCGTTCTCCACCGGAGGTCCGTAGGCAAATTGGGCATCCGGCCACAGCCGCAGGATGGCCGTGGCCAATATGTGCGCGCAGGAATGCCGGATGCGTTCCAGCTCGGTCATCTGCTCCCGCTCTTCCAGCGATTTGCGCTTCTTTTCGTCCTGTTGTGCTTCGTCTGCCATGGTTTTGATGGGTTGTTGCGGGATTCGGGAGATCCCAAAAATTCAGGCCGCGTGTGTTGAACGCGGCCTTGTTTCCAGCGGGAACCGAGATTCCCAGAAAAATAAGATGGTCGGGACGGTGAGATTCGAACTCACGACCTCCTACACCCGAAGCAGGCGCGCTAGCCAAACTACGCTACGTCCCGGACCAAGACGCGAAAAATTGCCGATCGGGTCCGGGCTTGGCAAGCAAAACCGCATGGAACCTCCGCGCTTTGGGCTTGTCCCCGTGGGCTTCGACTGAAACAACTTCGCCCGCACAATGAAGATCATTCGATTCGAAGACGAAGCGGGCACCATTCGGCATGGCGCCCTTCAAGCCGACGGTTCCGCCCTGCTGATTGAGGGCGACGTGTTTGCGGCATTTCAGGCCACGCAAACGCCCGCGACCGTCAGTCGACTGCTCTCTCCTGTCGTCCCGTCTCAAATTCTTTGCATCGGCCTCAACTACAAGTTCCACGCCAAGGAATGCAATGTGCCGGAACCCGCGCAACCCGTCCTGTTCACCAAAGGCGTCAACACCCTGAACCATCCCGATTCGCCGATTGAGATTCCGCGGGCCATGCCGAGCGAGGAAGTGGATTACGAGGTTGAACTCGCGGTTGTGATCGGGAAGGACTGCAAAAACGCGACGCTTGAGAACGCGCTCGACCACGTGCTCGGCTACACGGCCGCGAACGACGTGAGCGCCCGTGACTGGCAGATCAAGCGCGGCGGCGGCCAGTGGTGCCGGGGCAAGACTTTCGACACTTTCAGCCCGCTCGGCCCCTGTCTGGTCACCCGGGACGAAATCCCCGACCCCCAGAATCTCAAACTGAGCTGCAAGGTGAATGGCAAAACCATGCAGGACTGGAACACGGACGACATGATTTACTCGGTTGCCGAGATCATTGTGTTCTTGAGCGGCAGCACCACCCTGCCTGCCGGAACCGTCATTCTCACAGGCACTCCTCATGGCGTCGGGATGGCGCAAAAACCGCCGCTCTGGCTGAAGGAAGGCGATCTGGTCGAGGTCAAAATCGAGAAGATCGGTCGTCTGTCAAATCCGGTCATCAACGAAAAAGTCGCCGCCGGCTGACCGGCGACGACTTCGAGAATTCCGAATGGCTGCCGACTACTTCAGATAATCGGCGTACAGCTTGTCGCAGGACCAAAGCAGCCCGCGGGTGACCAGTTCAAGATAACGGTCGTCCGCAACCGTTTCGTTGAAATGGCCCAGCGTCGTACTGAAGACCTTGGTGCCGTGATATTCGTTCACCCACACCACGGTCGCTTCCGCCTTGGTCGCTTCGCCAGCCGCTTTCTTGCCTTTCGGCGCGCGCGGCTTCTGCATTTGCACGCCGTTCGCCAACGCGGTCACGCCTGGAAACACCTGCACGTTGTTGTAGAGTTCCTCGGGGCCGGTTGCCCAATCCTTCAACGTCGCGGTAACCGGATGTTTCACCTTTGAAAAATTGACCTTGATCGGCTCCTTCGGTCCGTGCCCGCTGGATTGGAGCCCCAGATAATCGAACCACATGCTGCCTTCGCTGCCGGCCGTCGTCGGTTCCCTGTGATTTCCGACGCGGTAAGAGTGCATGGCGCAATGTAGATTGACGCCCGGAATCCCGTTCCTATGCGGAGCAAGCACCCCTTCCACCAGTTTCGCGTCAGCGATCGCAGCCGCACACTCGTCGTGGATGATCACGTCATAGCCCTTGGCGTAATCCGGATTTCCAAGGATGGCCAGCGGTGGTTTGGTCGACTTGTCATCGGTGTGGATTTGATCCACATGCACATGGGCGCGGGCCTCCAGCCCTTTCTTTAAAATATCCTTCTGGGCCGCGTAATCGTGGCAGCAGCCTCCGGTGAGAAGGAGCACGCGAAGAGGCTTCGGCCCCTTCGCAGCATGGCTGACACCAAGGCTCAACAGAAGGGCAAGCAAGGTGACGATGGATTTTCGGGTGTTCATGAGTTTAATGCTGCAGGTCGGTCTGGACGCTGAAAGATCGCGATCTATTTCGGAAAAACCTGTTTGGTCGCCTTGATGATGACCTTCTCGAACACGCCCGCTTTCGCGTAAGGATCCGCAGCCGCAAAAGCCTCCGCAGCGGCTCGGTCGGCCGCCTCAATGATCAGCAGGCTCCCTGTGGGGGTTTCTCCCGAGTCATCCAAGGTGGGCCCGGCGAAACGAATCGAAGCGAGATTGGCCTCGAGATATTCGAGGTGCGCGGGACGATTCTCTTTGCGAATCGGAAGTCCGTCCGCTTTGTCGATGCAGTGGAGTGAAAACAACATAGGTCGGTGTGAAAGTGGCGGGACGCTAGCGGAGAAACAGACGTTTCAAAAGAAAAAGGCGACCTTTCGGCCGCCTTCGAATTTCAGATGACCCGCCGCTTACTCAACGGTGATCGTGATCTTTTTGGACATCACGGGCGGATCGTGCGGCACGTGACCGTAGTCCGCGAGGATCAGCTGCAACGTGTGTTTGCCGGGAGCCAGCTCAAGCGTCGTTTCCGTCTGTCCCTTGCCGAAGTGCTTGAAGGTGTCGGGTTTGTCGGCCGGAAGCGGTTGATTCAGCGGAGGCAGCTTGTCGACATCCACCAGCAGGTGGTGATGACCGGTGTCGGGAATCGGCTGGCCGCTGGCCGTGATGCCCGCCGGGCTGATGCCCATGCCGGACAGACCGAAGATGACCTTCACCTTGCCCTTGTAGGTTTTGCCGTCCCTGAGGTTCACAATGTAGGCCTTGGCGCCTTTCGGCGATTTCTGCATCACGTGCGCTGCGGTGGAATGACCGTGATCAGCTGCACCAGCTGAGGCGGTCAACAGGGAGGCCGCGACGAGCGCGATGCTGAGTTTTGACAGTTTTTTCATGTTTCGAGTGTTGATGTTGTGTCGGCTGACGGCACCGGATAATGCGGACCTGCGGGTCGCGGGCAACCGTTTTCTCAACGGACTACGACTGACGAACGCGCAGTCCGATTCGACTTTCTTGTCCCTTGCGAAAGCCCGGACATCCCGACAACCTTGGCCTCCAATCAGATGAAACACGCCACCACCCTGCTCTTCCTTTTTTCATTGGCGTTGGCATACGCCGCCGATCGTTCAGCCCCGGCCACCCGGAAGGCCTCGGGAAGAAGCACCTCGCTAAGGATGCCGGCGACAAGTTTTCCCATCACGGGAAGCGGCTACTACGTCAACCGGAACTGGCTCGCGATCAACCCAAACACCCACAAACGCGCCAAAACATCCGCTCCGTTTCCCTTCCCGTCCGGCCGCTACGACCTGACCCTGCACGCGGTCGGCGAGGAAGATGGTCGCGCAAACTATGAGGTGCGGGTCAACGACACTTCCGTCGGCAAATTCGAGTGTCCGCTCAGCAAAAAGCAGTTCGAGGAAGGTCCCCGTTTCACCACGGTTTGGCGGGATGTGGAGCTGAATCCGGGTGATGTCATTGACGTGATCTCCACGGTGGCTTCCGAGGACGGTAAAGAATTCAGCCGCGCCCGCTGGTCCGCGCTCTCATTCTCCCCGACGGACTCAAAAACCCGCAAATCTGTCGCGAGCATCGGCAGCCAGCCCGGCAAAACTCCGGAAGCCAAAGCGCCCCCCCTCGTAATGCCACGAAAACCGGACGGGAACGGAAGCGTGCACGTCTCGGGAGAATTGAAGCAGTGGCACAAGGTCACCGTGACGCTCGACGGCCCCTACGCGCACGAGCGGGACAACGATCCGAATCCGTTCACCGACTATCGAATGACGGCGACCTTCACCCACGCCGACGGATCGCATTCCTATTCAGTCCCCGGACATTTCGCGGCCGACGGCGACGCCTCGAATACTTCCGCCTCGGACGGCACCAAATGGAGAGCGCACTTTGCGCCCGACAAGACCGGGGA
>JADHOF010000110.1 GCA_016779125.1 Verrucomicrobiia bacterium | reverse complement strand
TCGGATCTCGCGATTCTTGCCCTCGTTCAGGTCCAGCTCGACAATGCTGCGCGTGTTGTTGGAGTTCAGCACCCGGGCCTTGGTGGCCCGCAGCTTCTCACCGTTGTCAAAAATGCCCTTGCAGAGCTGCTGGATTGTCTGGTGTGTGACTTTGCCGCGAACCTGGGTGACGTAGGTTTTGGTCACTCCGTAGCGGGGATGACTGAGCCGAAGCGAAAAATCGCCGTCATTGGTCAAAATCAGAAGACCTTCCGTGTCTTGGTCCAGCCGTCCCACGGGATTCACGTGGCGTTTGTGGTCGGGAAGCAGATCCATGACGTTGCGGCGGCCCCGCTCGTCTTTCTTCGTGGTCACGTAGCCGGCGGGTTTGTTGATGGCGATGTAGAGCTTGCTCTTCGCCATGACCGGCTCGCCATCCACCAGAACCACGTCCTTGAAGGTGTCGATGCGGCTTCCGAGGAGCCGGATCGTCTCGCCGTTCACCTGCACGCGTCCCTCCTCGATAAGCTGCTCGCTGGCGCGTCGGGAGGCGATCCCGGCGTCGGCGAGGAATTTTTGGAGGCGCACGTTCATGAAAGGGGCTTGGGGTAAAAGAAAACGGGCCGGTCGCCGCGCGGCAACCGGGCCCGTTCCGCTGGAAATTCCGCGATTAGCTGACCGGTTTGGTCTTTTTGAGTCCGAGGACGCGGTTGCCCTCTTTCCACTCGCCGCGTTTCTTGAGGAGTTCGACGCGCTCGAAGCGCTTCATGACACTGCGTTTTGCTCCCGCCGCGCCGCCACTTTTAAGACTTGGATGTTGTGACATGTGAGATCTTTCTGAAATTTGGTCCCCGAAAAACGGGAGCGCGGTTTCTACCACAGGGCGGAGCGATTGCAACGGGTTTTTTGCGCGTGGAGCGCGCGACCGCGATCCTACAGCCTTTGACTCGCCGGTCCATTGCGGCGGATTGACGCGATTTGTAGGGTCCCATCCCCGTTCAGAACCGTCATTGCATGGAACCGCCCACATCAACAGCACCCTTCACGAACACGGCGTTGCCGGCCCCTCTCATGGAGCGGCTCACGGCGGCGCTCGGTCGCGAACCGGTTTGGATCGTATCCGCCCCAGGTCGTGTCAATCTCATCGGCGAGCACGTTGACTACTGCGATGGTTTCGTTCTGCCCATGGCTGTGGAGCGTCGCTGTGTCATTGCGGCCGTGCCGGCGACGGGTGATGTGGGGCGGATCCGGACGCTGACCTTGAACGAGACCACCGAAATCGAGCTCGCTTCGAAACCGGCCGCAGGAAGGGGCTGGGAGAATTACGTCCGGGGGGTGATCTCCGGCTTTCAGGAGCGCGGGGCGCGGCTCCCGGGATTCGATGCGGTGATTTTTTCGGACGTGCCGCTTGGTTGCGGGTTGAGCAGTTCGGCATCCATCGAAGTCGCGATCGCCACATTGATCGAGGCGATGACCGGAACAATCATCGATCCTCTGGAAAAGGCGGAACTATGCCAGCGTGCCGAGCACGAGTACGCGGGCGTTCCCTGCGGGTTGATGGATCAGTACGCGAGCGTGATGGCGCGCCGAAATCACCTGCTGCTGCTGGACTGCCGAACGAAGCAAAGCCGACAGGTCCCCTTCGCCGATCCCGGTCTGCTGGTTTTGATCATCAACACGAACGTGAAGCGAAAGCTGGTCGACGGGGAGTACGCGAAGCGTCGCGCCCAGTGTGAATCCGCCGCCAAGGCGATGGGCCTGGCCTCGTTGCGGGACGCCACCTTGGAAATCTTGGAGGGAGCCAGGGGCGCGATGGACGAATCTTCCTTTCGGCGGGGACGGCACGCCATCACGGAAATTTCCCGCACCTCGGCGGCGGCGGACGCGATCGCGGCGGGCGACTGGGCCGGGACCGGTCGCCTGATGTACGCGAGTCACGACTCGTTGAGGGACGACTTTGAAGTCAGCTGCGCCGAGCTGGACGTGGTGGTCGATATTGCGGGCCGAATCGGGGAAGCGGGGGGGGTCTATGGTTGTCGTATGACGGGGGCCGGCTTTGGTGGTGCGGCCGTGGCATTGGTGCGGGCCAGCGCGGGCCGCACCGTCGAGGAAACGATCCGGCGATCCTATCGTGAGCAGACCGGGCTCGAACCCTACCTGTTTGCCTCCAGACCGGCGCACGGCGCGATGATTCTCAGGCGACCGGATTGAACCTCATGTCCGACGAGCTTTTGCAAATTCGCGGCCTCGCGAAGTCCTTCCCGGGCGTGAAGGCCTTGGACGGGGTGGACTTCACGGCGCGGGCCGGCGAGATCCACGCATTGATGGGGGAAAACGGCGCCGGTAAATCGACCTTGATCAAGGTGTTGACCGGAGTTTATCGGCGGGACGCGGGTTCGATGAGTCTTGACGGGCGCGAGATCGATCCGGCGTTTCCGCGCGAGGCGGAGGCTGCCGGGATCAGCACGGTCTATCAGGAGGTGAATCTTGTGGGGCCGCTCTCCGTGGCGGAAAATATTCTGCTTGGAAGGCTGCCTCGTCGATTTGGAGTCATCAATTGGCGCGAGACGCGGCGACGTGCGGAGGCGGCTCTGGCCCGACTGGGCCTGCGATTGGACGTGCGGCGGCAATTGGATTCCTGCTCCGTCGCCATCCAACAGATGGTGGCGATCGCGCGGGCGCTGGATGTCGACGCGCGGGTGCTCGTTCTGGACGAGCCGACTTCGAGCCTGGATGAGCAGGAGGTCGCGGCCCTGTTCAGCGTGATGAGGAAGCTGCGTGACGAGGGGTTGGCGATCGTGTTTGTGACGCATTTCCTGGATCAGGTCTACGCGGTCTGTGACCGAATCACAGTGCTGCGCAACGGCGCGCTGGTCGGCGAATACCGAAGCGATGAACTTCCGCGGCTCCAGCTGATCGGCAAGATGCTGGGGCGCGATCCGACCCCGGAGGCAGGGGATTGGCGCGATTCGAACGCTTCGGCCGGCGAGATCCTTTTGAGCGCGGAGCAGATCGGCCGACGGGGGCACATGAATCCGGTGACGTTGGATATTCGCAAGGGAGAAGTGGTCGGCCTCGCGGGGCTGCTTGGTTCCGGGCGGACCGAGACGGCGCGAATGCTTTTTGGAATTGATCCGGCGGAAAACGGCGAGATTCGGATCGAGGGCAGGCCGGTGAGGCTGACCTCTCCAGCTCGGGCGATGCGCGCCGGTATAGCCTTTTGCTCGGAGGACCGGAAGGCCGAAGGGATCGCGCCAAACCTGTCCGTGCGGGAAAACCTGATCCTGGCCATGCAGTCGGGGCGGGGAGTGCTGCGGAAATTGCCGCTTTCCGATCAGCTCGAGCTGGCCGAGCGATTCACGGCGGCCTTGGGGATCAAGACGCCGTCCCCTGAAACGCCAATCCGTAACTTGTCCGGCGGCAACCAGCAAAAGGTGCTGTTGGCCCGCTGGCTCGCGGTTCAGCCGAGGCTGATCATTCTCGATGAACCCACGCGCGGCATCGACGTCGGCGCGAAAGCCGAGATTGAGAAGCTGGTGCGCTCGCTTCGAGACAAGGGCATGGCGGTGCTGTTCATCAGCTCCGAACTGGAAGAGGTCGTGCGGGACTGTGATCGGGTGGTTGTGTTGCGCGATCGAAGGAAGGCGGGGGAACTCAGCGGGGCGGAAATTTCGGAACACCGCGTGATGCAACTCGTCGCGCAATCGGACGCATGAAAATCAACCGGATATTTGCCAATGTGTCAGGCAGGGCCGCCGGCCTCGGGATGTTGAATGTGTACGGGCGCGAGGAAGGGGGGCGTGGGCGGCTCTCGGACGTCCGTTTGGACGGGACTGGTTCTGTTGGAGTCGTCGAGGCGGCGGTCAGGGGACTGACCGCCCTACCTGCTGGCGCGGGATTGGAAGGGGGGATGCGATGATGGGTTGGCCGTGGGAAACATGTCTTTGTTGTGGAGATTTGTCTCACTTCATCCACGCGGCAGATTCAGTTGGACGACGTTCGCATTTGCAAGTTTGGCGTGGTAGGGCGGCCAGTCCCTTGGCCGCCGACCTTGGAGTGTTGGGAGGGCTTTGGTATGTGGATGGGGAACGCGGCAGCGGTGGGGGGTCCCGTTTGGAAAGGTTTGGTTTCTTGGGGGCTGTCGAGGCGGCGGTCAGGGGACTGACCTCCCTACCTGCTGGCGCGGGATTGGAAGGGGGGATGCGATGAAGGATTGGTTCGCGGGAGGACGGGTGTTGTATCCCTTGATCGGCTTGGGATTGCTCTTGATGTTCGATTTTTTCTTTGTGCCGAACTTTTTTCAGTTCGAGGTAAGGGACGGCCGGTTGTTCGGGACGGTGATCGATATCCTTAATCAGGGTTCGAAGGTGATGCTGCTTGCGATCGGCATGACGTTGGTGATCGCGACGGGCGGCGTTGACCTGTCCGTCGGTTCGCTGATGGCCGTGGCGGGCGCGGTGGCCGCGGTGCTGGTGACGCGTTCGGATCTGCCGGTGCCGGTGGTTTGCGGCGTGGCCCTCGGGGCTGTGCTTCTGCTCGGAGCGTTCAACGGGGTCCTGGTCTCGCTGGTCGGAATCCAGCCGATCGTGGCGACCTTGATTCTGATGGTCGCCGGGCGCGGCGTGGCCATGTTGTTGACCGACGGGCAGATCGTAACCTTCGAGAACGAGGCTTTGGTTTACATCGGTAACGGCGCTTTTCTCGGACTGCCCTTTACGTTGACCCTGGTTCTCGCGGTTTGGGGCGGGGCTCTGCTGCTGACGCGTCGTACGGCGCTGGGTTTGTTCATCGAGACGGTCGGGGACAATGAAACCGCAGCCCGCTTTTGCGGAGTGCCGAACCGGCTGGTCAAGACCGGGGTCTATTGCTTTTCGGCGGTCTGCGCCGGTGTGGCCGGATTGATCGCCGCCTCAAACATCAAGGCGGCGGATTCCAGCCGTGTGGGTGAGATGATGGAGCTGGACGCGATCTTCGCAGTGGTGGTGGGGGGGACGGCGTTGACGGGCGGGCGCTTCACGATGGCGGGTTCCGTCACGGGCGCGCTGCTCATTCAGACGCTGACGACCACGATGGTTAGCCTGAATGTTTCGCCGGCCATCATTCCTGTGCCGAAGGCCGTGGTCATCGTCGCGGTGTGCCTTTTGCAGTCGGATAAATTTCGGGCTGAAATCGGGCGGGTCTTGGGGCGAAAGGCGATGGCATGAGTCGCTTTGTTCCCAATGCGCGACTGGTGCCGCTGATGGCGACGACGCTTGTTTTGATCGTCCTCTTCGGGTTCGCCTCGATGCAGTATCCCGGATTTGCCTCCGCGCGGGTCGTGGCCAATCTGTTTCGGGACAACGCCTTTCTGGGGATTACCGCGATCGGAATGACATTTGTGATTCTTTCCGGCGGGATTGATTTGTCGGTGGGCGGTGTGTTGGCGTTTTCGACGATTCTGATCGCGACCTTGGTGGGCGGGCATGGTTGGCATCCCCTGGCGGCGATCAGCGTCGGGCTGCTTTGCGGTACATTTTTCGGAGCCGTGATGGGGTTTCTCATCCAGCGATATGAGCTGCCCCCGTTTCTGGTGACGCTGGGTGGAATGTTCTTCGCGCGGGGCTTGGCCTTTGTGATCAGCCCGGAATCCGTCGGCATCAGCCACCCGTTTTATGACAAGGTAATGGAGATCGGAATCCCGGTGGGACCGAAAGCGCGGCTGACTGCAATCGCCCTTTTGTGGATCGGCGTGGTGTTCGTCGCGATCTTCGTGGCGCACTGGACGGCGTTTGGTCGGAATGTCTACGCCTTGGGTGGCAACGAGCAATCGGCCCGCTTGATGGGCTTGCCGGTCGGCCCGACCCGCGTAGGTGTCTATGCGCTGAACGGGTTCTGCTCGGCACTCGCGGGGGCGGTGGCGACCTTTTATATGGGTTCCGGCAATCCTTCGATGGGTGTCGGGTTGGAGCTGGACGCGATTGCATCCGTGGTGATTGGAGGAACCTTGTTGACCGGCGGCAGCGGCTTTGTCGCGGGCACCTTGGTGGGAGTGCTGATTCTGGGCACGATTCAGACGGTGATCCTATTTGACGGGCGGCTGAATTCCTGGTGGATGCGGATTGCCATTGGCGTCCTGCTGCTCGGCTTTATTCTCCTCCAACGCCTGCTGGGTCGCTTGACGGCCGCGCGGCGCTAGTTTTTACAACATGAAATCAAACAGACTGATGAATCAAATCGGCGCCCGTCTCGGGCTTTTCACGGCGACCACGGCGGCGATTCTTTGGGCCGGCTGCGGTCAACAATCCAAACCCGTGACCGGTGGACCGTCCGCGTCGGGCGGCGCGCCCGCGTCCACGCCGGGCGCGACGAAGGCCGGCTACACCGTCGGTTTCGCGCAGGTTGGCGCGGAGAGTTCCTGGCGGACGGCGGAGACGGATTCCATCAAGGGCGAGGCGGAGCAGCGGGGTGTGACGCTCAAGTTCTCCGACGCGCAAGGAAAACAGGAGAACCAGATCAAGGCCGTGCGGGGCTTCATCGCGCAGGGTGTGGACGCGATCATTCTCGCGCCGGTGGTGGAGACAGGTTGGGAGCCCGTGTTGAAAGAGGCGAAGCAGGCCGGGATCCCGGTGGTGCTCGTCGATCGCGGACTGAAGGTCGCCGATGAAAGTCTCTACGCCACATTGATCGCGTCCGACTTTGTCGCCGAGGGCCGAATGGCGGCGGAATGGCTGGTCAAGAAAACCGGCGGCAAGGCGAGCATCATCGAATTGCAGGGCACACCCGGCGCGGCACCCGCGATTGATCGCAAGAAGGGATTTGAGGAAGGCCTCAAGGAGCACGTGGACATGAAGATCATCGCGTCGCAAAGCGGTGATTTCCGACGCTCTGTGGGCAAGGAGGTGGCGGAGGCGTTGCTGAAGGTGCACGGCACCAAGGTGACCGCGGTCTACGCGCACAATGACGACATGGCGCTTGGCGCGATTCAGGCGATTGAGGAGGCCGGCCGAAAGCCGGGAGTCGATGTGATCGTGGTTTCGATCGATGGCGTGAAGGGCGCGTTCGAGGCCATGGTCAAGGGCACGTTGAATTGTTCCGTGGAGTGCAGTCCTCTGCTTGGTCCCCTGGCGTTCGACGCGGTTGAAAAGGCGTTGGCCGGAGTGGAACTGCCGAAGAAGACGATCGTGGACGATCAGGTCTACGACACGACCACCGCCAAGGACGTGATCGATTCCCGCAAGTATTGATCGCCTGAAGGCGGTCGGGATTTGACCCCGGCGCGGCGGATGCCGGTGCCGGGGTTTTCTTTTTGTCGGCCGGACTACTTCGGCCGGGCCGGCAGATGCGGGGCGAGATCGCGTTCGATGTCCGTCTTGTTCAGGACGGCGGTGGCACCGGCTTCCAGCGCGGCTGCGGCGAGTTCCGGGGCCGGGTGAAATGAAACGAGGTGGACGATCGGCGGCGGCTCGAGTGAGCGGGTTTCGCGAATGAAGTCGATGCCGTTCATGCCGGGCATCTTGTAGTCCACCAGCACGACATCGACGGGTTGCTCGCGCAGATGTTTGAGGGCGGATTCCGCGTCGGGAAAGGATCGGCGCATCTGGACGTCGAAGCGACGGGGGAGCAGGAGTTCGAGGACCTCGCGGAATTCGCGGTTGTCGTCAACGATCAGGACGCTTGGGGCGGACATGGCTCTTTAATCCGCGCTGACGAGGCCGATGCGGATGGCGTAGCGGACCAGCCCGGCTATTTCGTGGATGTCGAGGCGGGCCATCAATTGCGTGCGGTGTGTCTCGACGGTCTTCACGCTGACGCCGAGCAGGGCGGCGATCTCCTTGGTGCTTTTGCCCTCGGCGATGAGCTGGAGGATCTCGCGTTGGCGCGGGGTGAGAAGCCCGGCGGCCTCCGCGTTCTCGCCGCCGGCGGAAAGTGCGATGAGATTGTCCACGACCCCTTTGCTGACGACCGGGCTGAGATAGGTTTCCCCTTTTCGGACGGCGTTCAAGGCGAGTCGCAGCTCCTCCGTCGCGGAGTCTTTGATGAGGTATCCGGCGGCTCCGTTCTTCAGGGCCTGAAGGACATATTCCTCATTGGTGTGCATCGACAGGATGATCACTTTGACCTGCGGATGGTCGCGGGTGATCCGAGCCGCCACGTCCAGGCCGTTCAAGCCCTTCATGGCCACGTCGATCATGGCGATGTTGGGGTTGGTGTCCCGGATGAGATCGAGCGTTTCACGACCGTCGCCTGCTTCCGCAACCACTTCGACTCCTTCAATCTCCTCAAGGAGTGAGCGGATACCGGCCCGGACGAGTCGATGGTCGTCCGCCAGGAGGACGCGGAGGGGAGATGGGGTGGGGGCGGCCATCGGCTTGGTCTATTTTTTGCGGCGTGCGGGCTTCGCCCTGGCGAGGGGTACGGAGGCCGAGATGGTGACGCCTTGGCGGGGCTTCGCGTCGATGCCGAATTCGCCGCCGAGCAGCCTGACGCGCTCGGTCATCGCGGTGACGCCCAGCGGGTCGCCGGGTTTGCGGGCGGCCTTGAGTCGGGCCGGGTTGAAGCCTTTGCCGTCGTCGGTGACGGTCACCTGAACCCGTTGACCGGCGGAGCGAAGTTCGACGGAGACGTTCTTGGCTTTCGCGTGGCGCGAGGTGTTTTCAAGGGCCTCCTCCACGATCCGATAGAGGGCGGATTCTGTCTCGGGAGCGAGGCGTGGAAGTTTGTCGGCGTGGAAGGCGGCGGTGAAGCCGACCGAATCCGCGCGTTGGCCGACCATCCAGCGGAGGGCGGGTTCCAAGCCGAGGTCATCAAGGATTGAGGGGCGCAATTTTTCGCCCAGTTCGCGGGTGCGTTCGATGAGTTTGTCGACGGATTCGAGGCTGGCGGTGACGCGTTTTCCGGTCGCCTCATCCAGCTTGTCCGCGGGTATGGCCGTGAGGTTGATCTTGGTGGCGGACAACGACTGGCCGAATTGATCGTGGAGTTCGGCCGCGAGGGCGCGGCGCTCGTCTTCCTGACTCGCGAGTAGAACGCGGGTGAAGGCGTCGACGTTGTCCTCGGGACGCTTGCCCAAGATCTGGCTGACGACACTCAGGCCGGTGATCTGGTCGCCTTTTCGCACGGGCGCGATCCGGGCGGCGTAGCGGACATTTTCCTCGTCTGGTCCAAGGCCGTTGAACTCAAGCGCCTGCTCGATGCCGGTCGCAAAGACGCGATCCAGCGCCTCGTCATAGGCGTCGCGATCCGCCGGGGAAGCCCAGTTGAGCAGCGGGGTGCCGACCAGTTGTCGAACGGTGAAGCCCGGGAGCGCCCGGTTTGCGTATTGCACGATCTTCTTCGCGTCGACGCGCATGATGTAGCCGGGTGACTGTTCCAGGATGGCGCGGCTGAGGGATTCGGTTTCCGAATGGGCGGGGTCTTTTTCGTGAAGCGCGGTGGTGTCGGTGACCATGCACAGGCAGCCGATGATCTCGCCGTCGTCGTCGCGCAAAGGGCTCGTGGTGAGCAGGGCCTTGACGGTGTGGCCGTTGCGATGAAGGAGCCGGAATTCGGCCTGCTCGCTGATGCCTTCGACGCGCCGTTCCAGAAACGCCTCCGCCTCGCTGGTGCTTTCCGATTCGAGGAATTCAAAAAAGTGTCTGCCGACAAATTCGCGATATTTGCGCCCCAGCATCCGGATCATCGCCGGATTCACAAACGAGGTGTAGCCTTCGGCGTCCATGAGCCACACGCCCTGTCCTGCGATCTCGACGATCTTCCGGTAGCGGTCGTCGCCGCGCTGGGCGGTTCCTTCCGTCGGTCGCGCGGGGGCGAGCGCCGTGGTGGGTTGCAGCGCGGTGACGTCGAGCAGGGTGCCGACGAGGAAATACGCGGAGCCGTCTTCCTCCGGCGCCCGATGAACGGATGCGCAAAGGCGGCGGACGGGGCCGTGGTCGGGGTGGGTGCGAAAGATGAGTTGTCCCGACGCCTGACCGCTTTTCAGGACTTGGGCGTTTGTGTCGGTGATCTTGGCGCGGTCGTCGGGGTGAACCTGTGTGAGAAAGTCGTTGAATCTCTCAGGCGAGGGGCGACCGCCCATGCGGAGGAGGTCGAGCGAGGTGTCGTTCCAGAATCCGCTGTCGTCATTTGGGTGATACTCCCAGCTGCCGAGCCGGGCCGATTTCTGGGCCCATTCGTGCCAGCGCAACGTGGTGCGGAGGTCGTTCTCGGCGGTCATGTGATCGTGGATGTCCGACGCTGTGATAATCAATCCGGCGAAGCTGCCTTCGTGGCCGGTGAGCGGTCGAACCTGGCAGCGTGTCCAGCGATAGTCCCCGTCGGCGGAACCGAGGCGGCAGTCGAAGGAGGCGTTTTCGCGCTTGTCCGAAGCGGCCCGGATGGCCCGAACGACCCGGTCGCGGTCCGCCCCGTGAACCCGGTCGCGCCAACGGTCGCCGAGATCCTCGTCGCCGACGCAGCCGGTGTGGGCGCGCCAGGCCTGATTGACGAAGTCGCAGTTTCCTCGCTCGTCCAGAGACCAGACGCAGGCACCCGCGCCGTTCAGGCGTGATTCGCTGAGGTGCAGGCGTTCCTCGAACGTCCGGACGCTTTCTCCAAGGCGGGCGAGTTCGGTCTTTTGCTCCGTGGTTTCGCCGGTCAGTTGATCGATTTGCGTTGCCGACTCCTCAAGCAGGGAATCCCGGTTCGCCGTTTCAGACTCGGCGGCGCGAAGCCGGGTTTCAAGATCTGTGGCCCGTGTCGAAAGCTCGGCGACCGCCGCGTCGCGCTCGTCGAGGTTGAATTGAATTTCCTTTGTGTGAAGTTCCAGCTCCGTGATTCGGGAGTCGCGCTCGGTGAGCTGCTGTTCCGTTTCGGTCAATCGGGCTTGCGATTTTGAGAGTTCATCCTTCTGTTCCTGCAGAAGGGCGTCGTTCTTGGTGTTGTTTTCCTCCAGTTCAAGAATTCGGAAATCGAGTTCTTCACGTTGCTTGGCGTTCGTGTCGAGTTCGGTCTGGAGGGTTTGGAGTCTGGTATCGGATTCCGCGATGCGTGCGTCGCGTTCCGTGAGCTTTGATTCGGACTCCTGCAGCTTTGTCCGGGATTCTTCGAGTTCGTTGTTTCGGTCTTGGAGAAGCGTGTCGCTCTTGGAGAGCTTTTCCTCCAGCTCAATGATTCGGAAGTCGACTTCCTCCCGCTGCTTGGCCGCCGTGTCCAGTTCCGCCTGAAGTGTCTGAAGGCGTGGTTCGTATTCGGCGATTCTGTTGGCGTGTTCTTCGGCCCGCGCCTCCGCCTTTTTCAACTGGGCCAAGGACTCGTCGAGTTCGCCTTTCAGCGCCTGAACCCGGGAATCGTTCTCTCCGAGATGGACCGCGTGGACGTGGAGCTGGGCTTCGCTTTCCGCGAGTTTGCTCTCCGTCTGCTCAAGGCGGTTTCTTAAGTTGTCCGCTTCGGCCGTTGATTCGTCGCGACGCGCTTCAGCGGCGGCGAGTGTCGCTCGGCACTCGTTGAGTGATTCCTCAAGCTCCCGTGCGCGGTCGTCGTGTTCGCCTTGCCGGGCCTTTTCGGTCGTCAGCGCGGATTTGCATTCGCCCAATTGGTTTTCGGTGTCGTGGAGCGCCGACTCGAGATCCTCGATCTTGGCGTCGCGATCGACGAGCAGGGCCTCGTGTTCGCGGAGTCCGGATTCCGTCTCGTTGAGCTGGGTCTCAAGCGACTGGATGCGGGCGCCGTGTTCGGCGAGTTGGGTTTCCTGTTCGTCGAATTCAGCCTGCCGCGCGGTGTTGCTGGCGGTTTGTTCGGAGACATCGACGACGGAGGCCATCAGGCCGCGAAGTTCGCCTGCCTCGTCGAATTCGGGAGCGCCATGCAGGATGCATTGACGGATTGAACCGTCGGGATGTCGGACCTCGATCGGCCAGGTCGCGCCGGACCCGTCGCTGTCTGTTCCGGGCTCGCTGGCGATGCGCTGGATGCTGGCCTCTGTGAGAAAATCCCTCCACGTGCGATCGGCCAGGACGTGTGGTGTCTCGACGCCGAGAATCTCGCACATCGCGGGGTTCAGGTAGTGGGTGTTGCCGCCGGAGGTGAGATGCCAGATGCCGGTCGGGCAGTGTTCGGAGAAGGTGCGATATTTCTGTTCGCCCATGCGGAGGTGGCGTTCAGATTCCTTGCGGTCCGTGATGTCCTCGATCACGCTGACAATGCGGGTGATGTTGCCTTCTTGGTCGCGGTCCAGAACGCGGTCTGCGGACTGGAACCAACGCCAGTTGAATTGGGGATCGGTGACGCGGAATTCGGTGACGCGCAGCTCAACGCCGCTGCCATCGTTCCAATCCTCCACCATGCGCGGGAGGTTGGGTTGATCCTCGGGATGGACGATTTCCGCGAGGTAGTCGTCGCCCATGTCGGCGATCTGGGTTGCGGTGAATCCCATGACGGCGGGCAGCGCTCGGTTGGCGTAGACCGTCCGGCCTTCGAGCAGGTCATAGACCGCGATGACGTGTGGCGCGTTGGTGAAGGCCATTTCGGCGAGAACCATCTCCTCGGACACCGGCGTGGCTTCAGGTTCAATGCTCGGGCT
>JADHOF010000109.1 GCA_016779125.1 Verrucomicrobiia bacterium | reverse complement strand
ATTCAATATCCGTTCGCGCCGAACGTGTGGCTCGCGTTTCCCGCAGCCTATCAAACCTTCAAGGGGCGGGAGTGGAAAGATCGCGCGCTGAACGGCAACGACGGAACCTTCGATGTGCATTTTGCCACGAGCCGCGACGGCGTTTCATGGCAGCGTTGGCGGCGACCCTATGTGGCCGCGGGTCATCTCGACGGACTGGACCTGCGCCTTGTGAGCATGGGTCAGGGAATGATTCGTCGCGGACGTGAATTGCATCAGTACTTCGTCGGCTGGCCACACACCCACGGTCGGCCCGTGGTTTGGGATCGGGACCAGGACGATCGGGCCAAGTGGTTGAAAAAAGATCTCGGCGGAATCTATTGCGCAACGCAACGGGTGGACGGTTTCGTGTCGATGGACGCCGGTTTCCCGGGAGGAAAAATCACCACCAAGCCTCTGCGTTTCAAGGGCGGGCGTTTGCTGCTAAACGTGCATGCCCAAGGCAGCGGCGGTGTTCGCGCGGCCTTGTTGAATGCCGAAGGAATGCCGTTTCCCGGATTCTCTGCGGAAGATTGCGAATCGATCAACGTGGATGAAATCGACCACGAGGTGCGTTGGAAATCAGGAAGCGACATCAGCTCCCTCGAAGGAAAGATCGTCCGCGTCGAGTTTTCGTTGCGAAACGCGCGCCTCTTCGCGTTTCAGTTTGATCGCCCTTCCCCATTAAAAAGATGAGAGCCAACCCACCTTCCAGCGGCATCCGAGCCTCGACGGAAAGATACCCGGGCAAAGGTTTAGCTGTTTGCGGCCTACGAAGCGCGAATTGACGCCTATTTTGAGCGGGTGCGGGTGACGGTTCAGGAACGAATCTCCCGGGCTTCATCACAGAAACTATCCGAGTCGCACGTCCACCGCCCCCGCAGCTTGGCGAGCCTTTTCGCGGGCTTCTTCAATTGTCGCGCCTCGGGCGACGGCGACTCCCATGCGGCGTTTTCCGCTGACCTCGGGTTTGCCAAAAAGACGGAGCTGGGTGTCGGGTTGGGACAGCGCTTCAACCAAGTTTCCGAATTCCACCTTGTCGCTCTTTCCATCCACGAGAATCACTGCGGAGGCACTGGGGCCGTGCTGGCAGATGTTCGGAATCGGCAGTCCCAAGATCGCGCGGGCGTGCAGGGCGAACTGCGAAAGGTCCTGAGAAATCAGGGTCACCATGCCGGTGTCGTGCGGGCGCGGGGACACTTCTGAAAAGTAGACTTCGTCTCCCTTGACGAAAAGTTCCACGCCGAAAATGCCGCGACCTCCAAGCGCGTCCGTGATCCGTCGGGCATAATCCCGGGCCGCCTCCAAGGCGGCGGGCGTCATGGCTTGCGGTTGCCAGGATTCCCGGTAGTCGCCATCCACCTGAACGTGTCCGATCGGTTCACAGAAGGCGGTGCCGCCCTCATGTCGAATGGTCAACTGGGTGATCTCGTAGTCGAACTCCACGAATCCCTCGACAATCACCTTGCCCGCGCCCGCCCGTCCGCCTTCCTGCGCGTAATCCCAGGCGTGTTGCACATCGCTTTCCGATCGCACCACGCTCTGCCCTTTTCCGGAGGACGACATGATCGGTTTGACCACACAGGGCATTCCGATCTCGACGATTGCGGCGCGGAATTCTTCTTCCGTCGCGGCAAACCGATAAGGCGACGCCTTCAGTCCCAGCTCTTCCACGGCCAGCCGGCGAATCCCCTCCCGGTTCATCGTCAGCTGGGTTGCCCGGGCGGTGGGGATGATCGTCGCGATGCCCTCCTTTTCGAGTTCAGCCAATGTGTCCGTCGCAATGGCTTCCACCTCCGGCACCACGAAGTGCGGCTTTTCCTGTTCGATGACGGCTCGCAGCTTCTTTCCATCGAGCATTGAGAAGACGTGGGACCTGTCCGCAACCTGCATCGCCGGCGCGTTTTTGTATCGATCGCAGGCGATCACCTCGACACCAAGACGCTGAAGCTCGATGACCACCTCCTTGCCCAATTCACCGGACCCGCAAAGGAGGACGCGGACGGCGGTTTTTGAAAACGGGGTGCCTATGGCGGAACTCATCCGGTTTCCCTATCGGGCGCGGCCGTTGAAGTCAACCGGGAGCTATTCACATCGGCGTCAGACCACCTCGAAGCGCCAGACCTGAAGGGCGTTCTTCCCGCTCTTTTGGTAGGGTCGCGGCTCCGGCTGGGCGTGGCCGTTCAGATCCACGGCCCGTGCGCGCACTTCGTAGCGGCCCGCCTTCAAGCCCTTGATCCGCGCCGAATAGGAAGCCATTCCGTAACGCGGCGGCCAAGAGAGAGACAGTCCGCTCTTCGAGTCGAAGCCCAGCAACCGGCGCGGGTTCACCCCTTCCGGCAACACCTCGCTCCAATCCGGCTGCGCCTCCAAGTCACAGGGCACCCAGGGTCCGAGCAACAGTTCCGGCGCGTCGTATTCCAACATTTCAGAATCCTTCCCAACCTTCCTCACCCAGTATTCAACGCGACGAACTCCCGAGAGACCGGAGATGACGCGCCCGGAGAGCAGCGCGGTCTCGCCCACCCGTATCCGCTTGGGGCCGTCGTCCACGTAGGCCGCCGTCTTGAGGCGGGATTCCGGGTCATTGTTGTTGTCCGCGTAGGTGTCGTTTGTGCGGTGATCGTTGGTCACGTAGATGTTGCGCAGCCACTTGATCGATTTGAAACCGTGCGCCCAGGGCACAATCATCCGCACCGGCCCTCCTCGCTCCAGGGTCAGCGCTTCGCCGTTCAATCGATAGGCGAGAAACACGGGCAATTCCCCCGGCGGCGTTTCCATCGCCTGCGTGTAACTGACCGAGGACTGAAAAACTTGCCTGGGGTCGTTGTTGTGAAAACCGCGATAATAGATCCGTCTCACGTTGTCCATCCGTCCGCACAGCCTCAACACATCGCGCAACGGAACCCCTTCCCACAAACCCTGCCCGAGCGGTGTGGGTATGTTCAGGCACTGCATCGCCTTGATGTACTTCACCGACCGCGTGCGACCGAGTTCGATGAGCGAAGGCAGGTCCAACGCACTGCCTTGGTCAAGTGTCAGGGACCGCTCCAAACTGGCGGGACGTTTCACGGATGGGGGTTCCACAAACCCGTCCGCGGTGATCTCCAGGCGCCACGTGTCGGGAGTCAGCCGGGCATCCACGAGGGCCTGTCCTTGAAGCGTGTGCGGTTTGGGCCGTCCCCGCGACACGTCATTGAAATCATCCGCAGGTGTCAGAAACGGATGAGTCCGAGCAAGCGCTTCCGCGCCAACAGATTTCACCATCGCGACGGCTCCGGCCGCGATCGCGGTCTGCCTGACAAATGAGCGGCGATTGATCGGCAGAGCTTTATCGGAAGGCATGGTCCCGGATTGTGGCGACGGAACTCGGCGGAACAAAGCGCGGATTCAGCGCCGTTGACACTCGTTGACCTTGAAAGCACGCTGACGCACCAACGCCAACGGCATAGAAACCATGCAGGAATCCCATCTAAAGCACATCGTCTGCCCAAAATGCAGGGCCGACCTGAAGTTCGGTGAAATTACAAAACGGGAGGGGAACCGCATCGAGACAGGCGAGCTCGCATGCACGAAATGCGACGCGAAATATCCCATCGCCCGCTTCATTCCCCGTTTCGTTCCGATGGAGAACTACGCGGCCGGTTTCGGCCTGCAATGGAACGAGCATGCGCGCACGCAATATGACAGCTACTCGGGCTGCCCGATTTCCGAGACCCGATTCTTCGAGGAGACCGGCTGGCCGCGAAAAATGCCGGGGGAGACCATCATCGAGATCGGAAGCGGATCCGGACGTTTCACGGAACACGCCGCCGGCACCGAAGCCACCGTGCTTTCGTTGGACTACAGCTTCGCGGTCGAGGCCAACTACGCGTCCAACGGCGTGAAGGAAAACGTGCTCATCGTGCAAGGCGACATCTACGCCATCCCGTTCCGCGAAGGCGCAGCCGACCGGATCTTCTGCTTCGGCGTCCTCCAGCACACGCCCGATCCCAAGAAATCGCTGCTGGAACTGCCCCGATTCGTCAAGAGCGGCGGCAGCGTGGTGGCGGACAATTACGTGATGCCGACCGGCATCCGAAAGCTGCTCGCGACGAAGTACTGGGTGCGCCCGTTCACGAAGAACATTCACCCGCCGACACTCTACAAATTCTGCAAGTTCTACGTGAACCTGATGTGGCCGCTCTCGCGCGTGATCCATCATCTGCCCAAGGGCAAATACATCAACTGGAGGCTCCTCCTCTCCGATCATCGCGGCGAGTTCGACCTTTCCGAGAAAACAATGCGGGAATGGGCGATTCTGGACATGATGGACAAGCTCGGGCCGGCCTACGATTTCCCCCAACATCTGGAAACGATTCAGCAGTGGTTCGCCGACGCGGGGTTGAAGGACTGCGACGTGCGACACGGCTACAACGGCATCCAGGGCCGCGGCACCAAACCCTGAACCGGCTCAGCGCAGGCTGTCGGTCGGGCTCATCGACTTGTCGATGAAGATGCGGTGCCAGATTTCCAGCCACAGCAGCGCCCAAATGCGATGCGTGTGATCCGCCCTGCCCGACACATGCTCGTCGATATAGGAGCGGATCGCCTGGGGGCGGAACCACTTCTCCCGCACCAGACTCCCACCCGGCAGCAGTTCCTCCAACACGGGGGCGAAATCCTTTCGAAGCCAGTGTTTGAGCGGCAGGGAAAAACCCTTCTTCGGCCGGTAGATCACCTTTTGCGGAATGTAGCGCTCGGCGAGTTTCTTGAGCAGGTACTTCTGTTTGCCACGTCGCACTTTTAGCAGGGGATGGATGCGGCTCGACAGCTCACCCAGATCCACATCCAGGAAAGGGCTCCGCAGTTCCAGCGCGACCTTCATCGCGGCGGCATCGACCTTCACCAGGTAATCATTTGGCAGCCGTCCCACGATGGTCAGAAACAGGTTCTGATCAATCAGGTCGAGGTCGAGAATCTTGGGGTAATACTCGTCATAGAATTGCCAGGCCTCGTAGCCCCCCAACTGCTCCTTGAACTCGGGCGTGTAAAGCTGTTCCCGATCCGCAGGCGTGAAGCCCAGCCAGTAGCCATGTCGCTTGGAGGGATCGGAACTTCCGTGCGTCAGCAGAGTCCCGATCTTGCTCCCCAGCCGCCCCTTCTCCCGCAGATTGCCCCCGTCCAAAAACCGGTCTTCCAGCCGCTTCCGAATCCCGGCCGGCATCGCCTTGGCCAGAGCACGCGAAAAGTAGCTCGCGCGAAACAGATCATAACCGCCAAACGCCTCGTCGCCGCCGTCACCCGTCAGCGCAACGGTCACGTAGTCCTTCGCCGCCTTCGACACAAAGAAAACCGGCAGCGCGGACGAGTCCGCGAAGGGTTCGCCATATTCCCAGACCATGGACGGCAGCTCCGATCGGACGTCCGGCTCGAGAATCACCTGATGATGATCCGTGCCGTACTGATCCGCGACCATCCGCGCGTATTCCAGTTCTGAAAAATCCTGTTCCTTGAAGCCCACCGAGAATGTCCTCACCGGCTTGTCGGTCATGCCCGCCATCATCGCGACGACCATGCTCGAATCGACACCGCCGCTGAGAAAGGCCCCGAGCGGCACGTCGCTGATCAGGCGTTTCCGAACGGCCTTTTGCAGCTGCTCGTCGATCGCGTCGAGTGCGTCCGCCCGCTTGAATCTCTGTTTCTCGGTAAAGTTCGGCTCCCAGTATTTTTCGACGCGCTCCCCTTTTGCGTCATAGACCCGATAGTGCCCCGGCCGGATCCGCTCCACCCCTTCGAACACCGAATGCTTCACGGTCGTGGCGAGATAATGCAGATAACATTCGATCGCCTTCGGATTGATCGCCCCGCTGAATTCCGGGAGCCCCATCAGGGCCTTGCTCTCGGAGGCAAAGTGAACGCGGCCCCCTTTTCTTAAAACGTAGAGCGGCTTCTTGCCGTAGCGATCAACGCCCAACATCAGCTTGCGCTGCTTGGTGTCCCAGATGCCGATGGCATACATCCCGTCGAGCCGCTTGATCACGTCCTCCCCCCATTCCTCGTACCCGTGCACGATCACTTCGGTGTCGGAGGTGGATCGAAAACGGTGACCACGCCGGGCCAGAGTTCGGCGCAGCTCCGGAAAGTTGTAGATCTCCCCATTGAGCACGACCCAGACTGTTTCGTCCTCATTGGGCATCGGTTGATTCCCCTGAACCGAAAGATCGATGACCTTGAGCCTTCGGTGCCCCAGGGCCGCCCCTTCGCCAAACCATTCGCCCGCGTGATCCGGTCCGCGGTTGGCCATCACATCGCGCATCGCCACGAGCTGCCCCCGGTCAATGGGTCGCCCGTCAAAATCAATTGTTCCGCATATTGCGCACATCCCGCAGATCCGTTCTCGCGGAAAAATAACGACCCGGCACGAAGCTGGCGAGGCGTTAAACCCCTTTACCGTCCGCCACCGCCCCACCCGTCTCGGCCGCCGTGGTCTCGGACATCAGTAGACTCACCACCGTCCATCCCTTTGAAGGTTGCGGTGGATGATTGGCGGTCATGACTTTCAATTCGCCGTTTGGCCCGATCAACATCAGCGGCAGGCAACCGTCACCGTATCGCTCCCGAAATTTTGCGAAATCAAACTGCTCCGTCAGGAGCGTCTTCTTCACCGTGGCTCCGGCCGACACCCGGCACGACAGCTCGACATGACCGCATTTCTCACCGAACAAAACCCGCCCTTTCAGCGCGGATTCAAACCGATCGCCCTTTTGTCCGACACTCGATTCCGTCGCCAGACGGTACACCTCCGATTTGCCGAACAACTCCGTGTAATGCTGGGCGGCCAGGGAGTTCACCTCGGGGTTCGGCGTCATCGCGAGAAGCCGACCGATGCCGACCAGCTCCAGATGTTCCAGGGTGTGTTCCGAGAGGGCGTTCCCAAAATGGGTTGGAAGCTCCTCCATGCGTGCCTTCATCAGATTCTCCCGGTTCGTGTCCATCAACATCACGGTCACACCATCCTTGCGAAGCACCCGGGCGATCATCCGCGCCAGAGGGGTCGCCCCCACAAACAGGATCCCCTGCGGGTCCGGAAACGAAACTCCCAAAGCCCGGGCAACGGGCCCGGCCGTCAATCCGTAGATCGCCACCGTGCCGATGATGAAGAAGAACGTGACCGGCACCAACTCTTCCGCGCGCTCCAATCCGGCATCCGCTAGTCGGATCGCGAAGATCGACGCCACCGCTGCGGCGACGATTCCTCGCGGAGCCATCCAGGAAAGAAACAGCCGTTCCTTCAGCGTCAGACGGGAACCGACGCACGATAGGAACACGGAAACGGGTCGAACCACGAACAGCATGGCCAGCAAAAAACCCACCGCCCCGAGCAGCCTCAGATTGTCCAGATCCACGAATTTGATCCGTGCCGCCAACAGCACGAACAGGATTGAAATCAGCAACACCCGCAACGTCTCCTTGAACTCGACGATCTCGCTGATATCGACCTGCTTCTGATTGGCCAGCCAGATGCCCATCAGCGTCACTGTCAAAAGCCCGCTCTCATGCTGAAAATGATTTGAAAGGGTGAACAGCCCGACAACCGCCATCAGGCTCAGCGGACTTTGCAGATAGTCGGGAACCCAATAGCGGCGAAACACCTGCTTCAACGATTCCCCTCCAAGCACCCCCAACACGACACCAACACCGATCGTTCGTCCGAAGCCCTTCAGGGATTCGGCGCCCAACAGCCCGCCGATGCCGTGTCCCGCATGCACCGCCTCGAAAACCAACAGCGCCAGCACCGCGCCCACCGGATCGATCACGATGCTCTCCCATTTCAACACCGTGGAGACCTGCCTCGACGGCTGCACCAGTCGCAACAGCGGACCGATCACCGTCGGCCCGGTCACGACCACGATCGCCCCGAAGACGGCCGCGAGCCCGGTGCTCCATCCGAGGAAATAATTCGCGGACAAGGTCGCTCCAGCAAAGGTCACAGCCGCTCCGATCGTAACCAGATTCCGCACCACATGGCCGATGTCCTTCAGCTCGGAGAATTTGAGCGTCAAGCCCCCTTCGAAGAGGATCAGCGACACCGCCACGGACACGAACGGCAGCAACAAATCCCCCAGCATCTTGTCGGGATCGATCAAGTGCAGCACGGGCCCGGCCAAAAAACCGATCCCCAACAAGAGCAGGATGGATGGCAGCTTCAGCCGCCACGCCAACCACTGCGCTCCGATCCCCAAAACCGAAAGCCACGCCAGGCTCTGTAAAAGCTCGTCATTCATATCTTAGATCCCGCTCCCCGCCGCGCCTCACACCAGGCCCGCGCGTTTCCGGAGAAACCATTCCGCCCCCAAGACCAGCACAATCGGGACAAACCACCAAGGACTGTTCCAGAGCGGATGTTGCGCCTCCATCAAATGCCCCTTGCTCAAGGGCTCCAGGCTGGAGACAAGCGAGTCGATGTCCTCCTCCGCGATATACGTCCCGCCCGACTCCCGCGCCAGGTCTCGAAGCAGGGGCTCGTTGCAGTGCAATTGCGCCGTCTCCATTCGCGACTTGGAGCCGACCGAAAAACCCGTGCGCGCCCGGATCAGCCCCTCGGCCAAGCCGTCGATCACAACCCGGGTCTCGTAATCCCCCGCCTCCAACGGCGGAGACTCACCGCGATAAACACCGCTCCCGCCCGCGTCCGCGACCAATGGCACCGTCCCGATCGTCTTGCCGTCCCGCTCAAGGACGAGTGAAACGATGGGGTTCGGCACCCTTTTCAATGCGGCCTGAAGCGGCCGAACGCGGATCACCGCCCGATTCCCGGGCTCATATCGCAAACGCCCCGTGTCCATCGCCACATACGGGCCTCTGACCTGAAAAGGAGGTTCCATGATCGAGTTCGCCACCTGGTTCCAAAAACGCTGGTGATACAAATCCCCCACGTTGAAACGCCATCGCCAGGATTCGTCGAACCCGAGATAGAGCGCCTTCCCGCTGCCCACTCGGTGAAAAACCATCGCCGGCAATCTGTTCGGTCCGTAGACCAGATTCGCCAAGGTCTCCGTCGCCGGCTGGGCCGTCACCTGCGCCACCCAATGCGGCCCCCTCAGCGCCCCCCAGACCTGGGCGTTCCGCGCCGGATCTCCCGTCAGGTTCAACGGCGAAAGCATGTCATTCGCGGCCGTCACCTCGAACTGCATCGGCAGGCGCTCGAAAACCGGAAACCCGGGGCGAAACTTCACCGGCAGAAGCAGCCCCAACGCCGTCGTGGAGTAGCTGCCCAGCCGCTCGCGCCGCCCGTCCACAAAGATGATTCCACCACCCCGCACGGTCACAAATTCAACCAGCCACGTGAGGTCCTGCGCCGTGAACTGTCCCGGCGACACGTCGCCGAAAATCACCAGGTCGAACTGGTTCAACTGCTCCGACGTCCCGGGAAATTTACCCACGCCCTCCCCTCTCGGCCATTTGCCCGCCGCGCCCCCGGCCCCTTCCAGCAGGGTGACCACATCCCAGTTGTCGTCCCGCTCGAACAGGTTTCGGAGGTACCTGAATTCCCAACGCGGACGCCCGTCGAGCAACAGCACGCGCGGTTTCCGATTGCCGACCGAAATCCGAAAATCGCCCTTGTTGTTCGCCACATCCTTGTCCTCCGAAATCCGCCCCGCCACCGCCGTCAGCTTCAGCGCCTGACTGGCGAATTCCACATCGCGATCCGCCGCCGCCATCCGCTCCGCCACTTCTTTCACGGAAAAATCAAACGCGATCCGCCGCACGCCTTCCATCCGCGTCTCAAGATTCGTCGACCACAGCGTCGCCCCCTGATGCTCGATGCTCAGCGGAAAACGAATCCCCGCGCGCATGTCGTCCTTCAGCAGGATCTCGCCACGCACCCGGCCCTCGCGCGAAACGTTCTCCTGCGATTCGATCTCCAGCACGGCCACGTCGGCCGGTCGCTCGGTCGATCCGATCCCCACGGAATGGATCGGCACCCCCCGTTGCCCGAACAGGCGGGCGAGTTCGATCGGCGAATTGCCGCTGTTGTGCTGCCCGTCCGATATCAGCACGATCGCCGTCTTGCCGTTCCCCTCCGCGTCTCCGACCCGTTCGCGGATCGGCGCACTCAAATCGGTGATCCCGTTCGTGCCCGGTAGTTCAAACCGCGACGGAAGGCGATCGGCCGAGTCCGGCGAACCACTCCAGAAAGGCAACGCCCCGTCGCCTCTCAAATAGACGAGTTCCACCTGATGCGTTCCGGCCAGCCGGGCGGCGATCCCTTTCTCCGCCTCCAGCAAATATTTTTCCACCCGCCGCAGACGCGACTGCTCGCCTGCCGCCTTTCCCGCCGCCTCCAACGCCTCGCTCCCGCCCGCAGCCACCTCCTTGACATGCGCCGTCCAAGTCTGATCCAACACCCCCTGCCAGCGACCTGACACGCCAAGCAGCGTCAGCAGCTGCCGGTGTGTGACGCGCGGATCCGTGCCACGGGCCCGGGACGCCAGCGCCCTCGCCGGCTCCACCACCTCGCTCGCAAATTCAAGCCGGCGCTCGGCTCCCTCCGGCCAGACAGCCGGACCGATCTTCTTGAGCTCCGCGAAAACGTCCTCCATCGCGCCTTTGAATGAATCGACCCCGTCATGGAAACCCGTGCCGGGCTCATCCGCCTTCAAGCGCCCGGCCACATCGCCCGCGCTTCGAAGAAGTTGTCGCGCCCGGCCCAGATCATCGTCGAAGGGATCGTTTTCCAACATCCCCATTCGCCGCGCGATCATCAGCCTGCGATCCACGCCCAGCGAATCGTCCCGCAACTCCATGCTCTGGGACAGATCGACAAACACGTGCACCTTGGCCATCTCACCGATGGTCCACCGATGAATCAGCATCGCCTGCGGCAACATCAGCACGACCAAAAACACCGTCAGCGCCCGCAGGGTTGGAAGCCAGAACTTGAAGCGGTCCCGCCGACGTCGAAGTTCGCGATAATAAAACAGCCACGCCACGACGGCCAGCGACCCTGCCAGCAGGGCCGAGGCGAGCAGGCTCCATTCTCCTCGGAATTCCAGGTTCATCGCCTCACCTCCATCCCCTTCAAGCCCCGGGTCATATCGATCTCCTTCCGATCCATTGCTGAAGCGCCATCTCCAGGAACAGCAAGATCAACACAGCCCAGAAAAGTTCACGCCAAATCTCCGTCCCGAAACGACGATCCCGGTCCAATGCACTGAATTCACTCGCGGTTCGCACGACGGAAGCCCCCAGCCGTTGGGCCAGATCCTCCAGCTCGGCCTCGGACAATCGCCCAAGGTCCGACTCCTCGGACGTCGGCTGCACCACAAAATGCGTGTCCGGAGCCGGCTCGGCTTTCAATGTGTAGACACCGGGAAGCCGCGTGTTCGCATACTCAACCATGCTCCGCCCGCCCGCTTTCTGCGGCTTCACCGGAATGTCAACTCCGTCGGGACGCTTCAACTGCATGGGGCGACCCGCCTCCCGGGCCGGAAATGTCGCCGCGATGGTTTCTCCGGGACGAAGGTTCCTCGGGGGAATCGCATCCGTCGCCAGATGCGCCGCGAGGCGTTGCATCAAGGGAACAAAAAACGGGCGCAGGGGCAGATTGCTCCAATCCGAGTCGCAGGGCACCACGCTCTGCAACACCCGCCCCTGTCCGTAGGCGCGCTCCGCCAGAAACGGTCCGCCGCCGGTCAATTGCGCAATCACGGAACCCGGCACATGACCCGGAGCGCTCGCCAGCTCGGCCTTGTACCAAATCCGAATCTGCGCGTCCGACAACCGGCCGTTGCCCGCCTCGTTGAAAAGCTCCAACGCGGCGTGATCATAGCGTTGCGGCAGGATCCGGATCCCCGCCCCGTTGTTGTCGCCCTCCAAGGCCACGTACCGCAGCGGCGCGATCCCTTCCCGCACCGCCAGCACGTCGTTGTACCAGGCCGCTTGAATCCGATTGCCCGGAAAAATCAACAGCCCTCCGCCCGTCCGCACAAATTCCTTCACCGCGCCAAGCCGGGCTTCGTTCAAATTGATCACGTTCGCCAGCACGAGCACCTGGTGTCCGGTCAGGTCTCCGGGATTGAACTGAAACGCCGACACCTCCTTCGCCCGGATCAGATTTGTCCCGCCGACCAAGGGCTCCAAGGCCATCTTCAGATAGTCCGTCTCCCCTTTCAGCGGCTGATCGGACGGCTCCCCGTTCACGAGCAACACCGACAACTGCTCCCACACCGGAATGCTCGCCCGCCGCGAATTGTCGGCTCGCAGCGAATCCGCGTCCGCGAAAACCTCGATCACGTGCGAGCCGGCCTTGGCGAACACGTGCGTGAACAACACCTGCCGTTCCTCCCGCGGCGCCAGACGTATCTCACCAACCTCGCGCTCCTCGCCGTCGACGCGGAAGAATACCCGCAACGCGGGCCATTCCTTGTCGCCGAAATTCTTCACCGTCGCCCGCACCGTAAAGGGCTGCCCCACTCCCTGAAGCAACGACGAATAATCTAGCGACATCACGGCGACGTTGTCCGGCACCGTCTCTCCGACGGGAAACAGGACGACCCGCGGCTTGATCTCGGCGTCTTCGCGCAGCGCGTTCAGCCGATTCAAGGCCGTGCCCGCGCCATCCGCGAAGTCCCGCTTTT
>JADHOF010000108.1 GCA_016779125.1 Verrucomicrobiia bacterium | reverse complement strand
GACTGGGAGAAGAAGTGATAGACGAGGGAGGCCAGCAACTGGTCGAAGGAATAACGGGGTCGAGCGCCGCACGTGACGGGCAGAACGGGAAGGAGTTGGCGGGGAAGGAGCGAGCGCCAAGCCTGGAGAAAGCCGGCCGAAGGCGCGGTCGGGGAGGTGGCGTCGGCGGTTGGTTCCGGTGCGCTCCGGTTCTACGGCCCCGTAGCGCTTCTCTCAAATCCTTATGACATGTGCGCTCAGTCCCGTGCGCCGGGCAACAACTTTGAATACTTGGTGGGCTTCAGCCATTAAAATAGACAATATTTAGACAGTCCGGCGATTTTTTGCAGGCGAGGATTTTCTTGTTGAGTTAAAATATTCGCAATAAATGCTTATTATTAGGGGTTTCGCCTCAGCATGGTCGAAATCCGGGGACAATAAATAATTGAGACAAACAATTGACATGAAGACAAAACATAGACAATTTTTGGACAGTTCAGGCGCAGCTTGGCAGCGCGCTGAACATGAAAACAAAGCGCGAACATCGGAAGGCAAACACAAAAATCGCCAAGGGCTGGCTCCTCGGGTGCCCGTTGGACAAGGCGACTTTCTTTGCGATCGTCGTCCGGGCTAACAGCAAAACATCCAATACGGAACATGAAGACCAACCGCATCCTCACCCTCACTGGCATCGTCGCCACGTCCAGCTTCCTAGGGGTCGTTAACGCTGAGTCCAAAGCCACAGGCAAGGACATCGTGGCCGTCGCCGCCGGCAAAAGCAGCTTCAACACTCTGGTCGCCGCCGTGAAATCGACCGGACTCGTCAAGACACTCCAACGGTCCGGCCCGTTCACCGTGTTCGCGCCGACCGACGAAGCCTTTGCCAAGCTTCCCAAGGGCACGGTGGAAGACTTCCTCAAGCCCGAGAATAGTGCGAAGCTCGTCGCCATCCTCACCTACCACGTCGTGGCCGGCAAAGTGATGGCTGCGGACGTCAAGACGATGAAAGCAAAGACCGTGAACGGTCACCCGCTCGATGTGAAAATCACCCAAGGCCACGTCACCGTCGACAACGCCAAGGTTGTGGCGACTGATGTGGCCGCCAGCAACGGGGTCATCCACGTTATCGACTCCGTCGTATTGCCGAACTAAGCGCTTCAGGAGGGCGGAGAGCTTTTGGACTCCCCGCCTCACCTTTCAAGCCGTCTTCCCTTCAAAAGTCTAGATTCAGCCCTTCTACCACCATGTTTCAAAAAGTTGACTACTATTTCCTATGTGCTGCTTTCGCAAGCTTCGTCGCTAGCGTGGCGCTTTGGTTCCTCGTAAATCATGATTACGGGGCGTATGTCGGGATTTGGGTGCCGAGCATTCTCGCCCTTTGGGTTGGCGTTCGCGTGACTTTGCTCGCCTCAGCCATCAACAATCTCAACCGAAGGAAGTGATCATGCTCATTTACCTACTTCCCATCTTCGCCTTCGGCCTAGTCATCACTGGCATCGTGTTCCTTGGCCTACGGCAGGCATCTGAATTGGCCCAAGATTTGGCAGCGCAGAGCGGCAAAGCAGAAGTCGGTTCAAAAAAACCGTGAAGGGATTCTGCCGGGAGGTGATTCCACGCCACGCAACTCGTCAAGAGTGTGAGCGGGGAGTTATCCCACCCACGTGCTTTCCAAAATTCTTATTCTCGTGGCGAGCGGCGACACAGATTCGGGGGGCTCTAGATATTCCCTTTGAACCTTCTCAGTTAAGACTAGTTGCGTGATCGGCTCCGTGAACGGAATCACCACTTAGCGGATCCGCTCCAAGGGAAAGACCGACACATCCACGCCGCGCGGCATAATGATGTGATCCGGCGGGCGACCGGAGGGCGCGAAGCCGTCGAGAGCCAGCAACTGCTCGTCCCAAGCCGTCACCTCCGCGCGGCAGAGTGGATACGGCGGGTGAGTAACTACACCGCGCTGGAATAGAGCCGGTAGCGTTCGACGAGAAAAAACTCCAGCGAGTCAGGAGCGGGTGGCGGCAAGGCCTCTCTTGGGGATTACTCAAAGCGACAAATTGCTCTGTTCGCCCGCTTGCCGGCGCGCCTCGATTCATAGTGAATGCGGCCTTCGGGTGTCCGGCTTGATTTCATGTGCGCGAATTCGTAGGGCAGATGAAAGAAACGGCGGGCAATCTTCACCGCCAGGCGTTGATTCGCATCCAGCGAATAGAACCAAGCGCCCGGCACGCCTTCCCGGTCGTGCACGTAGGTGCGCAGGTTCAGCTCCATGAAATTCGAGATGCCGGGCACGGCGGGCAGGTAGCGCGGGCGGATGCCGAGGAACGCCTTGCCGTCGAACGTATCCACATACAAGCCTTCCGGCAGCGTTCGCTGAATTTCCGCCATGGGATCCTCCCAATGCAGAAACAACAGGTCACTCCACTGGTGGAGCATCACCGGCGACCCTGAAGGAGCCCGTCGGGCGGCCATCCGCAACGCCACATCGGGCGCCGGTGGTGTGGATTTGGATTCGTGCATCGAATTAGAGTTACATCAGGAAACCGCTGGCAAAGCAGGAAACCTGATTTGTGCGGTCAACGAGTTCAAAGGCCTTCGGACTCGATGATGAATCCGTAAGGCGAGACTGACGACCCCAGTGTTCTTGGAGCCAGCCGAACCACACGCTGGGCCGGCCAAACCGCCCTCTTGTGCTGCCGACAGTTGGTTCATCCACAATTCCTGCTCTGCTTTCGGTAAGTTTCATTCGAGGTTTCTCACTCGCCTGTTGGATGATCTTCAATCGTAAAACTTGCTCCGGTCACTGCTCAAATATTGCTTCGGAGGCGGGGAGTCGATTGCCATGCGACTCACCAAAAACCAAAAAGAACGCACGCACCGCGGATGCTCCAAGCCGCTGTTCGCCACCAATTGCTCGACACGAGACGACGATGCGCTCCGGCGTCGAAGCCGGCGGAGAGCTGGCCGTGGAGCGGAATCTGCACGCGCCACGTCGCGAGCCAGTTGAACGCCAGCGGCACGAGACTCCCCAGCAACCACAGCTCCCGCGCGCCAAGGACGAGTAGGAGGGCGGCGGTTCCAAGCTCGACAGCCATCAGCGGCCCGACAATCCAGCTGATCTGCCGCGCGTGCCGCGCGTGGTAAGCGCGGAAGGTGTCGGCACCGACTTGCGCAAAGAGCGGGTAGTGGACGAGTTGCACCGTCCAGATGAGGCCGACGAGCGCCCATGTCGCGGCGGCGTGGACGGAGAGCAGCGGGTTCATGAAGCGGCGGGGATGCGGCAGAGTTGCGTGTAGTCGGGTCGGTCGGCCGCGGTGGCGTGGAGGAAGCGGCGCACCACCCGCCCATCGCGGATGAGAAAAACCCCCGGCATCTGTGTGCCGTCGCCTTGCAACGTTCCCACGAGATGACCGGCGAAGAACGCGCGCGCCCCGCGCCACCAGACACTCCAGCCGAGCAACTGCGAAAGCGTCCCGCGCCGGAGTCCGATTCCGCGATAGAGCCGGCGCGAGGGGTCAGAAATCGCGGGCACATCGCCAAGGCCGTAGCGGGCGGCGAAGGCGGCGAAGGACTCCGGGGTGCCCATGTGGACGAGCGCAATTTTTGTTCCGTCCCGCGCGATTTCAGCACGCCGCGCGGAGAGGTCCGCGAGCGCTTCGCGGCAGAAAGTGCAACCCGCGTGCCGCAGGAAAACAACGAGCACCGGCTGCTTCCGCGACATATCCGCAAGGCTGCTCCCGGCGCTGGTGCGCGCCTCATCAAGGAGCGTTGCTTCATCGGGCAAATCTTCTCTGCCGGGCGCGGCCAGATTTTGCTCCCACGCATGTTTCAAAATGAGCGCGAACGGCACCCACCAGATGAGATCGTTCGTCACGCAATTCAGCGCGAAGCCCCACGGCAACACGCCCGTCCACAGGGCCTGCACCATCCCGAGCGGCCCGAAGACTTTGCCCAAGAATCCGACCAGCACGATGGGCCAATGTCGCGCGGGATCGAAGGCCGCAATCGCATAGCCAATCCCGTAAACGCCGACGATCATTCCGATGCATTGCCAGAGCTGCGGGTAGTTGGGCAGCGGCATGTCGAGCCAGCGAAACATAGCCGACGGAAACAGCACGGCGAACGCCCCCCAGAGCACATTGTAAGCGCCTGCGGCGAGGAGGACGTGGCGCATCCAGCGCGGCGTCGCGTTGGACCTGGTTGTGAGACTCATATGAGAGCAGCGAGTTATTTACTTTCGGGTGGATGCGCGTCATCCGATTCGAGCTACAATGGTGCATCCGATTTCTCGGGCGGCAACTGCATCCGAGCGAAAGTGGAACAGAAACAAATGACACCTGCACAATCGCAGCTCGCCCGCCGGCGCTTGTGGCTCGGCATCACAAACGTAGGGTTCTGGGTGCTGGCCGCCGGCGCGGGGCTTCGCTGGGTGGTCACTAGCCCCTCAAAAACGCCCGGCCTGCCGCTGTTTCTTGGCATCTGCGCCGGGGCGATCGCAGCGCAGGCGGTGTTTGACTTCATTGGTGGCGTGACCCTCATGCCCGGGCCGCGCCAGTCCTGGGTGACTTTCTTGCGCGGCTGGTCGCGGGGCGTTCTCGCCCACACCCTCGTGCTGGCGGCCGTCGGAATCGCGGGCGTGCTCAGCCTTCGCCTTACAGGCGGTTTCGGAGCCGGCATCATGTTCGCGACGGTGGCGCTGGCGCTGGGGCGACGGGCGCTGCTGCACGCCATGGGCGGCGTCGTGATCACGGAGCAAATGCCCGATGGAGAAACCATTCTCACCGTCGCAGTGAACGATCAGGCTTTCACCGGCGGGATTGTCGGGTTCGGTCATCGCGCGAAAAGTCTGCTGCCCGCGAACTGGATGGATGCTGTGCCCGAGCCTGAACTCGCCGCCGAGTCGAGCCGCCGCCGCTGGCAGATCGCGAATGCGCTGTCAGTCCGCACCCTTGTGCTGATTCTCACCTGGAATCTGCTCGGCACGTTCATCGGCACGCAAGTCTTCCAACTAGCCGCGCGTCCGCCCACCGCCGCACTGCTCGGCCAGGCGTGCTGGATGACGCTTTGGACTTTCGTCAGCCTGCTTTTGCTTCCTGCCCTGAGCCGTGGAGCCGTCTTCGCCGCCGACCGCGCGGCGGCGGATTCCGGACACAACGTTCGCGCATGGATCACGCGCTTCCCTAATCTGGTCGGCGAAGACGGCAGTCCCAACGCCGCCGTGCAGACCATCTTTTATCCGGTGCCATCGGTGGACGTGCGTTTGCGCCAGCTTGCGCACCCGCCTCGCCGTTTCGTCTTTGGCAATCTTGCCCGCACCAATCTTTTCTACTCGTGGGGCACCTTCACCCTGCTTGGCCGCGCCGTTCACTGCAACTTGGGACGGCCCGTGCTATGGGTCTTTCCACCATCCGCATGAGGGGTAAACCACTGCAGCGAACATGAAAGGGCGCCGTCATTAGTGAGTACTGAATTGGCCGCAGATGTCATCGTGATCGGTGCCGGGCTCAGCGGTTTGCTGGCCGCCGCCGGGCTGCAATCTGCCGGGGCGCGCGTGCTGGTGTTGGACAAGGGGCGCGGTGTCGGTGGGCGATTGGCCACGCGGCGCGCCGACGCGGGCGTGTTCGATCACGGGGCGCAGTTTTTCACCGCCCGCGACCCCCAATTCCGTTTGCGGGTCCAGGCGTGGCAGGCGGCGGGAACCGTGAAGGCGTGGGCGACGGGATTTACTCTGGCCGACGGCTCCTTCAAGCGCGATGGCGAAACGCGTTTCTGCGGCGTCACCGGAATGTCGTCGATCGCAAAACACCTCGCGCAAGGGCTCGACGTGCGGGTCAATACCAAGGTCGTCCGCGTGGAGACCGAGGGCCGCGGCTGGTTGGTGACGATCGAAAGCGGTGAGTGTTTCTCGAGTCGCGCGTTGCTGCTCACGCCGCCCGTGCCGCAAAGTTTAGAGTTGCTGACCACGGGAGATTTCCCTCTGCCCGAGCGGGTGCGAGGCGAGTTAGGGAAGATCGAGTATGCTCCCTGCCTGGCCGTACTGGCGCAGCTCTCCGGTTCCAGCCTCATCCCGGAGCCGGGCGGGTTGTGGTTCGACGGCGAACCGGTTTCCTGGATGGCGGACAATCAGTGCAAAGGCGTGTCCGCCGCCGCGGGGGCCGCTGTCACCATTCACGCGGGTCCGCAATTTAGCCGCGCGCATTGGGAGACGCCGGAATGCGCAGTCACTGCGGCGTTACTCGCCGTGGCCGCGCCCTGGTTGGGCAGCGCGCCCGTGCAAACACAACTGCATCGCTGGCGCTACAGCCTGCCGCTGCGCACTTATCCGGAGCGCTGTCTGGTGGTGCGCGAACCCGCGCCGCTCGTATTCGCCGGTGATGCCTTTGGCGGATCGCGGGTGGAAGGGGCGGCGCTGTCGGGGTTGGCAGCGGGAGCGGCACTGCTCGAAATTCCGGGCCTGATCGCTTGAAGAAGCTCTGGAGGAACCTTCCGCGCGTAACCCGGGCGACTCCGCAAAATACTCTTTGCCAATTCAGCGACAAAAGATTCTCCGGAGTAACAGACTTTGACTAAATTCTGACCATGAGCGCAGCGGAGAAAAAGGTGCTGATCGTGGGCGGCGGACTGGCAGGTCTGGCTTGTGCCCTCCGCCTGCATGAAACCGGTGCCCGGCCCTTGATCTTCGAGGGAAGCGACGGCGTCGGAGGACGGGTGCGGACCGATCATCTGGATGGATTTCTCCTGGACCGCGGGTTCCAGGTGTTCCTCGACGCCTACCCGGAGGCTGGTGAACTCCTGGATAAGGAGAGCCTCGATCTGCGGGCGTTCAGGCCGGGTGCCCTGATGCATAAGACTTCCGGCATGCGAAGGGTCATGGATGTCTTCCGCGAGCCGCGTCACCTCATGGAAAGCGCCCTCGCCCCGGTTGGATCGTTTGCTGACAAACTGCGAGTGGCAAGACTGAGGTGGCGTTTGACACGTCTGACCACCGAAGAAATCGCCGGGCATGAAGACATGACCACGGAGAGTTATCTCCAGCGCGCAGGATTTTCTGCGTCGATGATCGATGGGTTCTTCCGCTCCTTCTACGGGGGCATTTTTCTCGAACGGGAACTCCAGACCTCCAGCCGGATGTTCGAATTCACCTTCAAGATGTTCTCCCAAGGCAGCGCCACCCTGCCGGCGCGAGGGATGGGGGAAATTCCTCGCCAGCTGGCTTCCCGTCTCCCTCCGGGTGCGATCCGTCTTGGCGCACAGGTAACGCAGATCCAGCCGGGAAGCATCACCCTTGAATCCGGCGAGCAATTCCACGGCGATGCTGTGGTCGTGGCCACGGATGCGACGACCGCGGCAGGATTGGTATCTGCCGGAGGAACTGTCGGTCCGGTTTGGCGATCAGTGACCTGTTTGTATTTCGCCGCCGCTCGCTCGCCCCTGGACGAGTCGATCATCGCCCTCAACGGCACTGGGTCCGGCTTGGTCAACAACGTCTGCGTTCCCTCAGATCTCGCGCCGGAGTATGCGCCGCGCGGCCAGGCGCTCGTCTCGGTGAGCGTTCGCGGAACAGTGGACCCAGACGACCTGGAATCGCGGGTCCTGGCCGAGCTTGAGGCCTGGTTCGGCGGCGCGGTGCGCGAATGGCGCCATCTCCGAACTTATCGCATCGGGCGGGCGCTTCCCCGGCAGTCGCCCGGCACCGGATTCACCGGACCGGGTTTTCGAAAGGAAGCCGGCGTTTACCTCTGCGGGGATCATATTTGGAGTGCCTCCATCGAAGGTGCGATCATCTCCGGCCTGAGGACAGCCGATGCGATCCTCAAGCCTTCTTGACCCCCCAATGCCATCAATCTTTCATGCCAGCACCCCGCTCCGCGCCAGCGTGGAGACCATGTTCAAATTCCACAGCGATCCGGGCAACCTGACGGAGGTCATGCCCCCGACCTTGAATCTGGTGAGCCTCAAAACAGATGGCCCGGCCCAAGAGGGACGCATGATCGAACTGCATTGCCGCGATTGGTGGATCATCCCGATGCACTGGACCTGCCGGTGGAAGACCGTTCAACCACCCGATCTGCTGGTGGATGAGATCGTGAAAGGTCCATTCAGGTTGTTCATTCACGAGCACCGCTTCGAGAGGCGAGGTCCCGCTGAATGTGTCATGCATGACACGGTCACTTATCAGTGGGGAAGCTCCTGGTGGGGCCGACTCGTTTCCGAGACCGGCGTGAGGCTCTATCTGAAATTGCTGTTCAAATACCGCCATCATCGCACCCGGAACTGGGCGATGGCGTCGCGATAGGGTCACCTTACCCGTTGGGCGGTCAGCGCGTCTTCTGAAACCAGGCTCGCCAGAGCCAGTCGCAGCGCTCTCCCAAAGCGAGGAGCACTCCGCGACTCCCACGATGCAGGAGCAGCCATTGCAGCCACCGGGCATATCTTAGTCGCCGGGCGAAGGCGGCGTCGCATCGCCGCGCAATGGCGAGCCGGGACTCATCCCAACTGCTTTCGCCGCGACTGTAGGCAGCCAGCGGTTCGGCCGCCCAAGCCGCGGACTCGAAGGCCATGGACATCCCGTTCCCGGTCACCGGCGGGATCATCGTCAACGCATCACCAACGCGGCACTCCGGTGCTTTCTCCGCCTGCGCGGGGCGCAGGTCGAGACCCGAGACCGCGCAGAAAGACTCCTCTATGAACTCAGCCCCTTGCAGCCGCTCGTGCAGCGCGGATCCCACCGGGCCGCGCAGGAATTCCTGCCAGCGCGATGCCAACTGCGGGACGGGCCCGGTCACCGCGAATAATCCACTCACGTTGACCACTCCGCCAGCCAACCGGCACAATCCCACGTAGCCGCCGCGAATGAAGTGCATCTCCAGATCGGCGCCCAATGTCGCCCCCAGGGCATGGGCCTTGAGCCCGATCCACTTGATCCGCTTGGGGTGGGTCTCGATGCGCCGTCCGGTGGCGCGCACAACCCCGGCGGAGAATTGGCTCCCGCTGAACCGTTCGCGCTGAAGCAACTCGCCTCCCAATCGCTGAAACTCCTCGGCGAGCAGTCGATCCATCGTATGACGGGACAGGCAGAGCGCCGTTCGCGGAAGTTCTTTCGGGCGGTAATGCCGGCCATTTGTGCAGAACGCCGCGCTCCGTGCCTCTACTGCGCCCGCGGCGACGAACTTTTGATAAAGACCCAGAGCGTGCAGAACGTCGATTCCTCGGCCGCAGATGAACTCGCCGCAGACGCGGTGCCGTGGATAGCTCCCCGCTTCGTAGAGGGTCACCGGAATTTCGCGCTGACGCAAAGCGACCCCCAGCGAGAGGCCCGCAAGCCCTCCGCCCACAATCGTGATGGGGCGAGAAGTAGTCACACGCGTTGGGCCAGAAAAAGATGGCTAAAGAGGCCGGCGCGTTGCTCCTGCAAGCGCCACCCTGAATCCGCCGGCCACAAGGCCGAAAGTTCCCCGTCTTGAAAACCGGCGCGCACGCTGACCACGGCATCGTGACGCGTGACGGCATTGGCGCCGATAAGCCTCAGCATCCGGCTCGCGGCCAACGGCCACCAGCCACGGCGCGGCTCGCACGCGCAAAACAATTCCGCCTTCGCGGCGATGGCCTGCAACAGTTCACGCAGGCGCTCCGGCGGGAAATGGTGCAGAAACAGATTGGCCAACACCCACGTGCCGGCTTGGGCGGGCTGGGATCGCAGCCACGCCAAGCCGTCTGCTGACACCTGGTGCGTTCTGAATCCCCGGTCGTTTAGCGCCGTCAAGACACGAGCATCGGCGGCGTCTTGCCGATCCACCAACAGGACTTCAGTGCCGGGCGCGAGCGACGGAATCCGATGCACCCAGCGCAGGACAAAGTCGCCGTCCCCCGCGCCCAGATCCACGATGCGCCGCGGTGCGGCCTGCGGTGTGACGGCGCTCACAGCCCTCGCCATATGACGGGCGTTGCCCATCAGGGCATTGATGCGGCGCAGGTCGCGGCGGGAGCCGACGGCCCGGGGATCGTCGGCTGGTAGTTCGTCGAGCAACTCGGTTTGGAGACTACGTTCCATCATCGCTCGATCCGGTGAAAGGCATGGACTGAGTGACGTTCACTCGACCTGTAAGAGAGCGCCGTGGCAACTGAACCCGGCGCCAAATGAACACAACCACCACCAGCCGGCGGGCGCTCCTTCAGCGAGGGCCCGCTGCAGGGTGAAATAAACGCTGGGGCTGCTCATGTTGCCGTGGTCGCGCAGAACCTCCGAACTCCACCGCAGATCTTCCGGAGTGAGGCCCAGCTTGAGGCGCAGGGCGTCGAGCACGTCGCGTCCGCCGGCATGCATCATCCAGCCCCGAATTTCCTCGCGGGACACGGAGGCCTGAGCTAACGCCTGATCGAGAATCTCAGCGACCGCCTGAGCAGCGATGGCGGGCACCTCCACCGTGAGTATGTTGCGCAACAATCCACCCCGCTGCTCGAAGCGCAACTGGTCGCGGTGCGCCGGTTTGAGCACCGACACCGCGGTTTTCCATTCCACCCGGCGGGAGTGGCCGGCCGGTTCCCGAGACAATACCGCCGCCCCCGCGCCATCGCCGAACAGGCAGGCGCTGATCAGCACCCCTGGATCATCATCGAAGTAGGGTGCCGCGCTGCACACTTCCACGCAAACGGAGAGAACGCTTCTCGCTCCTCCGCCCGCCAGCAAGGCCTCCGCAGCGCGCAAGTTGGGCAGCGCGGCACCGCAACCCTGACCCACGAGGTCCAGTGTCAGCAGGTCGGCCGGCAGCGACAGACGTTCAGCCACGTAGCTGGTCAGTCCCGGGCACAGATAGCCGGTGCAGGTGCTGACAACCAGGGCGTCGATGTCACGCGCTGCGCAGATCGCGTCCGCCAGAGCCCGCTCGGCCGCCTGCGTGGCGAGGGCGGGAGCATGGCGCGCGAACCGCGCGTGCAGCGTATCGGGGTTCAGGTCAAAGGCCTCGGCAATGGACGCGAGTGCAAGATGGCGCGAACCGATGCCATTAACGCCGAGCAAAACCTTGCGAAGCAGCGCCCGCGAGCGCGGCTGAAGCGTACTCAGTAGCGGTGCGGTCTGGAACGCGTCGAAGCACTCACGCTGCGTGTAGCGGTTCGGCGGCACAGCGGTTCCCAATCCAATCACAAACATGGCCGAAGCTAGCGCGGGGCGGGCAGCTAAGCCAGAAACGGAACCCGGTATTTTGAAGGAATGGGCATAAACGCCGAAGGCCAAACGTAGGGTGTAATTCCCCACGCACTGACCCATGCCCGTTGGTCAGAAGGCTGCCACGCAGAGGTAGGCGTTCAGCACCAGATAGAGCAGCGCCGGGGTCGTTTGCAGGAGGGTATCTTTGATTTTGATCCGGACGCCGACCGCGCCCAGCATCATCACGGCAAGGCCGCCTGCCGCTGCGCGCCCCATCCACGGCTGGCTCAGGCCCGCCAGCAAACCCAGCGCGGCGCACAGCTGCAATCCTCCGATCAGCGCGCGCTGCGATCCAAAGCCGTAGCGGTTGAATTCCCGTTTCAGGGAGTCAGAGAAAAAGCACGCCCAGCCGTATCCGAGAAAGGAGAGGGCAGAGCACAGGATCAACGCAACGTTCAAGAGGGATAGATTACACCATATTCGCCTGCGCACACCTCGATGTGGCAAAATAAGCGGTTTACCTATTTGATCTGGCCGGAGCTTTTCTACATGGAAAAGCGCCCTCACCGAAGATCAACCATTCCGAAGCCGGTAGTTGATGACCGCGATGACCAGGGAGAGCACCAGCAAGGTCATCGAGGGGAGCATTTTGGGCACGGGATTCTTCACGCGCAGATGGGTGGCGACGGCGCAGCCCATGAGCGCGGCGATGCCAAGACCACCGGCCATGGCGAACAGGTGGCGTTCGATTCCGATAAGGAGCAGCAGAGCGAGCGTGAGTTTCAGAATGCCGACCAGATCCCGCAACCAGTCAGGCAGTCCGTATTGTTTGAATTCCTGAACAATGTTCTGGTAGCGCACGGTCCATACAAAGAATACCGAGGCGGCGACCAGGGCCTGCAGGGCGATTGTAAGATTCTGCATGACGCAGGCTAGCGCTGATCGCGTTGTGTGAGTAGCCCAATGTCCGTTGAGCGATTTGAACTTTGGGCAGGCAGCTGACGCCCAGGGCCAGGAGGGTGTCGGCCACGGCGGCGGGATCGTGGCGCAGCTTGTGCTGGCGACCGTTCTTGACGTTGGAGTTTTGGAGGCGGTTGAGCGTCTGGGCGCTGGGCCAGCAGTTGTTCCAGCGGGTGCTCAACGAAGCGCTCATAGCGCGTGCCGGTGAAGCAGGCGACCAGCTTGCGGCTCATCCCGAGGCCGTGATCGATGGTGCGCAGCAACCACGAACCGGCGTTGTCGCTGAGCGGCTGATCGGAAAACGCGGCCACGACTTGGCGTGGTCCACGGTCTTGAAAGAGGAGCGGCTGGTCGATACAGTCTGTCATCGTTGCGGTGGTGGTGGTTTGAGTTTGGGCCTTTGTTTACAGCACCTCAGACACCGTCACCGCCGATTCGTTTCATCCGCCTGTGAAATATGCGGGCTAGTCGGTGCGCTGTCCCGCAACGAGTGTCAAAGCGCCAAAGCGCGCGGACACCGACCCAACGCAGGGAATTTCAAAGCGCCCGCAACTCGGCCAGCATCTCCAGCAGATGCCGGGTCAGGATCACGGACGTGTCCCGCTCAAAGCTGGAAGTCCCAAGCCAGGTTTCGTATCCGCCAAGCTCGTGC
>JADHOF010000107.1 GCA_016779125.1 Verrucomicrobiia bacterium | reverse complement strand
CCGGTTTTTCCGGGGACGGATTCGGGTGAGTTGGCGGTGCCTTCGGCGGTTTCGATTTCGCCGGCTTCGATAAGTTTCACCAAGGGGGGATGTTGAAGGGCTTTGGCTGTGACCTGACCGGTTTTTCCGGGACCGAGAAACAGTTTCTTTCCACCCGGAAGGGGGATGCTCAGCGCCTTCTTGCTTTTGTTGGTGATGTCCATGGTGTGTCCGTTGGTCGACGACAATAGCGGTGAGCGAGCCGCGCCACAACTGCCGAAAGCGCCGTCCAATGTCACTTTGTATTCCTTGCCTCCACCGGGCTCAGCGGCTAGAAATCCCGGTCTTTTCGCCAGTTCATGCGCGTTTTTTATCCACAATCCATCGTTGCGTGCCTGCTCGTCGCGGCCTTCACCGGCTGCTCGATCGAGAGGGTGGCAATGAACAGGCTGGCGGACTCGCTGGCGAACACGGGAACGGTTTTTGCGGCGGACAACGATCCCGAACTGGTCCGCGACGCGGCTCCGTTCAGTCTCAAGCTGATGGAGACCGTGCTGGAATCCACGCCGGATCACGACGGCCTGCTGCTCGCGCTGGCCAGCGGCTTCACGCAGTACGGCTACGCCTTCGTGCAACAGGACGCGGAGCGCGTGGAACTTCAGGATTTCGAAGGCGCGGAGGCGATGAAAGCGCGGGCCGCCAAACTCTACCGTCGAGCACGCGACTACGGACTGCGCGCCCTGGATGCCCGTCACGCCGGATGGAGCCAGCAAGTCCGGCAATCTCCCGTGGCGGCCGCGAAGCGTTGCGAAAAGGCGGACGTCCCCGCGCTTTATTGGACCAGCGCCGCGTGGGGCGCGTTGATTTCACTCTCGAAGGACAAACCCGAAGTCGTCGCCGACCTGCCACAGGTGGCGGCGTTGGCGGACCGGGCGCTGGCCCTGGATGCCGACTACGGCCAAGGCGCGCTGCATTCCTTCATGATCACCTTCACCCTCGCGCGCGCCGACCTGTCTTCTGATCCGAAGGCGATTGCCAAAAAGCACTTCGATCGTGCCGTCGAGCTGAGTGGCGGACAGAACGCCAGCCCCTTCATCGACTGGGTGGAGGCTGTGTCCGTGCAGGAACAAAACGCGGACGAGTTTTCCCGCCTGTTGAACCAGGCGCTGGCGATCGATCTCAATGCCCGTCCCGAATGGACGCTTGCGAACACCGTACTCCAGAGACGCGCCCGTTGGCTTTTGAAACGCAAAGACGATCTCATTCTCCCGCCATTGCCGCCTCTCGAATAGGCGACAACCCACGCACCATTCTATCCAATCATGTCCGGAATCATTCGAAATCTGACGGGCTGGCTGCTGGCGTTTGCCGTGGTCGGCGTGACCCATCTGCCCGCGCAATCGCTGCGCCTCGCCACCTTGGCCCCCACGGGATCCTCCGCCCACAAGAGCCTCGCCAAAATGGGCGAGATCTGGGGAAAAGCGGGCGCGAACACGACCATTTACGCGGATGGCAAGATGGGCGGCGAATCACAGATGGTCCGGCGGATGCGGCTCGGCCAGATCCAGGTGGCGGCGCTCACGGCGCAGGGCATGGCAGTGATCGACGAGTCGGTGAAGACGCTTCAGATGTTGCCCATGATGTTCCGCTCGCTGGAGGAGTTTGACTACGTGCTTGAAAAGGTGGCCCCGGAAATCCAGGCAAAGTTCCGCGAGCAGGGATTCGAAATTCTTTTCTGGAGCGACCTCGGCTATGTGCAGTTTTTCAGCAAGGACGAGGCACGCCGCATCGACGACTTCCGCAAGATGAAGATGTTCGTGTGGTCGGGTGACACCCAGATGCAGAGCCTGATGAAGACGTTGGGCATGCACGGAGTGCCACTCGAACAAACTGAAGCACTCACCGGCCTCCAGACCGGCCTGGTCGACATGGCCACGACCGCGCCGGTCTACGCGCTCGCGGGACAAATCTACCGCTCGGCGGGACACATGCTGAAAATCAACTGGGCGCCGCTCTCAGGCGGGCTGGTTGTGGACAAGAAGGTCTGGGATCGGCTCCCGGCCGCGCGACAACAGCAAATGCGCGACGCGGCAAAGCAGGCTGGCTCGGACATTCGCGCGTTGGGGCGCAGGGAGAGCGAGCTGGCAATCGCGGCCATGGCCAAACGGGGACTCAAGGTGATCGAACCGACGGCGGAGGACACGGCTGATTGGGAAAAATTCGTCAGCACCCTCTACCCGGAGATACGGGGGAAAATCGTGCCGGCTGAAATCTTCGACCGCATCCAATCGCTGGTGAACGAATACCGAGCCAAAGCGGACAAATGAGCGGCGACATCCCACAGGCCGCCACGGACGATCTCCAAGAAACGCCGGCACGCCGACTCCTCGGCTGGCTGAAGGCCGGCGAGAACGCGGGCATCGTCACGGTACTCGCCGCCATGGTCCTTCTCCCGCTCGTGGAGGCGATACTCCGCAAATTTTTCGAGACCGGCATTCCGGGAGCGCCGGCCATTGAGCAACATTTCACCCTGATCATCGGCGTCTTGGGCGGCGCGCTCGCCGCGCGGGACAACCGCCTGCTTTCGATGTCCGCCCTGCCCGCAGTGCTCACCGGTCGGGCCAGACAGATCACGATCTTCATCGCCTTTTCTCTCTCCGCTTCGTTCGCCTGGCTGCTGGCGGAAGGCTCGTTCAGCTTCGTGATGCAGGAGCGGGAGTTCGGCGACGTCCTGGTCGGCAAGCTGCCGACTTGGGTGATGGAAGCCTTCATCCCCTTCGGTTTCGCACTGGTCGCAGCTCGGATCTGGTGGCACTCGGCGACGTCCTGGAAATGGCGACTCGCGGCGCTGGTTCCGGCGCTCCTGCTCTATTGGTTGTGGCAAAGCGCGCCGGGCGGCGTGAGCAATCTCGTTGTTCCGCTTCTGATCCTGCTGCTGGTGGCCACAATCGCGGGCGCCCCCGTCTTTGTGACCATGGGTGGCGCGGCGGCCATTCTCTTCTGGGGCGCGCGCGGGGGAGCGATGAACGGGGACATTTCCAACATCGCGTCGCTGGCGCTGGATCACTACAGCCTCAACACGAACGCCACGCTGCCGACCGTGCCCTTGTTCACGCTGGCGGGTTACTTCCTCGCCGAAGGCGGGGCTTCCAAGCGACTCGTAAAGGTCTTCCAATCCCTGCTCGGCTGGCTTCACGGCGGACCGGCCATCATGACCTGTCTCGTCTGCGCGTTCTTCACCACCTTCACCGGGGCCTCCGGCGTCACCATCCTCGCTCTCGGAGGACTGCTGCTGCCGGTGTTGACCGCTTCGAAATTCTCCGAGCGCCACGCGCTCGGCTTTGTCACCAGCGCGGGCGCGCTCGGTTCCCTCTTCCCGCCCTGCCTCACGCTGATCCTCTATTCCATCCGGGCGGAAAACGTGACCATCCAGGAAATCTTCCTGGCGGGGTTGATTCCCGGATTCATCCTGGTCGGCGGCATGGCCGCGCTCGGAGTCTGGCTCGCGCGCAAGGACGATTCCCCCTTGGCCGGTTTCAATCGCGGCGAGGCGACGAAGGCCGTGTGGGAAGCCAAATGGGAATTGCTCGTGCCGGTGGTGGCGCTGGCGGGTCTCTTCGGCGGATTCGCCACACCGGTCGAAGCGGCCGCCATGACGGCCCTCTACTGCTTTCTCGTGGAAACGTTTGTCTACCGGGACCTCCGCCTCACCCGCGACGTTCCCCGGGTGATGACCGAGTGCGGGTTGGTCGTGGGCGGGGTGTTGCTGATTCTCGGAGTCGCCCTGGGCTTCACCAACTACCTGGTCGATATGCAGGTGGCGGACAAGGCGCTGACTTGGGCGCAGGAGAATCTCGGCAACAAATACACCTTCCTCCTGGCCTTGAATGTCTTCCTCATCGCGGTCGGCTGCATCATGGACGTCTACTCGGCGATCATCGTCGTCGTGCCCCTTCTCGTGCCCATGGGCGAAGCCTTCGGAATTCCGCCGGTGCATCTTGCCATCATCTTTCTGGCCAATCTGGAACTCGGTTACCTGACGCCCCCGGTCGGAATGAACCTCTTCCTCGCTTCCTACCGCTTTGACAAGCCGCTCACGGAAGTCTATCGCGCGGTGCTCCCCATGCTGGGCGTGCGCATCGTCGGTGTGCTGTTGATCACCTACATTCCCTTCCTTTCGACCGCCCTCCCGGGTCGCTTCGCGCCGGCACCCGCGGTCACCGCCCCGATGCCCGGCGAAGGCCTCGATCTGCTGAACGATCTACAGCTCGACCTGAATTGATTTTAACCCTCGCTCCAGATCGCTCCGGAGGCTAAAAACCGTGGAGAATTTCGATCCTTCCCATGTCCAACAACGAAAAATCCACCCGTACCGTTTTGATTGTGGAGGACGAGCTGACCGTGGGGAACGTTGTTCGCAAGCAGCTCTCCCGGAAGGGTTTTGACGTTCTTGATGTCGTCGACACAGGTGCCAAGGCCATCGCCGCCGTCCGTGAACTGAAACCGGACGTGGTGCTGATGGACGTTCATCTCAGCGGCGACATGGACGGCATCGCCGCCGCGAAAGCCGTGCAGGGCGAGTTCGACGTTCCGGTGATCTATCTGACCGGCGACGCGATGGACGACACGGTGGATCAGGCCCGGGAAGCCCAGGCCTACGGCTATCTGCTCAAACCAATCAACGATCGCGAACTCATCACCACGATCGAGATCGCCCTCTACAAGCACGGCATGGAACGCCGCCTCAAGGAGAGCGAAATCCTCTACCGATCCCTGACGCAGGCGATGCCGCAAAAGGTGTGGACCGCCGACCACGAGGGACGAGCCACCTTCTTCAACAGCCAATGGGAAATCTTCACCGGCATGATCTCCGACCAGTGCTTCGGCGACATGTGGTGGGAGGCGGTGAATCCCATCGACCTACTCCGCTTCAAGACCGCCTGGCAGCGATCCATCGAGACCGGTGAGATCTTTCAGATCGAATGCCGGCTGCAGGGCAATGACGGACGCCCCCGCTGGCATCTGGCCCGCGCCGTGCCCGCTGAAATCGGCAACGGAACCCGTCAATGGTTCGGCACTTTCACCGACATTCAGGCGGAGAAGGATCGGGAACAGGCCTTGCTGGACAGCGAGGCACAGAAGCGCGCCGTGTTCGAGGGCGCGTTGGACGCGGTGATCATGATGGACCGCGAAGGCCGGATCACCGACTTCAATCCCGCCGCGGAAAAGACTTTCGGAAAACCCCGCTACGAGGTCATCGGCGAACCCTTGGCCGAAACCATTCTCGGCACGGAAAGCCGCGAATTCTTCTACCGACAGTTCCAAAATCACCTGACCACCAGTTCGGGGAATTTCCTCAACGCCCGGCATGAACTGGCCGGTCTGCACGCGGACGGACATGAATTCCCGCTCGAACTCGCCTGCTGCCGCGTCCCCACCTCGGGGCAACCCGTCTTCACGATTTACGCCCGGGACCTTCCCGGCCGGCCCGCCGAAAATTCAGCCCCTACCTTTGACCGCGAAAAGCTCGACCTGCAAACGCGCGTAAAGACCCTTGAGGCCATGCTTTCGCGCTGCGCGAAATGCGATCTCGTCCATGTGCCCGGAGCCGGATGGGTCGACCTAGAGAAGCACATCGTCCTCCAGTCCGACACAACGCTGGTGTCCGCCGTGTGCGGCACCTGCGAGAAGACGCTTCGTCAGGACGAACTGGAGGACCGACAGGTCCGCCTGTGGTCCAAGGAGTTCAGAACCCTTTACCCGTAGAAAAATCAGGGCGTCGCGGCTCGCGCGTCCTGAAGCACCTTCACGTAAGCATCGACGGTCGCGTCCCACGAAAACTGGAGGGCATGCGCGGCGATCCGGTCACGGGAACGACCTTCCTTCAGATGGCTGTTCAACGCCGCCACCATCCCGTTCTCGTCGCCGGCCGCGATCAGATCCCCCAACTCCGCCCGATCAACCACCTCGGGGATGCCGCCGACGCGGGTTGCCACGATCGGCAAGCCGCATGCCATCGCTTCGAACGCCACGTTCGGCACCCCTTCGTTATCGCTCGGAACACACAGCACGTCGGCAGCCTGCATGTGTCGGGCGACATCGACCGCCGGCTTGCGTCCCACCAACTCCACCAGATCCGCCGTGCCGGCCGCGCGTGCCTCGCCAATGATCTGATCCCGCAGCGGCCCCGCGCCAATCATTACAAGGCGGGGCGGAGACGTCTTGTGTTCCGCCGCCAATCTCGCGTGCGCCCGGACAAGCAGCACCGGATTCTTGATGGGCAAAAGATTGCCCACATAAAGCAGCACAGCCGGGTCCGCCTTCCATCCCAGAGCCGCCCGAGCCTCCCCACGATCCGCCCGACGAAAGACATCCGTATCGACGCCGTTGTAAATGGGATGCAGACGCCCCTCGTCAACACCCGCGTCCTTCAGGCGTTCCGCCAGGTCGCGACTGCGGGTGATGGTCGCGGGAATTTCGTTCAAAGTCTCCACGATGAGCTCCTTGCGAAATCTCATGCCAAGGTACTGATGCACATCCGACCCCTGCGCGATACCCACCAACGGAACGGAGAATCCCCTGCTGTATCGCAGGACCCGAGCCAGCCCGCAGACATCAGGATAAATCCACGAACCCAAAACGATGTCATAAGGAAACTCGCGCCGCATGCCGACCAAAGTGGCCGTCACGTCGGCCGCCAGCAGCCTGTGATTGATCGCTCCCCCAATCTTCGGGACGTAGGATACGCCACGATAAACCGGCCGCAGGGCCTCGTCCTCGGGACACGGCTTCAAGCGGGAACGACCGCGGTTGAGAAAGGGGATCACCGGCCGCAGCCCGACCACGCGGACATCCACCCTGCCCGAAAGCTTGCGCAACAGGGTGGCGTTGATACGTCCTCGAACCGGATCCGTGGTGTCTGGGAAAAGATTGGAGACAAACAGAACCTTCACGGCTGCGCTGTTCTCTCCGGCCCCCGCTTGAAGCGATAATCACGATAAAGCCCGGCGTTGCCGCCATGCCCGTCCTCGGCGGCATGAACGATATTCACAAGCTCCCGCGCCGTCACATAGTGAAGACGCCAACTCTTGTCCGGCCGATAATGCTCGGCCAGATGCTCGTGAAATTTTCGATACGCGTCCCCGAGAAACACGTCGCTGTTCGGAGGCGGCGCGCCGTGGGTGTGCAGTTTGATGAAAACCCATTCCGGTCGGCCGACAACATGTACGTGAAGCTTCGTCCACAAATCCATGCGTTGCCCCGTGGGTGGGTTGGCCGCGGTCACATCCGAGTTTTCAAGCCGGGGCAGGATTCCCTTTTTGCGACGCTGCCAGTTCAAACCCAAGGGCCCCTGCACCATCAGCAGATCCCCAAAACGGGCGCTGCCATCGTCGTGCTCGCGCGGGCCGCTGGTCAGCACACGGGCCTCGACGCCGAGATCGTGGGACTTCGGCCCCTTGGAATCCATGGCGTAGTAGATCCGATTGATCGTCCGCGTCTGGGTCCAGTCCGGCGCGGAAGGCATGGTGAAATCCGCGTAACAACCCAGGTCCCGCAGGAAGGCGATCTCGTTGTTCACACCGCAATGCCGGCCCGAGGGATGCGAGTTGTCCAGCGCCCAGTCTCCGTGAACGAAGGCGAAGCGGACGCGACCGGTCGGATCAGTGGACAGAAAACCTTTCGCCCTCAGCTCGTTGATCCCCTTTTGCATGCGATCGCAAAAACGCCGCGGCGTGTCGCCGTCGTGATGCAGATGCACCTCGACCTCCCCGCCCGTCGCGCGCTCGACCTCGAGAAGACCGTTCAACAGATCGGGATGATTCTGCTCGATCGGATAAAAATAAGTGTGCCGCGGCGACACCCCGTCGAAATCTTGGAACACCCCGTTGACCTTCGGATACTCGTCGCGCCACCGGGCCAGGCGCTTCAGGGCTTCGGATTGGTCGCCGTGATGCAGCGGCTCGAAGTGGTCGCAGACGCAGACCATCACGTCCTTGATGCCGGTCGGCAAGGGCTCGGGGCGCTGCCGCAGATAGGTCGGCAGCCAGAGTTTCGCGGTTTGCAGTACGCCGGGCATGATCAGGCGGTGGGGCGGTGAAGACGCCAGGTGAAGTGTGGCAGGGTTTCGGTGCTGCCCAGTCGCGGAATCTGATGCAGCTTCACCTCGCCGTTGATGATCCCCGGCTTGGTCACCGTCGCGGCACGATAGTTCTTCTCCACAAAGCGGGTCACGACCGGATTGAAGTCCCCGTTCGGATAACAGAAAAAGCGGACCGGCCGACGGAGCCGCTTCTCGATCAAGGGGCCGCAATCAACGACCTCGTGAATCAGTTCATCCGAGTTGCAGTTCGCCAAAATGGGATGATTGGTGCTGTGCCCGCCGATGGTGATGAGCTTCGGATCAAGCGACTTGAGCTCGTCCCAGGTCATCAGATCATTGCTGATGGAGGCGGCGCGTCGGGGTGTCCAGTAGGGCGTCGCGTCGCGGATGACCTGCTCGACATGCACCCGTGAACGTGTCGGCAGTTTCTTCATCCAATCCACGATGCGCAGATGGTTCGAGCCCGGTCGCCCGAGACTGTCCGCCAGTTTGCGCAACGCGAGCGGATTCATCCGGCGCAGCCGTGCGCGCGCCTCCTGATTCCAAAGCCAACATTCCCGATCCACCAGTCCGGGACAGACAAAGATCGTGGCCGGAGCGCTGTAACGCTGAAGCACGGGATAGGCGTAGGTCAGGTTGTTGCGCAGCCCGTCGTCGAAGGTGACGGCCACCTGATGCCTGAGATCGGAATGCTGGGACGCCAGGTTGTCGGAGAGCACCGCGAGCGAAACCACATCGAAGTGCTTCTTCAGAAACGCGATCTGCTGCTCAAACACGCGGACGCCGCACTCGCTGGTACCGACCGCGTGATAGGTGATCACGCGGGCACCCGGCGTGGCACGTATCATCTCCAGCGACTTGCCGGAGACATGCGCCGCCCAGTGGATCAGCGGTGCTATTTTGCGTTTCAACCACATCGGCGGCCCTGTTATCCCCTCCGGAACAGCGACTTGGCAAGCCGGAGCCATCGCAACGATCGCGAGGTGAAATTGCTTTCCTCGACCAGCTCGCCCCCGAAGCTGTCCTTGAACTCGTTCACCGCCTGCAAGGATTTGTCCATGGTGTCCTTGGCGTAGCCGCCAAAATCGTAGCACCTGAATCCCTCCCGCTTGAAGTGGCGCATGTCCTCAAAATGAAGCAGCCGGTTCGCCCGGCTGTAGACCCGGCGCGTGTCCCGATCATCAAGCCCCCGAAACTGCGAAGCGGAATAAACCAGATTCACGCGGGAACTCTCCCGGTCCACGACATAGCCGTGCATCACCAAAGGCTCCCCGTCGCGCTCCACCTTCGTGACAATCATGCCCGGCCAATACGCGTTCAGGATCAGCGGATCCAGCTCCCCCAGATCCTTGGCCAAGGCGAAGTCGTTGTAGAAGCGCAGAAAATCCTCCCGCCCGGTCACCGTGCCGAACTCCATTCCCTCCTTCCCCCCGCGCCGAACCTCGTATCGGGTCGTCTTGGAGAAGCCCGCCACGATCTTGTCCTTGTCGGGCCTCAAATCGAGAAGCTTGGTGAACTTCAACTCACGCGCAAAACCCGGCACCTCCGCAGTCGTCGCGCAATGATAGTAGAAGGCGAATCGCCAGCGATCCGCCGGCAGGGGACGCTCGGCGAACCAGCGATGCCAGGCGCTTGCCAGGCGGGTGCTTCGAAATGGAAGTCGGACGGAAATCATCGGCCTTGAACGCGAAGTCTCACCAGCGACCCTGTCGATAGACGCCCCGCGCGTAGTTCCAAAACCCCCCGACCGACATGAGGTTCAAAAAGACGAAGCCGGACGGGATCGAAAGCAGCCGAATCTTCACTCCGGGCAGGAGCGCCCCGAGCAGGGCCAGCAGGTAAAAGCCGCACTGCGCGGCGAAGATCCACCGGTAGATCGAAATCCCCACCAACAAAGCGTTCGAGACCAGCATCGCCGCCATGAACACCGGCGCAATCACGCGCGAGTATTTGTGGGACAACACCTGCCACCACAGACCGGTGCGCCAGGGCGCAAGCCAGCCCGGGTAGCGGAAGAGCATTTGGAAATTCCCCGCCAGGGTGCGCAGCTTCCGCCGTTTTTCCCGGACCGGATCGGTCGTCTGCGGATCATACGCGGGAGCGCTGGGATCAAATCCGACACGATAACCACGCAACGCGATCCGCATGGGGATCACCACATCGTCCAACAGGGTGTCCACCGGCAGCGGCTCAAACAGATTCCGCCGGATGGCGTAAACCGCGCCCGTCGCGCCGATCACGGAGCTGAATCGCGCCTCGGACTCACGGATGAATTTCTCCAGCTTCCAATAGAGATCCACCCCGCCGCCCACGCCCGACTCGGCGCTCTCGATAAACAGTTCGCCACTGACCGCCCCCACCCGCCCGTCATCGAAATTCGCCACCAATTCCGCGATCGTTTCAGGAGCGAAGCGCTGACGGGCATCGCACAGGACGACAATCTCACCCTTGGCCAAGGGCACGCCCGCGTTGAGACAAGCCGCCTTGCCGGAACGATCCCCCATCCGCACCAAGCGCACGCCGCGCTCCGCAAAGCCGGAGACCATCTCCGCAGTCCGATCCGTGGAGCCATCCGACACCACGACGATTTCGAGCCTTTCGCGCGGATAGTCCGAAGCCAGGAGATTCTCAAGCCGGGCTACAATCCGCTCCTCCTCGTTGCCGGCCGCCAACACCACCGACACGCTCGGAGGCGTTTCCAAGCGCCGCTTCAGGCCGGGCTTTGGCCATGTCCAGGAGAGCAGCGCAATCACGACCGGATAACCGATGAAGGTGTAGCCGAGTGCGAGGAGGCTCAGCCAAAAAACAAGCTGGAGAAGATCCGTTTGGTCCATGCCCGTTCGGGTTACGCGGCAAACAGATCCTCGATCGCGTAGACGCGAATGTAGAGAGTCAGGCGCATCAGATAATACATGATGATGCAGTCGACGAGACCGATGCGCGTCCAGCTCATGGCGGTCGAGCCGGCTGCGCTCATGACCTTCTCATCCACGGCAGCCGGAGCGTAGGCGTTGGAGGTCTGCGTGTTGATCGAGCCCGACAACGGCGCGATCGGAGCCATCGCAGACGCCCCCGCGCTCCCCGCCCGTGCCGCGCCGCGAACGAGTTTCAGATGCGACAGATAGGTGTAGTTCGGCATGGCGGCCACGCCTTCACCTCCGATCAGAATCGGTTCGCCTCCCATGGAACCGACCGGATTCGCCTCGTCCCGTTGCGCCTGATCGATCGCCAACTCGGGGCTCTCAACGGGAGCCCGGTCTTGAAGCAGACGATGAAAGGCCGCCACCAGGGCGATCATCACGAAAAACACGGCGCGAAAAGCGAAGTCGATCATCCACGACGACACGCCAAAGCTGACAATCAGGCAGAACAGTGTCCGTCGAACCCGCTCCTCCAGATCATTGCTGGTATTGGATTGGAAGAGCGTCCGAAGGCCGAGATACATCAGGCCGACAAACAACAAGATCCCGCCCTTGCCCAGCTCAGCCGCAACCTGATTATAGGACGAGTGGGAGGCGCGCGCGATTTCCTCGCCCTCCTTCTGAAGGAACGCGGAATAGAAATTTCCGTATCCCACCCCGTAGTCAAACGTGTCCGTTGCCCAGCGCCCGAACTTGAACGCCTCGACCCGCCCTTGGATCGCCTCGTCCTTGTTCGCCGTCTTGAGCTCGCCGAAGCGGGGCAGAAAGGTCATCGCGCTCCATCCCGCCGTCAGCCCCAGCCCCAGAATTGCGGCCTGAACCAGCTTGGGCCGACCAAAGGTTAGAGTCGCCAGGATCGCCCCGAATCCCGAGATGAAGGAGCCCTTCGACTCCGTTCTAAACGTGCAGTAGAGCGAGACCGGCAGCAGGGCGAGACCGACCTCCTTGATGAAGACGGGCCGTCGCCAAAACAGCAGGAAGTAGATCATCGGCACGGCCACGATGACGCTATGCCCCAAAGCGTTCGCGTTGTTGAACAGCGATGTATTGAAGACCAGCCGCCCCCGCGAGGCGGCCGTCACGTAGGCGGAACCAACCGGGTCGATCCCGACAAGACTGAGCAGGGCCATCACCGCAATGAACAGAATGCAGCCCAGCCACCAATAGAGAAAAACGTAGATGCGCTGCATCGAATTCAGCGCCTGCACGGTGATGAAATAGAATCCGACAAAGGGATAGATCTTGTTCCACGTGCCCCACTTGTCGTCGTTGGTGAATACGATCCACGCGAAATAGGCCAACATCGCCCAGTCATGGGGTGTCCGAAGAACCTTCGTCACCCCTCCTTCGCGGGTGAAAATTGCCGTCCCTCCCCATGCCAACACCACGAACGCGGGCCGCAGCGAAGCCAGGAAGGGAAAAATCTCCTGCGGCCGCACATAAAGCACGATGGAGAAGGCAACGATGGCGGCGAAGTCCATACAACGTCAGTCTAGCCGGCGTCCACGGCCGGTTTCAAACTTCGAAGCGCCGGCGTTCAGCGACCGATCGGCAGCATTTGGATTGGGTTCAACCATCTTGCCCCGCAATCTCCCGATAAAGCCGGGCATAGTTTTCAACCATCTTCGAAATCGAGAACCGATCCACCATCGCGGCCCTCGCGCGGTCGCCGGCCTCGGCCAATCTGCCCGGGTCTCCGAGCAGCCGGCGCATTTCGCCGGCCAGTTGCTCCTCCGTATCGACCTCGGACAAGAATCCGTCCACTCCGTTC
>JADHOF010000106.1 GCA_016779125.1 Verrucomicrobiia bacterium | reverse complement strand
GCAGGATCCAACGGTGACGAAGCCGGCGAAGGCGAGGGCGAGGAAAGGCCCGTAGCCCAATCCCAATTTACGACGTGGGAACGAAAGCAGTGAGCGGGTGGATTGCATGGGCGAAAACTGCCGTGGGGGCGGGGGGCTGTCAACGAAGGCGACGGCCGGGTCAGGGTCCCGCCGGCGGGCGTGTCGTGGAGCTATCGCGGGCTGCGCGTGTAGTTGCGTTCGTCGAAGGGTTTGAGGTAGTCGACGGTTCCGGTTTTCGGATCGACGTGGTAACCGGAGCGGCGGATGTATTCGTCGCCGGGCAGGAATTCATCCTGGGTCTCCTTGAGCCGGGCGATGAGGAGATCGTTCAGCTCCCGCTGCTTCTTGCTGTGGGCGGGGTTGCCGATGAGGTTTTGCTTTTGGAAGGGATCGGCCTCGTTGTCGTAGAGAAGCCAGGGACCGTTGAGATCGTTGCAATAGGTCCAACGTTCGGTGCGCACGCCCCGGTATTCGCGGCCGCCGCGGTCGCGGCTCCACTGACCGAAGGGCGCCGGGCAGGTCATGATCGGCGCGTAGTCCATGTCCGGACGCTCGGTTCCGCGCACGACGCCGGAAAGATCGCGTCCTTCGACGGCGTCCGGAATTCGTTTTCCTTCGCCGCACAGGCCGAGAAGGGTCGGCATGATGTCCGGCGTGTCGATGCGGGCGGCGGTTTCGCGTTTTTTTCGTCCGATTCCGCCCGGCCATCGGACGAGGAAGGGAACGCGCAGGGATTCGTCCCATGGCTGCTGTTTCTTCATGAAGCCATGGGAATGCAGCATGTCTCCGTGGTCGGAGGTGTAGACCACGATCGTGTTCTCGGCGAGGCCGGTGGCTGCGAGGGTTTTCATCAGGTCACCCACGCAGTCGTCGAGCGCGGTCATGTGGGCGTAGTAACCCAGATAGTCCTTTTGCGCCTGGGCGTGGTGTTCCCTCGGCACATTGTCGCGGAGCGTCAGGCGGGCGTCCGCGTAGAGCTTGCGGTACTTTTCGGGTGCCGTGTGATAAGGGGCGTGGGGCGGTCCCCAGGAAACAAAGAGGGCGAAGGGATCGGCGTTGTCGTTCTTTGCGTGGCGGGTCAGGTAGTCCTGAGCCATGCGGGTTTGCGGAAAGGGTTCGTAGCCATCCCACGGAATCCGCTCGGGCGTATCCGCGTAGTAGAAGGACTTGTTGTAGTCATGCGTGCACTCCAGTCCGCGCCAGAAACGAAAGCCCTGCCGGCGATCTTCCGGTGTGAAGGCGGAACGGCCGCGTCCGTCGATGTGCCATTTGCCGATGTAGCCGGTCGCGTATCCGGCGTCGTTCAGACAATGCGCGACGGAGCGGTGCCCGGTGGTCAGGGCGAGATCGTTCAGATACAGGCCGTGCGAGAGCGGACGCTGGCCGGTGAGCAGGGAGGCGCGATGGGGGCAGCAGACGGGAATGCCGGAGACAGCATGGGTGAAGTTGAGACTTTCGGCCGCGAGGCGGTCGAGGTTTGGCGTGTGGACCTCCCGGTTGCCCGCGTAGCCGTGATCGGTGGCGCGCCATTGATCGGAGAAGAGGTAGAGGATGTTCGGCCGTTTGGGCGGGGTGTTGGCCAGGAGATTTGGTTCCAAACCCGTGGCCAGCGCGGTGGTTCCGGCCAGGTGCATGAATTCGCGTCGCTTCATTCCGTGAGCAGTATCGAATCCGGGAACCGGCGCAAGTCTTTCGTGGTTGTGGAGACGAGGCCAAAAAAAAGCAGGACCGGAAAGGCACACAATGCTTTCCGGTCCTGCCCGCGCCGAAACGGTCGGCGCGTATTTCCAGACCATGACGGTCTTACCTTGGATCGCGGCCGGGTTCGTCCGCCGTGCGCGACGTATCGCGTTGGTCTGGAAAGTGGTTCATTTCAAAACCGTTCATCGGTGGTGGTTGCGCCTAGTTCACCGTGAAGCCGCCCGTGAGGTTGTAGGCCGGGCCGTTTTGCATGCCGGGTGGCGGTGGAAAGGTGACGACGATCTCGGCCGGACCGGGGGTGGCACCGACGGGAATTGCGACCGTCGCCGTGACGACGGTGCCGCTGTAAGAAGCGCTGGAAGCCTGGGTGCCTCCGATCGTGACGGTGGGCACCGGGGCCGGGCCCGGGCCGCCGGTCATGGGAAGCGGCGGGTTGGCGCCCGGGTCCAGGTTGATGGTCAGCGTCAGGCTTGTGCCCCGGTTGGCTGCGTTGGGGCTGGCGCTCAGGATGCCGTTGCCGCCCGGCGTTCCGCCGCCCGTTCCGGCGGCGGCGGTGAGGGTGAAGACTCCGTTTCCAGTGATGTTAAGTGCCGGAGTCTGGGCATTCGGGGCGGGGAAGGCGACCGTGACATTTTGCGGGCCGGTGGTGCCACCCGGGAATGTGAACGAGGCCGTCACCGCGCTTCCGTTGTAGGAGACGGAGGTGCCGGCGACGGAGCCGATCGTGACGGACGAGGGAGCCGCGCCGGACGGCGGAAGCATGGTGCCGTTCAGCGTGATCGTGACGGTGACGGTCGCGCCTTCCTCGCCGGAATTCGGGGATACCGAGGCAAGCGTGGGGGCACCGTTGTTCCCGCCGGTGTTGCCGCCACCGGTTCCGGTGGTGCTGCCGACGGAGTCGTAGGCGGCCAAGGTAGTTCTGCTGACCCGAAAGAAGCGGTTGTCCGAGGTGGTGGACTCCGTGGCCATGCCCGTGCTGAGGTTCGCCGCGACACCGGTGGCGATGGGACTCCAGGACGGCGCATCGGTGAGCGCGTCCGTGGCCTGGACCGTGTAGGTGCCGCCCTCGACCGCGCTCCAGGTCAGGGTGACGTTGCCGGCGTTGCGGGAAGGGGCCGCGACCTGCAGCGGCGCGTCCGGACCGCCGACCCAGTTGGTGGTGACGTTTTCCGTGATGGTCGTAACGGCACCGCCCTGGCTGGGATCGCCCCAGTATTGAACAGAGACATTGTAGGGGAAGGTGGGGCGGCCCTGATCGTCGATGCAGGTGAAGTAGGCCCAGGTGCCGTTGGGAAATTCGGGGGTCACGCAGAAGCGCACGTTCAGTTCGTTCAAGTCGTAGTGCGTGTTTTCGCTAAAGGTGCCGGTGCCGTCATAATACGAGTATCCCGTGACATCGCCTTTGAAGTCGTAGTCCTCCATGTAATAGGGGACGGGAATGGCGGCGTGGGAGGGGCCCTGTTGGTTGACGGTCAGGCTCGGGCCGATGCCTTGGAAACGGACCGCCCACTCCGGCAGCTTGTTTCGTCCGTTGGTCGGGATGTCGTAGGTTCCGTTCTGGCCGTTGCGGATCAGGAATCCAGTGACCATGCGGCGCACGCCGCTGTCGGGATCCATCGGACTGTTGTAGCCGTAGGGGCCGTACAGCGGATATCCGTCGTTCATCCACCCAATGACTGGCGAGTGCTTGCCGTTGAAATTCTCCGAGTAGAGGTAAGCACCGTTGGCTTGCTGAACCGCCTGAACGGAATCGCCGAGGGCGTGGCGAAGCTTCATGGGAGCCGCGTGGTAGTGAAGCTGGTTGCCGGCCGCGTGGGCGTTCGATTTGTCGAAGGTGTTGCTCTCGGTGATGTAGGCGTCATGGCTCCAGATGCCGTCGCCCATGCCGGCTCCCTGAACCCCCGGTCCCGTGTCGGTGCCGTTGCCGGTTCCGTCCTCGTTGTTGTCCCAGGAAAAGGTGTCGCTGGATGAGAAGATAATCGTGCCGTCAATCATCAAACCGATCGCGCCCGGCGGGAACGAGGTTCGCTGGGTTGGGATGACGGGCGCGCGGGGAAATCGATAGTTCGCGTAGATGGCTTCCGGCCAGTTTTGGAAGACCTCTTCCGTGCCGCCCGGGCCCGTGTTGTTGTACCAAGGCCCCATCACATGGCCGAGCGCGAGGCCGGCGGTGCGCACGTAGACGAAATCAGTGGAATAGGAGATGCCCAGAACGCCGCCGTAGACGGGCTGGGATTGGGCATAGGTGCCGTTGTCCCAGGTCGTCACCGCGTTGCCCGCCTGTTCATTTTCCCGGGTGGTGAAGATGCGGGCGTATTCGCCGGACTTCGCGGTGTACCAGGTTGAGAGGCGCGGATCGGATTGGGCGACGGCGGCCGTGGCGGTCGCGCCGAGCAGGAGGATTTGCAGGGTTGCTTTCATTGCGGTTGAGATGGGTTGTACGAACGAATGAGAAGACGCTCGCACGGGCGTGTAAGGCCGTGATGCCCGCAATGTTTTGGAATTGTAAAGGTGCCGAAAATGTTTCGACGCCCTTCGCCTAGCGGAAGGGGCGGGTGTCTTCGAAACGGATTTGTTTGACGCCCTTGGGAGCGGCTTGGGCGGCGGCGATCCGTTGGTGCAGTTCCGTCGCTAGCCGCTTTATGAGGTCCTGATGCGCGGGATCGCCGGCCAGATTGCGGAGCTCCTCCGGATCGTTTTGGTGATCGTAGAATTCGTTGCCGTCCGTGCCGTTCTCGCCCCACTCGGTGTAGCGGTAGCGCGAGGAGGCAAGACTGTAGCCGGATTCATACTGCGTGAGGGCGTAGTGTCGAGGAGAGGCGGAAGGGTCGAGCAAAGCGGGCACGAGGCTTTTGCCGGAGATCGAGGCCGGCGGGGTGAGGCCGCAGAGTTCCGCGAGGGTGGGATAGAAATCGACCATTTCAGCCGGCTCGTGAACGACCTGGCCGCGAGCTTCGACTCCGGGACCCGCGATGATGAAGGGGACGCGCGCGGCGTTCTCGAACAGGGTGGTCTTTTGCCAGTGACCGTGCTCGCCCATGTGGTAGCCGTGGTCGGAGGTGAAAACGACGATGGTGTTGCGCGCCAGCCCGGTCTCCTCCAACGCGTCCAGAATGCGTCCGAGCTGCGCGTCGGCGAATGTGATTGAGGCGTAGTAGGCTTGGATCGCCTGGCGGGCGAGTTCGGGCGCGAGATTGAGTTGCTCCTTTTTGCGATTGATCGATCTGCGCGCCGGTTCGGGGATTGTCTTCAGATATCCCTTCGGTACGCCCGGCAGACGGATCGATTCCGGTGGGTAGAGTTCGAAGTATTTCTTTGGAGCCACGTAGGGGGTGTGCGGCCGATAGAGTCCCACGGCCATGAAGAAACTGTCCTTCTTGTCGGAGTGATGTCGCAGCCGTCGGATCGCCTCGTCAGCGGCGATTCCGTCCGTTTGTTCGCGGTCCGCTCCGTCGGCGGCAAGCCAGCTCAGCGTTCCGCCGAAGGAGTTTTTGCGGAGTGAAAAGATGAGGGGTTCATCTTCCACGTCGCGGCCACGCGGATTGATCGTCTGGTTCCACGAGTAGGGATCATCGTGTCCGCCGGAGCCAATGTGCTTGGGAACGTTGTAGTGGAAGATCTTGCCGATGCGGGTGGCGAAGTAGCCGTTGTCGCGAAACATTTCGGCGACCGTTTTGACGTTGGGGACGCGTTCGCGGATGTAGACGGCGTTCTTATGGACGAGGGTTTGATCGGGATACATTCCCGTCATGAACGACGCCCGGCTGGGACCGCAAAGTGGGTATTGGCAGTAGGTGCGATCGAAGCGGACGCCGCGCGCGGCGAGGCGGTCGATGTTTGGCGACTGCACCTGCGGATGTCCGTAGCAGGCGAGATCGCAATTCAGGTCGTCGCAGATCAGGAACAGAACGTTCGGCTTCTCGACGGAGAATCCGACAAGTGTCGTGCTTGCGAGAAGCAACAAGGTCAGGACTCGGGATAACATGACGCGAGACTAGCAGGCCCCGACGCCACGGCAAGCGGGAGCCTCTCAGTTGTTGAGGAAGTCCAGGTAATACTGGAGCCGCTTGCGGAGTTCGGAGCGGGGGACGATGGCATCGATGAGACCACGCTCCAGAAGGAACTCGGCGGTCTGGAATCCGGGCGGCAGCTCGGCCTGGGTGGTGTCCTTGATCACCCGCGGGCCGGCAAAGCCGATCATGGCACCCGGCTCGGCGAGAATCAGGTCGCCCACGCTGGCGTAGCTGGCCATCACGCCGGCGGTTGTGGGGTGGGTGAGCACGCTGATGTAGGGGAGGCGACGTTCCGAATGGTAGGCGAGGGCGGCGCAGGTCTTGGCCATCTGCATGAGACTGAACATTCCCTCATACATGCGCGCGCCGCCGCTGGCGGAGACAATGATCGTGGGCAGGCCTTCCTCCGTGGATCGCTCAATCATGCGGGTGAGCTTCTCGCCGACAACGGAGCCCATGGAACCGCCGAGGAACCGGAAGTCCATGACCCCGAGTCCGACGCGGTGCCGGCCGATCTTGGCGATGCCCGTGCGGACCGCGTCCTTCAGGCCGGTTTTTTTTGCGTGGCTCAGGAGTTTTGAAGAGTAGGTGTCGACGCCCGTGAACTCGAGAATGTCGACGCTCGTCATGTTGGCGTCCATCTCCTCGAAGGAGTTTGGTTCCGTGATGGCCTCGATGCGTTCGCCCGCCGGAATGAAGAAGTGGTAGGCGCAGTACGGGCAGACCTCGAGATTTTGATCCAGCTCCTTGTCGTGGAGCAGCTCGGAGCAGCTTGGGCATTTTGACCAAAGGCCTTCGGGGATCTCCAGCTTGCGCGCGGTTGATTCGCCCAGTTTGGGACGTCTGACGAAAGTGGTGTCTTCCGAATGATCGGGCGGGGTTACCGCCGGCTCGACGGCGGCGACGTCCGGAATCTGGTGTGTGACTTGCTTTTTGGCCATTTTGAGGCGTGGCGTCGGCTCACTGGATGTCAGCGGGCACCGGGGGATTCTATAGACAGTGGCGAGGCGGGTGCCAATTCGTTCTTTCGAATGATGACGGATCAGGCGGCGGCCAGGGCGGCTGCGGCGTTGACCTGGGCTCCGGATTCGTTGAGGCATTGGCACAGGGCGGAAAGGAACAGTCGGACGTTTTCGCGGGAGGAGCTTTCCCCCATCAATCCGACCCGCCAGATCTTGCCTTTCAGGGAGCCCAGGCCGGCCCCGACCTCGATGTTGAAATCGGACAGGAGCTTCGTGCGAATGGCGGCCTCATCCACCCCGTCGGGAACCTTCACCGCGTTCAACTGCCAGAGCTGGAACCCTTCGGCCGATGCGAGCGGGATCTTTATGGCCGCGAGCCCCGACTTGAGGGCGAGGTGATTTTGGCGGTGCCTGCGCCAGCGGTTTTCCAAGCCCTCCTCAAGCACTTCGCGCAGGGCCGCGTGCAGGGCGTAGTTCATGGAGATGGGTGCCGTGTGGTGGTAGACGCGTTCCGATCCCCAATACCCCGCGAGCAGATTCACGTCGAGATACCAGCTTTGAACACGGGTCTTGCGATTGCGCGCCGCCTCCATGGCTCGTTCGCTCAGCGTGACCGGCGACAGGCCCGGCGGGCAGCTGAGGCATTTCTGTGTGCCTGAATAGGCGGCATCGACGGACCATTCATCGATCTTCACCGGGCATCCGCCGAGAGATGTGACCGTGTCGATCAGGAAGAGGGCGCCACTGGACTTCACCAACCGCCCGATCTCGGCCACCGGATTTTCCACGCCGGTGCTCGTTTCCGCATGGACGACCCCGACCAGTTTGGCGTCGGGGGTCTTGAGCAGCGCGTCCTGAATCTGGGCGGGGGAGATGACCTGTCCCCAGGGCGCTTCCACGCGGGTGACCCGGGCTCCGCAACGCTCGGCCACGTCGGCCATGCGGGTGCCGAAGACGCCGTTGATGGCGATGATCACCTCGTCGCCGGGTTCGATCAGGTTTACGATGCAAAACTCCATCCCGGCGCTGCCGGTGCCCGACACGGGGAAGGTCATCTGGTTCTTCGTCTGAAAAACGGCGCGGAGCATCTGCTTGATCTCCTCCATCATCCGGATGAACGACGGATCGAGATGCCCTACCAGAGGTTGCGCCAGGGCGTTGAGGACCGAAGGTGCGGCATTGCTCGGGCCGGGGCCCAGAAGTATCCGATGCGGTGGCTTGAACGGTGCGGGCGTCGTCATTGTCACGATACCCTAGGTAATACGCCGGGGCACTGCAAAGCCGGAACTTGCCGTCGCTCGACAGCATGGAATGAAACGTGGAAAACTCCGCCATGGACCATGCCGAACCCGTCCTTGTGACGGCCGAAACTCTCGCGGAGCTGCGGCGTATCGTCGGGGAACGCAATGTGCTGGATGATCCCGCCGAACTGGCTGTTTACGAATGTGACGCCTACACGCTTGAGAAACGGCCGCCCGGCGCCGTGGTGCTGCCCGGCAACACGGAGGAGGTCGCGGCCGTCGTGCGGGTCTGCGCCGGGGCCGGCCTGCCGATCATTCCGCGCGGGGCCGGCACGAGTCTCAGCGGCACGGTGCTGGCGGTGACGGGGGGCGTCATGATCGGGCTCGCGCGGCTGAACCGGATCGAGTCGGTGGATGTGCTCAACCGCAGAGCCCTGGTGCAGGCCGGGGTGGTGAACGCGTGGATCACGCGGGAGGCCGCGCCGCACGGATTGATGTACGCGCCGGACCCGTCCAGTCAGCCGGCCTGCACGATCGGGGGCAACGTCGGGACCAATTCCGGGGGGCCTCACACCTTGAAGTATGGCGTGACCACCAATCACATTCTTGGCTTCGAAATGGTGTTGCCGGATGGCGAAATTGTCTGGCTCGGAAGTGGTGTTGAGGAAGGTGATGACGTGGACGGCATCGATCTTCGCGGGGCTGTGATCGGCTCCGAAGGCATGTTCGGGATTGTGACGCGCGTGCTTGTCCGCCTGGTGCGGGCTCCCCAGGAGTTCAAAACCCTGCTCGGGGTTTTCGAGAGCGTGGACGACGCGAGTCTGGCCGTCGGTGACATCATCGCGGCGGGAATCGTACCGGGCGCGCTGGAGATGATGGACCAGATGATCACCGGCGCGGTCGAGGCGGCGTATCACTTCGGGTTTCCCCTGGACGCCGGCGCGCTGCTGATCGTCGAGCTGGACGGCTTGAGCGCCGGGTTGCCGGAGCAGACAGATCGGGTGATCGAAATCTGCAGGGCGAGGGGCGCGCGGGAAATTCGCGTCGCGAAAACAGAACAGGAACGGGCGGACCTGTGGAAAAGCCGCAAACGGGCTTTTGGCGCGATCGGCCGCCTGAGTCCGGGCTACCTCACGCAGGACGGCGTGGTGCCGCGCTCAAAGCTGCCTGAGATCATGCGTTTCATACAGGAGACCAGTTGTCGTTTCGACCTACGAATCTGCAACGTCTTTCATGCCGGAGACGGCAATATTCATCCCTTGATCCTTTTCGATGAGCGAAAGCCCGACGAGGTGAGGCGCGCCATCGCGGCGGGAGACGCGATTCTCGGGCGGTGCGTGGAGCTTGGGGGAAGCGTCACGGGCGAGCACGGAATCGGCGTGGAAAAGGTGGACTTCATGGCGCGTCAGTTTTCGGTCGAAACGCTGGACGTGATGAGGGCGCTTCGCGCGGTGTTTGATCCGGCGGGCAGGTGCAATCCGCACAAGATGTTTCCGGGTGGAAAACGGTGCGCGGAGTTCGCCCAGCGAAAACAAATCGCGGCGTGACAGTCGGAATCGTCGCCTACGTGTCCTGATAGCGGCGCGAGCTTTGAATCAGTGCGACGATGATCGCGGTGAGGGCACTGATCGCGATGATCAATGTCGAGAGGGCGTTCAGATCATTTGTGTGGCCGGAGCCGATCTTCTGGTAGACGAGTATCGGCACCGTCTTGGAGCCGGGGCCTGCGGTGAAAAGGCTGACGACGAAGTCGCCAAGGCTGAGCGTGAAAGCGAGCAGTCCGCCCGCGATGACGCCCGGCTTCATCAGCGGAACGGTGATCATGCGAAATCGCTTGGTCGGCGAGGCCCCGAGATCGGCGGCCGCCTCCTCGTAGCTGTCCCCCCAGATTTCCAGCCGGGCGCGGACGATGATGGCGACGATGGGGATCTGCATGGTCACGTGCGCGAGAATCATCGTCGTCATGCCCGGCGCGAGCCAGCCCGCGCGTTGGCGCAGCAGCGTGAAGAAAAGCAGCAGGGCCGAGGCAAGCACGATGTCGGGCACGTAGGCGGGGAGATGTAGAAAGCCGTTGAAGGTGCGTTTGCCCGGGAATCGGTAGCGATTGAGTCCGTAGCCGAGCAACGTGCCGATGACGGTGGCGATCGCGGCGCTGGTTGTGGCCAGGACGAGGGAGTTCTGTAGCGCGCTCAGGGCGGCCTCGTCGGCGAAGAGCGTGCGATACCACCTCAGATCGAAGCCTTTCCACTCATATTCGCCCCGTGCCGAATTGAAGGAGTTCAGCACGATGACGAGAATGGGCAGGTAGAGAAAGCAGTAGATCCCTGCGGCGATCGGACCTGTGATGGCGAGATACTTTTTCATAACACCATCGGCTCGCGTTCCTGCCGGTTGCGGGTCATTCGAGTGTGTAAGAGCAGGCCCGCCGCGACGAAGGCCAGCATGAAGACGCTGTAGGCGGCACCCAGCGGCCAGTTGTGGGTGACGACAAACTCCTGCTCCAGGGCGTTCCCAAGGACGAAGGTCTTGCCTCCCCCGAGAAGATTCGGGATGACGAACTGACCGGTGGCGGGAAGGAAAACAAAGATGATTCCGGCCATGAGGCCCGGCTGAATCTGCGGCAGGATCGCGTTGGTGAAGGCGGTCATCTTGTCCGCTCCGAGGTCTCGGGCGATATCGCCGCTGGTCCAGTCGATCTGCTTCACGGAGGTGTAGACCGGAACGACCATGAAGGGGAGATAGCAGCCAACCATGCCGATCATCAGGGCGCGCCAGCCGGGGTAGATGTGTTGCCCCGGCTCCATCAAGCCGACCTTGACGAAGGGGGTCAGGAGGAGGCCGTCCGGCGCGAGCAGGATCTGCCAGGCGTAGGTGCGGAAGAGGACGTTCGTCCAGAGCGGGATCGCGATCATGATGAGCGCCACGCGCTGGAGGCGATTGGGCAGGGCGACCATGAAGAACGCGAGGGGCAGCGCCGCCAGCACGCAGGCGCAGGTGGTGACGCCGCCGACGAAGATACTGCGCACAAACACCTCCAGATGGCTGGGATCGTAGCCGAAGGGGCCCTTGCCGCCGAGCAGGGCGAAATTGTCAAAGGTGAACCTGGCGACGATCTCGCCGTTCGGTCCGCGATCCATGAAACTCATCCAGGTGATCACGGCCAGCGGGCAGACGAGCAACAGGGTCATCCAGGCGATGCCGGGGCCGGAGAGCCACATGCTGCGCCAGAGATGACCCCGTCGGCCCATCATGACCCCGTGCTCGACCGACCAGCCCTTGAACTTCTTGTTCCGGGATTTCATCGGGCGTCCATGAGGATCAGATTGTCCGGCGGAAAGGAGAAGAAGACGTTGTCGCCGGCTTTCCAAGTCTGGAGCCGGAGCCTGGGGTTTGGCACGGCGGCGCGAACGACGACCTCGTTGGATCGGATGCGGAGGCGCGTTTCGGAGCCGAGGTATTCGACCTCGGTGATCATGCCCCCGAAACGGTTGTCGACCGACTCCTCGTCATTCACCAGAACCTTTTCGGGGCGGATGGCGAGCGAGACCTCGTTTTGATCGGCCTTTTCCGCGTCGGTGTCCGGCAGGGAGCAGCTGATCTTGCCGAGCTTGGTCTCGACCACGACTTCCGCGCCTTCCCGGTAAAGGAATCGGCCCTCGATGAGATTGCAACGCCCGACGAATCCGGCAACGAAGGGGTTCGCGGGATACTCGTACAATTGCGACGCGGGACCGGCTTGCTCGATGCGCCCCTCATTCATGACGACAATGGTGTCGCTGACGGCGAGGGCTTCCTCCTGATCTTCCGTGCAGAGAATGAACGGGATGGTGAGATTGTGCTGCAGTTCCCGCAATTTGCTCAGCAGCTCCCCGCGAAGCTTGAGGTCCAGCCCGTCCATCGGCTCGTCGAGCAGCAGGACGCGGGGTTCGCACACCAGCGCCCGCGCCAGGGCCGCCCGTTGGTGCTCGCCGCGATTCAATTGACCGGGCTTGCGTTGAGCCACCTCGACAAGGTCCAGCAGTTGCAGCGCGGCCATCACCTCCCGGGCGATCTCGTGGGATTTCAGCCGTTTCATGCGGAGGCCGAAGCCGACGTTCTCCGAGACGCTGAGGTGGGGGAAGAGTCCGAAATGCTTGAAGACGGTGTTGACCGGACGGCGATGGGCTGGGAGGTGGGAGTAATCGGTCTTGTCGATGAAAATTGCGCCCGGTTCCGGGATGTCGAGGCCGGCGATCAGCCGGAGCAGGGTGGTCTTCCCGCAGCCGCGGGGGCCGAGGATGGTGATGAATTCGCCCTCGCGCGCGACCAGATTGATCTCGTTGACGGCGATGCGGGCGTCCTTGCCTCGACCGAGGACCTTGGTGACGCCCCGCAGCTCCAAAATGGTCGTCCGATCGGCGAAGGGGTCGCGCCGCTCGCCGCTGCGGGTCAATTTTTCCGCCTGCAAACCGGGGATATCCACGGGCGCAAAATGCCAAGGGACCGTGCCCGTGACGACAAAAAACGACGGCTGCCGGCCCCGCCGCGAAATACAGCCTTGAAAGGATTGCCGCAGGGACCGGGCTTGGGCAGATTCGCCCCTTCGCGTCTAGAAGTCGCCCGGTTGGCGGAGATTCTGCGCCGGAGATGTGAGTCTATTTCACTTCAAAATCGAACCCCTTGGCGAACCGCCGTTGTTTCTGGAACTTTCGGACGGGCGCTACCTGATCGGCCGGGGGCCGGAGTGCGAGGTGTGCATTGATCACGACGGGATATCCCGCCGCCACGCGCTGCTGGTGATCGAGGACGAGCGTGTCTGGGTCGAGGATCTTTTCAGCAGCAACGGCACGTCGATCGACGGAGAATCTGTCGGG
>JADHOF010000105.1 GCA_016779125.1 Verrucomicrobiia bacterium | reverse complement strand
TATGGATGTCCTTTGCGGAGGATGAGTCGATTTCCCGCCATCTTGATGGACTCAGACAGGCTCCGAATTGATTCATGCAACCACCACGAGGCCGCAGCTCCCAGCGGGGCCGAATCGTGCGTCCCTCGATCGTCGATGAAGACGAGCACCAAAGGAGCTCCTGTCGCCAACGCTGCCGACAGGGCCGGATTGTCCGCCAGGCGGAGGTCTCGGCGAAACCAGACGATTGCGGGGGCTGGATTCATCGGGTGGAAGGTGTGACGTTTCTGTTGGCGGGCAAGTCAGGGCACGAAAAAACCGTCGGCCGTCCGACGGTTTTCGTTTCCAGAATATTACCCGCAGCTATTCGACAGTGACGCTCTTCGCGAGATTGCGTGGCTTGTCGACGTCGCATTCGCGGGCCACGGCGATGTGGTAGGACAGGAGTTGAAGCGGGATGACTGCCAGGAGGGGATTGATGCATTCCCAAGTCTCGGGCACGTAGATCACGTCGTCTACTTTCTCCGCGATGTGGGTGTTTCCTTCAGTCGCGATCGCGACGGTGGGGCCTTTGCGAGCCTTGATCTCCTCAAGATTCGAGTAGGTTTTCTCGTAGAGCGCGTCCGTCGGCAGCACGACGACGGTCGGCGTGTTCTCGTCGATCATGGCGATCGGGCCGTGTTTCATCTCCGCGGCGGGATAGCCCTCCGCATGAATGTAGGAGATTTCCTTCAGCTTGAGCGCGCCTTCAAGTGCGACCGGGAAGTTATACTGGCGACCGAGGAAGAAGAAGTTGTGGCAGTCCTTGTATTTCAAGGCGATGCGGCGAATTTCGTCATTCTGATCGAGGATCTTCTGGATTTGACCCGGCACGGCCTCGAGGGCTTTGAGGATCTGGGTGCCGCGTCGGTTGGAGAGCATTCGAATCCGGCCCATCATCAGAGCAAACAAGGTGAGTGCCGTCACCTGGGAGACAAAGGCCTTCGTCGAGGCGACACCGATTTCGGGGCCGGCGTGAAGATAGATGCCGCCGTCGGACTCGCGAGCGATGGTGCTGCCGACGACATTGCAGATGGAGAGCACGGTGTGTCCGCGACGTTTGGACTCGCGGAGCCCCGCCAAGGTGTCGGCGGTTTCACCGGACTGGGTGATCACGATGCAGAGCGTGTTCTTGTCGATGGGGGCGTTTCGGTAGCGGTATTCACTCGCGTATTCGACCTCCACGGGAATATGCGCCATCTCCTCGATCAGATATTCCCCGACGAGTGCCGCGTGCCAGCTGGTGCCGCAGGCGGTGATCACGATCTTGTCGATGGCGCGGAGCTCGGCCACGGACATGTTCAGGCCGCCGAATTTGGCGGTGGATTCCTCGAAATCCATCCGGCCTCGCAGCGCGTTTTTCACCGTCTGCGGTTGCTCGAAGATCTCCTTGAGCATGTAGTGGTCGAAGTCACCCTTGTCGGCGGCCTCCGCGTCGAACTCGATGTCGCTGATCTGATAGCTGCCTGAATTGTCGGAGACGGTCTCCATTTTGAAGTTGTCCTCCCACAGGGTGACCACGTCGTAGTCCTTCAGGTAGATGACCCGCTTCGTGTAGTTGACGATCGCGTTGGCGTCACTGGCGAGGAAGTTCTCGTCATTGCCGATTCCCACGATCAGAGGAGATCCGCGTCGCGCTCCGACCATGACGCCGGGATGCATTTCGGAAATCACCACGACGCCATACGTGCCCACAGCATCCTTCAATGCGTCCTTGGTGGCCTGCGCGAGAGGGTGGGTGGCGGCGTTTTCCTTGATATGACCGGCCTTTTCCAAGGCGGCGTAACGCTCTCCGATCAGATGGGCAAGCACCTCGGTGTCGGTCTCGGATTTGAAGGTGTGTCCTTTCGCCTCGAGCTTTTTGCGGAGACTGTCGTAGTTTTCGATCACGCCGTTGTGAACGATCGCGATGCGGCCCGATTGGTCGAGATGCGGATGGGAATTCTCGTCGGTTGGCAGGCCGTGGGTGGCCCAGCGAGTGTGCCCCATGCCGACGGTGCCGGTCACCGGACTTTGCTTGTGCAGGACGGCGAGACCCTCGTCGATCTTCCCCTTTCGCTTGCGGGTGGCGAGTTTTCCGTCTGCCAGCACGGCCAGACCGGCACTGTCATATCCGCGATATTCGAGTCGTCTTAGACCGTCGATGACGATGGGGGAGGCCTGCTGTTTGCCGATGTATCCGATAATGCCGCACATAGTGAATGGGTTGGGTTGGTTCGCGTGTTTGCTTGCCTTGACTGGCGGCGGGAGGCTATACGGTGCCTCAGTCGCATCGCAAGAAACGAATCCCAAAACCATGAGGAAGGAAAGAATAGGCGTGAATAGTTCCAAGGTAGTTTCGATCGTATTAGGCGGAGGTGCCGGTACGCGCCTGTTTCCATTGACCAAGGACCGCTCGAAGCCCGCCGTGCCGCTGGTGGGCAAGTATCGGCTGGTCGATATTCCGATTTCCAATTGCATCAATTCGGGACTGACGAAGATCTACCTGTTGACCCAGTTCAACACCGCGTCGCTCCATCGACACATCTCGCAAGCCTACAAGTTTGACCATTTCAACGAGGGGTTTGTGGAACTGTTGGCGGCGGAACAGACGCTGACCAGCACGTCGTGGTATCAGGGGACGGCGGACGCGGTTCGAAAGAATCTGGTGCATCTGGGCGAGGAGGGATGGGATCACTGCCTTATCTTGAGCGGTGACCAGCTCTACCGCATGAACTTCCGGGAAATCCTGGGACGACATCTCGAGTCCGACGCGGACCTGACGGTCGCAACGATGCCGGTCGAGCGGGACATCGCGAGTTCACTTGGAATCATGCAGATCGACGAGAATCGTCGGATCACCCGCTTCGTTGAAAAGCCGACTGACAATGAAGTGCTGGATTCGCTGGCGCTGTCCAAGGATTCCTACGGCGAACTTGGAATCCAGTCAGACAAGGATCTGTTGCTCGCCTCGATGGGCATCTATGTGTTCAAGCGCAAGGTGATGATGGAGCTGCTGGAAAACGATTTGACGGATTTCGGCAAGCACATCATCCCCAATGCGATCTCGTCGCACCGGGTTTTCTCTTACGTCTACCAAGGATACTGGGAGGATATCGGAACGATTCGCGCGTTCTTCGAAGCCAATCTGGACGCCGCCGCCGAGCTGCCGAAGTTCAACTTTTTCGACATGACCATGCCGATCTATACGCGTGCCCGATATCTGCCCGCCTCGAAGATCAACGGTGCGGGCATCGATCACGCGGTCATTTCAGACGGGTGCATCATCAGTTGGGCGCAGATCTCCCAGTCTGTGATCGGCGTAAGGTCGGTTATCAATCCCGGGTCCCGGTTGCATCGGGTGGTTGCTATGGGTAACGACTACTTCGAATCGGCGGAGTCCATTGCGGAGAACGGCAAACTGGGCAGGCCGCCGATCGGCATTGGCGCGAACTGTCGCATAGAAAACGCGATCATCGACAAGAATGCCCGCATCGGGAACAACGTCGTCATCAATCCGGCGGGTAAGCCGCAGGAAGCCGACGGGGAAAACTATCACATTCGAGACGGGATCGTTGTCATTCCAAAGAACGCCGTGGTTCCGGACAACACGGTGATCTGAGCGGATTACGAGGATCGGTTTTTCAAAGAAAAAGGGCGACCCGCGAAGGTCGCCCTTTTTCGTGAATCGAATTGGATCAATACCTGTAATGATCGGGTTTGTAGGGACCGCCGACATCGACGCCGATGTAGGCTGCTTGGTCCTTGCTCAAGGTGGTCAGTTTGACACCGATCTTGCCGAGATGCAGTCGTGCGACCTCCTCGTCGAGCGCCTTGGGCAGGACGTAGACGCCCGGCTTGTTGGTCTCGCGTTTCTCCCAAAGGTCGATCTGGGCGAGAGCCTGGTTGGTAAACGAGTTTGACATCACGAAACTCGGATGACCGGTGGCGCAGCCGAGGTTTACCAGGCGGCCTTCGGCAAGCATGTAGATCTGGTTGCCGTTCGGCAGGGTGTAGCGATCATACTGCGGCTTGATTTCCTCCTTCGTAACTCCCGCATGGGAATTGAGTGCGGTGACTTGGATCTCGTTGTCGAAGTGGCCGATGTTGCAGACGATTGCCTGATCCTTCATTTCAAGCATGTGCTTGAGGGTGATGACATCCTTGTTGCCGGTGGTGGTCACGTAGATGTCGCCCCGGCCCAAGGTGTCTTCAACCGTCGTGACCTCAAAGCCTTCCATGGACGCCTGCAGGGCGTTGATTGGATCGATTTCCGTCACGATCACACGGGCTCCCAGTCCGCGCATGGCCTGCGCGCAGCCTTTGCCCACGTCGCCGTATCCGCACACGACGGCCACCTTGCCGGCAATCATCACATCGGTCGCCCGCTTGATGCCGTCCGCCAGGGACTCGCGACAGCCGTAGAGGTTGTCGAACTTTGATTTCGTGACGGAGTCGTTGACGTTGACGGCAGGAATAAGCAATGAGCCCTCCTGTGCCATCTTGTAGAGGCGGTGAACGCCGGTCGTGGTCTCCTCGGAAACGCCTTTCCAGTCCTTGACCATGTCGTGCCAACGGGTTGGGCTTTCCTTGTGAACCTTCTTGAGAAGGTCTTTGATGATCTGTTCCTCCTCGCTTTCGCCGGGCGAGTTGACCCAGTCGCTGCCATTCTCGAGTTCGTATCCCTTGTGGATCAGGAGGGTTGCGTCGCCGCCGTCATCGACGATGAGTTCCGGTCCCTTGCCGTCCGGGTGGCTGAGCGCCATATAGGTGCACCACCAGTATTCTTCCAGCGTTTCGCCCTTCCAGGCGAAGACCGGGTATCCGGCCTTGGCGATCGCGGAAGCGGCGTGGTCCTGCGTTGAGAAGATGTTGCAGCTGGCCCAACGAACGGACGCGCCGAGAGCCCCGAGGGTCTCGATCAGCACGGCCGTCTGAATGGTCATGTGCAACGAGCCGGTGATTCGGACACCGGCGAGCGGCTTGTCTTTGCCATATTTCTCACGCACGGCGATCAGGCCGGGCATTTCGTGTTCGGCGACCTGAAGCTCCTTGCGGCCCCAGTCGGCGAGGTTGATATCTCTTACTTTGTAGTCTTCTGACATGATCTTGTTTTTGGGTGGACCGCCTACTTGATGGCTTTCTTGAGGGCCGCGACCTTGTCGGTCTTTTCCCAGGTGATTTCGGGCTCTTCCTTCCCGAAGTGTCCGTAATTCGTGGTTTTTGAGTAAATCGGGCGGAGCAGGTTCAGTTGCTTGACGATGTCGGCGGGCTTGAAGCTGAAAACCGTGAGAACGGCCTTCAGGATCTTCTCGTCGGCGACGGTGCCGGTGCCGAACGTGTCGATATGTACGCTGACCGGTTGCGGGTGGCCGATCGCGTAGGCGAATTGGACTTCGCACTTCTCGGCGAGGCCGGCCGCGACCACGTTCTTGGCGACCCAACGTCCCATGTAGGCCGCGCTGCGATCCACTTTGGAAGGATCTTTGCCGGAAAAGGCACCGCCGCCGTGGCGTCCCATGCCGCCGTAGGTATCGACGATGATCTTGCGGCCGGTCAAACCGCTGTCGCCTTGAGGGCCGCCGATGACGAACTTGCCCGTCGGGTTGATCAGGAATTCGGTCTTCTTGTCCAACATGTTCTTGGGAAGCACCTTCTTGATCACCTTCTCGATACAGAACTTCTCGATCTCGGCGTGGCTCACTCCATCGGCGTGCTGGGTGGAGATGACGACATTCACAATGCGGCTCGGCTTGCCGTCGACATATTCGACGGAAACCTGGCTCTTGGCGTCCGGACGGAGCCACTTGGCGAGTTTGCCGGCTTTGCGGATGCGGGTCAGTTCGCGTCCCAACCGATGCGCGAACATCACCGGAGCGGGCATCAGCTCCGGGGTCTCGTTTGAGGCGTAACCGAACATGATGCCCTGATCGCCGGCACCCTGCTCGGCTGTTTTCTTACCGTCGGCCTTTTTGGCGTCGACGCCTTGGGCGATGTCCGGGCTTTGACAGGTAAGGTAATTGTTGATGAAAACCTGATCGGCGTGGAACACGTCGTCGTTGTTGACGTAGCCAATTTCGCGAATCGCGTCACGAATGGTTTGCTCGATGTTGAATGCGGAGCTCAGTGGCTTCGAACCGATCTTGGGAATCGTGATTTCTCCACCAACGCAGACGACGTTGCTTTTGACGAAGGTTTCGCAGGCGACGCGGCTTTTTGGATCGACCCGGAGGCAGGCGTCCAGAATGGCGTCAGAAATTGTGTCGCTGACTTTGTCGGGGTGGCCCTCGCCGACGGACTCGGACGAGAAGATGTAGTTCTTGTTCATTGAGATGGCTATTAAACAGACCGCTGCCGGCGGCCTCAACGGGCAGGGAAACTAGGCAGGAACGTGTCAAAGTCAATTTCAAGTTATCGTTCACGACTGGGGAAATTTCGCACGAGCCCGACTAAGTTGTGGTCAGCCGGTCTGATGAAGGAAAGGATCGGGCCATGGCAATTCAGGTCATCGGGCTGAACCCGGCGGTGGACGTGGAATGGCGGGTGGATCGGGTGAATTGGAATGAAAAGACGGTGGTTCAATCGGCGCGCTCTTGGGCGGGTGGAAAACCACCGAACGTCGCCCGCTGGATCTCCTATTTGGGTGGCAACATCAGGTTGGTGATGCCGCTGGGGGGATCGTCCGGTGCCCTGGTCGCCGAAGAAATGCGGGCAAGCGGGGTCGATCTTGCGGAGGTGCCCATCGCGGAGGACACCCGAACGAACGTGATGGTCACCCAGAAGGTGGGACAGCAGTTGCGGTTTAATCCGCAGGGACCGAGATTGGCGAGGAAGGAATGGATTCGGGTTTTTGCCGAAGCGGAGGCGGGTTTTGCGGAATGCGACCTGACAATATTGTCCGGTTCGCTGCCCCGAGCCGCTCCGAAGTCGACCTATGCCCGCCTCATAGGGGTTGGGAATCGGGCGGGCGGGCGGATGGTGTTGGATTGCGACGGACCGGCGTTCGCGGCGGGCGTCAAGGCTCGTCCTTTTCTTGTGAAGCCCAATCGTTTCGAACTGTCGCTCTGGGCGGAAAGGCCTTTGAAGAATGAAAAGCAGATTCGAATCGCGGCGGAAGAACTGTCCATGGCGTCGGGTGCGTGGGTCTTTGTCTCGCTCGATTCGGGCGGGGCGATTCTCGTGAATGCAGCGGAAGGCTTCCGCGCCAAGGCGACGGCTCCGCGGGTGCGCGCGCTGAACGAGGTCGGCGCGGGAGACGCCTTGCTCGCTCAGGTGGGGATGCGGATTGAACAAGGGGCTGACCCCGAGGAATGGCTGAAGTGGGGCGTCGCGACGGGAACCTCGTTCGTTCAGGTTGCCGCCGGCAAACGGCCGGGGTTCGGTCTGATCGGGAAGACCGCCAAGCAGGTTGCGGTTCGAGCGTTCTGACCGGGGCGGAAATCATTCGCCGCTCCATCGAGCCAGGCGGAGGCGCAGTTGTTTCAGTCGGCTGAATTTCGGAACCGCTTCCGGGAAATCCTTCACGATTTGATCGAACGTGGGGACGCGGCCCCATGCGGTCACGGCGAACACCTCGTGGGCGTGGCCTGATCCTATGCCGAGCTGCCGGTTTTGAATCGTGTAGCGTTCGCGGAGGATTTCCTTCCAATGATCGTAGGACTTCGGGACGCCCATGCGATGGCGACCCACCCAAGGAAGCCATTCCTTGACCTGCGACTCATGGCACCAGGTCATTTCCGCGATCTTCTCAAAAGCGGACTCAACGTTCATCGCAAGGTCGTGCGCTGTTCGACCGAACTGATAATGATCGTAGGTGTTGAGAATCACCGGCGTGTTGACCGGCACTGATCGGGTTTCGTCGGCCGGGTATTCGGCGATAAAGGCGTGGGGGACGTTGATCATGTAGGAGACCTCACGGACCGCTTGCGCGACGGCCACGTGATCGACATGAATTCCAACGAGCGGATCGGATACGATTGGCGGACAAAACAGGTAGTCGGGTTCAAAGTCCCGGATGGCTTTCCACAATGCGGCGAGCAGGGGGATGTCCACGCGCAGGCAGGCTTCGCGTGGCACGCTGCCGTCGGGCAATTGAAGCTGGCGAAATTCGTAGCCGCCGGCTCTCGCCGAAGCGGTCTGTTCAGCCAGCCGAACGCGGCCCGTTTCCTCGCGTGTGAGCTCGTGGTGTCCCGCACGGCAATCCGTGCAAACCAGGACGCGGGCCTCGAAAGCGTCCCCGAGTCTGCGTCGAAGAAGTTCAAAGGTTCCTCCCGCGACGAATTCGTAGTCGTCGAAATGGGCGTGGACAAAGAGTGCTTTCATTCGGGGAAGAGTGCGGCGGGATCTTCGGGGCGAAGGAGTGCCCGGCCGGTTGAACTTTTGTCGATGCAACCATTCCGCCAGCGCCCCAGACGATAGAGTGTGCCGAAGCGAATCGGCGGCACGGCTCCGCCCTGTCCCACAACAAGCTCGGCGCGGCGCACATTTTCCATCATCCACGCGGGCAAGGTAAGGTGATAGGGATTGCGCCGAACTTCGCCGACATGGCAGGCGAGGGCGGAGACGAGATCGGCGACGTCCTCGGTCGATGATTCCACCAACAAGTTGGGCGAGGGCATCTGTCCCCAAAACTCGGTTTCGCAGATCCAAGGTCCCGGAGAAAGGGCCGCCTCCGCGAGTGCTTGGCGCAGAAGCCGGTTCACGCCGATATGGGTGCTGTTCCAATCGTCCTCGTGCGGGAACAGCACAAGGCGCGGGCGGTATGAGATGAGCAGCCGGCGGATCGTTTCGACGGCTTCCGTCCAGATGCGGTCGTTTGCCTGGGCGGTGGCAGGATTGACGCTTTCAAGGCCGTCGGGGCCGATCTCGAGCAGTTCGAATCCGATCTTGCGGCAACAGTTCGCCAGCTCCGTTCTGCGCTCGCCGCGTCTGGACACCTTGCTGCCCAGCGTGACCGCGACGTTGACGATCCGCCACTGGCATTGACGTGCGAGTCGGAGGGCCAGCGCGCCCATGATGACTTCGTCGTCGGGATGAGGCGAAAAGATGAGGACCGCAGGGGCGTCGGGATTTGCTTCGGGAAGCGGGGCCCTTTCGGTCGCGGAGGGGAGCGGGATTGCCGCGCCCGCATTGATCAGGTCGGCGAATTGTCGAACGTATTCGGCAAAGGAATCCACGGACGAAGTAGATACGTCGGCTTCCGTGCGGGTAGCGAGCCGAAAACCGCGGCGTCTACAACCCGGGGGGCGACAGTGTAATGGACCTTTCGAACGGCGGCTTGCAGTATTTGGGCATTCCATGACCAAGTCCGCCGACTCAGAATTCCCGTTGCACGAAATCCTTGGTGATTTCTCGAACCATCCGCTTCTTTCCGGAGCTGTCATGAGTCTGCTTCGAACACAGCCGGGACCCGGGGCTGTGGCGGAACTGGCTGAATCGGAGCTGAAGAAGTTCAACCGGCTGTCGACCTTGGAGCTTGCGGAGCAGTATCAGGAGCGCAGCCTATGGAGCGAAACGCAGGCGACGGAGATTCTGAAAACCGAAACCTCCTTTCTGAACGCCTGGCGACAGCTTTGCGGACGTCTGCCGGAGGTGTGCCGTGTCACCGGCGCGGATTCCGCGTCGGCCGAGCGGCTGCTGCGAGGTTTTTTCGGGTTTCGCTTTTTTGTCGAGCTGGTCGAGATCGTGGTTCCCTCGCGTCGGACCTTTGAAAAACGGGAAGGCGAGGGGACGCGTGATCTGCTGGGAGACCTGGAGGAGGTGTTTCGACAGACGACCCTGGCATGCTGGTCCGTGTTCTTTCCGCGCGCCAATTTCAACCTTGTCGCCGACGCTTCCGCCCAGTTTTGGCTGGCCTGCCTTTGCTCGACGCGGCCGTCGGAGATGGCTGGCGGGTGCGTGTCGCTTTTTCAGTCGCCGCAGAGCGATCGGCTCAGGGTGCTGAATGAATCCTACGACGTGCCGCGCAAGGAACTGCGGATGAAGGACGCCGTGGACGAGTATATCGAAAAGGCTCCCGAGAAGTACGCGGGACTGCATCGCACGGCCGAGCCCAGTCTGCGCAAGGGGGTTGAAGTTCTCTTCGGCGAGATGATCCGGATCTGCGGGAAGCTGGAGCTGCCGTTTCAGAGCGTCTACTTCTTTGAATTCTTGATCGCCGAAATTGCGCAAGGCTTCGCCGCGCTGGACAGTTCTGTGTCGGCCAAGGACAGCCGCTTTCTGGAGTTTCTTCGGCACGAGTTGAGGGAGCTGACCCGGCAGGAAGCGATGGCCTTCAGTCGCGCGCCGGTGACCGATCACGAGCGGCTGGAGGAGGTGCTCGGTGAATTGGAAATGCTGATCGGCATGGCGGGCGTCAAGGACAAGGTCCGGGAGATCGCCGACTTCGCGCACCTGCAACAACTCCGTGTTCGTCGAGGTCTGGCTCCCCTGCCGGCGAGCTATCACACCGTGTTCACCGGGAATCCCGGCACCGGAAAGACGACCGTCGCCCGGTTGATGGGACGGATCTACAAGTCCCTTGGAATTCTCAAGAAGGGACACGTGGTCGAATGCGACCGGGCATCCCTGGTGGCGGAGTATGTCGGTCAAACCGCGCCGAAGACACACGCGATCATCGAGTCGGCCTTGGACGGAATCCTTTTCATCGACGAGGCCTACACGCTCGCGGGAGGCGATCGCGATTTCGGGCAGGAGGCGATCGACACGCTGCTCAAGCGGATGGAGGACCATCGAGACAAGTTGATCGTCATCGTGGCGGGGTATCCTGAACCGATGGAACGCTTTCTGAAAACGAATCCGGGACTCGATTCACGGTTCAACCGGCGGATCGATTTCCCGGACTACACCCCGCAACAGCTTTGCAGAATCTTCAGCAGCATTTGCCGGCACCACGGACTTGATCCGGCGTCCGGGCTGCGGGAGAAGGTGCTCCATCATTTCACAAGCCTGTATCACGAGCGGGATGATCGCTTCGGAAACGCCCGGCTCGTGCGGAATTGTTTTGAAGGAGTGATCAACCGGCAGGCAGGCCGGTTGATGCGGGAGAGCGATCCCTCGGATATCGCGCTCTCAAGGCTCGAGGAGGGTGATCTACAGAGTCCCGCCGAATGCTCGCTGACGGAGTATCGAAACGCGAAACGCGGCTACGTAATCTTTTGCGAGCACTGTGGGGACAAATACCAGTGGTCCCCCGACATGGAGTTTACAACCGGCCGTTGCGATCATTGCGATCGCGACTACAACGCCGAGTACGGTGAGCTGCTGTCCTGAAACTGGATTACTTCAGGGCGTCCTCAACCATCTTGCGGGCGTCCTGCAACGCGCCTTCAGCGATCTTTTTCGGACCTGTCATCTTGATGAAGATGGCTCCCTGTTTGCCTTCGACGATGGCTCCGAAAAGCATCGAGCCCGGGACCGCAGTCTTGGGGCCGAAGGGCGCGCCCGACATGAATGTCCCCTCGGCCTGCACGTAGGTGACCTTGGTGCCGTTGATCTTCTGTTCCTCCACCTTCGGCTTCAGCGCCTCTTTCGGTTCCTGAAACTGGCCCAGCCAACGATCGACGTTCGCCCCCACACCGCCGGCTCCGCCCGGGCCAAAGTAGAAGAAGACAACCTCGACCTTGCCGGAACCTTCCCGGACCTCCAATTGCGCGGCGCGCATCGAGGAGCTGGGTTCGATCGAAAACCATTTGGCCGGCTTGGTGAAATGTACACCGGCGACCTCGAACTTGTCCTCGGCTCGAGCGGATTGGAACGCAGCCGAGCAGAGTCCGATCAACAACATAGAGCGAAGGAGGGAAAAATGTTTGTTCATGGGCGAGGTAGATAGGAGAGGCGGAGGCGCTTGTCAAACGGGAGGGAGATTTTTCAGCCGGCCGGTTGGATGGGCGACAGGTTCCTTTGCGGGTTGTCGGCTTTGATGCTCAGGATTGCTAGCAGTGCCGGTGCTGCGACGCTCGCCGTCAGGACGAGCCGGTAGCTTCCGGTCGTTTGCGCACACCATCCGAACAGAAGCGGGCCCAACCCGCTGGCGATCACCATGCAGGCCATGTTCACGCCGCCAATCGCGCCGAGATGGAGCCGTCCGAAGAATCGGGGCAGGAAGATGCCTGACAGGCAGACAAATCCGCCGCCCGCGAGTCCGTTCCCGACGATGTAGGCGGTCACACCGCCCGGCCGATTCAGGCAGAGCAGGCCGATCGCGGCCAGCACGCCTCCGAGGTTTTCGATCAGGAGCAGCCACTTCAAGCGGACGCGGGGGCTGATCCAGCCGAAGGCCAGATTGGTCGTGACGCTGATGATGGCGATGGGGAGGAACAAGCCGAGGATTCGCGCCTTGTCGAAACTGTATTCGGCTCCCAGCGAGACGATGTGAAAGGTGAACGCGGTGGAATAGAGCGCGTAGAAGGCGAAGCTAAAGTTGAACACCCAGAAGGAGTAGGTCCGGGCCGCCTCTTCGCGGGTGAACTCCCGATGAATCACCATGTCGAGATTGGGCGCTCCATGCTTCGCCGTTTCGCCGCCGTCCATTCGCAGGCCGACCGATTCCGGATCGTCGCGAAAGAGCAGCCAGCAGAGCGGGGCGATGCCACAGATCAAGGTGCCGCCCATGATGATCCACGCGCCTCGATGCCCGAAGGAGGCGATGAGCTGGTCCAGATATTTCGGCGCGAGGGAAAAGGCGAAGGCGGTTAGGACTCCGGCGATGGCGGTGGCGATACCCCTGCGATGATTGAACCATTTGCCGATCGCATTGCGCCCGGCCAGTGTCATCACGCCTTGGGCGGAGGCCCGAATCAGGTAGAATCCAAAGGTGACCGCAATGAAGGCGGTCCATATTTTCGGTTGATCGTTCCGGGCGAAGATCGATCCGAGTGAGGCGAAATA
>JADHOF010000104.1 GCA_016779125.1 Verrucomicrobiia bacterium | reverse complement strand
ATCAAGCACCTGCCCAAGGACACGCCTCCGATGCACGCGATTCGCACCGGAGTTTCCGCGCTGGGCTGCTGGGACACTTCCGCCGAGGAGCAGTCACTCTACCAACAACGCCGCCAGTGCATGCGATTGATCGCGCAGATTCCGGTCATCACCGCGTTCTTTCACCGGCACAGGCTTGGACTGGACCCCGTCATGCCGGACCCTCAACTCGGCGAGGCTGCCAACTTCCTCTACATGATTTCGGGCGAGCAGCCTTCCGACGAGGCGGTGAGCACACTGGACATGTGCTACGTCCTCCACGCGGATCATGGCATGAACGCCTCGACCTTTTCCTCACGGGTCACCATCGCGACGCTCAGCGACGTCTACTCGGCGATCACCAGCGCCGTGGGCACGCTGAAAGGCCCGCTTCACGGCGGCGCGAACGAGGGGGTCATCAAGATGCTCCAGGAAATCGGCAGCCTTGAAAAAGTGGACGCCTACATCGAGGACGCGCTGGCGCAGAAGAAGAAGATCATGGGCATCGGGCATCGCGTCTACAAGGTGCTCGACCCGCGCGCCCCGCACCTCAAACGCATGGCAAGCATCCTCAGTGAGAAGCTGGGGGATCCGAAGTGGATCAAGATGAGCGAGCGCATCGCCGAACTCATGCTTGAAAAGAAGGGCCTCAACGCCAACGTCGATTTCTATTCCGCGACGGTCTACTACTCCCTCGGCTTGCCGACCGATTTGTTCACTCCGATCTTCGCCATCGCCCGCACCTCGGGCTGGACAGCCCAAATCTTGGAACAGCTCGCCGACAACCGCCTGATCCGCCCCGGTGCCGAATACGTCGGCCCCGAAGGCCTCAAGGTCATCCCCGTCGATCAACGCTGAATCTCCCGCCAGAATTCTTCCAAACAAATGAACATCCACGAGTATCAGGCAAAGCAACTCTTTGCCCAGTACGGGGTCGCCGTGCCGAATGGCGAAGTCTGCGACACCCCTGAACAGGCGAAAGCCATCGCCGACAAGCTGGTCGCCGGCGGAGCCACCATGCTGGTCGTCAAGTCCCAGATCCACGCAGGTGGCCGAGGCAAAGGCACTTTCAAAAGCGGCTACAAAGGCGGCGTCAAGCTGTGCAAAACCGCCGCCGAGGTTGCCGAGATCGCGGGCAACATGCTCGGCCAGGTCCTCGTCACAAAACAGACCGGTGAAGACGGCCGCCTCGTCTCAAAGCTGCTGGTCGCAGACGCCCCTAACATCAAGAAGGAACTCTATTTTGCCGTCCTCCTTGATCGCGCCACATCGCAGCCGGTCATCATGGCCAGCACCGAGGGCGGTGTGGACATCGAGGAAGTCGCCGAATCCACGCCCGAAAAGATCATCAAGGAGTGGATCGATCCCGCCAAAGGACTCTACCCCTACCAGGCCCGCAAAGTCGCCGTCGCCCTCGGCCTCGGCGGCGCGCTGATCAACTCCGCCTCCAAACTCATCATGGGTGCCTACAAGACCTGGTGGGAATCGGACTGCGCGATGCTTGAGATCAATCCGCTTTGCATCATCGAAAACGCCGACGGCAACGACAGCGTGATGGCGGTCGACGCCAAGGTGTCCTTCGACGACAACGCGCTCTACCGTCACCCCGACATCCAGAAGATGCGCGATCTGGCCGAGGAGGCCGAGCTGGAAATCGAAGCCAGCAAGTTCGACCTGAACTACATCAAGCTCGACGGCAACATCGCGTGCCTCGTGAACGGCGCCGGCCTCGCGATGGCCACCATGGACATCATCAAGCACTTCGGCGGCGAACCCGCAAACTTCCTCGACGTTGGCGGCGGCGCCAGCCGCGAGCAGGTCACCGCAGCCTTCAAAATCATTCTGAGCGACCCGAATGTGCAGGGTATTCTCGTCAACATCTTCGGAGGCATCATGGACTGCAACGTCATTGCCACGGGCATCGTCGAGGCGGTAAAGGAAACCGGCCTCAGTCTCCCGCTCGTCGTCCGCCTGGAAGGCAACAATGTCGAAGCCGGGCGCAAGACCTTGGCCGACTCCGGACTCACAATATCCACCGGCGAATCAATGGCCGAAGCCGCCAAAAAGGTCGTGGCCGAAGTGGCAGCATAAAGGACCCGCATTATGGCAATTCTCGTAACACCCGAAACGAAAGTCCTGGTTCAGGGCATCACCGGCGGATTTGGCGGCCGACACGCCAAGCTCAGCATTGACTACGGCTCCCAGATCGTCGCCGGCGTCACCCCCGGCAAAGGCGGCCAGATCTTCGAACACAACGGAACGAAGGTCCCGATCTTCGATTCCGTCGCGGAAGCCGTCACCGCCACCGGAGCCACCACCAGCGCCGTGTTCGTGCCCCCGCCCTTCGCGGCCGACGCCATCTTGGAAGGCGCAGACGCCGGCCTCGAGCTGGTCGTCGCAATCACCGAAGGCATCCCTGTCCGCGACATGGTTCGCGTCAAAAGCGCACTCCACGGTTCACCGACCCGCCTCATCGGACCCAACTGCCCCGGCATCGTCACACCCGGCACGGGCGAAAACTCCCATGGCGGCTGCCGGATCGGCATCGCGCCCGGCTACATTCACAAGAAGGGCAACATTGGCGTCGTCTCACGCAGCGGTACCTTGACCTACGAGGCCGTTTTCCAACTCACCAGCAAAGGCGTGGGGCAATCCACCTGTGTCGGCATTGGTGGCGACCCCGTCAACGGCACCTCGCACCTCGACGTGATCAAGATGTTCATGGCCGATCCGGAAACCCACGGCATCATCATGATCGGTGAAATTGGCGGGGATGCTGAAGAGGAAGCCGCAGCTTGGATCAAGGCCAACGGCACCAAGCCCGTCGCCGGATTTATCGCCGGCACCACCGCCCCACCCGGACGCCGCATGGGCCACGCCGGAGCCATCGTCAGCGGAGGCAAAGGAACAGCCGAAGCCAAGATTGAAGCCTTCAAGGAAGCCGGCATCGGCGTCGCCGCCACGCCCAGCGAAATGGCCGACACCCTGTTGGAGATGATGAAATAGGCGCAGCTCCAAACGATTCACCAAAAGGCGAAGCGAAACCCGCTTCGCCTTTTCTTTTCGAACGCCCCCATTCCCACGAACGACTAGCCCACCGTCATCCACACCGTGCTGGCCCCGTGACCGGGTGGGAAATCGTCCGGTGCTCCAAGCTCTGTGAAATCGGCGGAAAGGCGTCTGACCTTCGCGCAGGGGCGGGCTCGGCGTTTCAGCTTGGCCGGATCAAGTTTGGTACAGTTGGTGGAGAGCAGGATCGAGCATTTCGGCATGGCCACATCCAGGGCGGCCGCGAGCAGATATTCAAAATCATCGACCACGCGCCAGCGCCGGCCCTTTCCGCTGCGGGAAAACGTGGGCGGGTCCAAAACAATGGCATCAAAGCGTTCCCCCTCGACCGCGAGTCTCGGCAGCAGTTCGAGAATGTCATCCGCCACGAAACGATGTTTTTTCGAATCCAGGCCGTTCAGTTTGAAATTGTGTTCGCCCCGCTTGAGCGACTTGCGGGAAAGGTCCACGCTCATCGTTTCCGCGCCAACAAGGGCGGCGGCAACGGAAAAACTGCTGGTATAGGCAAAGGTGTTCAGCACCCGCGTCGGCCTCAGGTGCTGTAGCCTTGCCCTGTTCAGTCGCTGGTCCAGAAAGAGCCCGTGGCTGTACCCGGCCGCGATGTCGAGACCGTATCGAATCCCGGCTTCCGTCACGGTCGTTTTCCACGACAACGCCGAATCTCCCTGGTGCAGTTCCGGCGAAACGCGATCAGCATTCCGCGTGGGCAGGAACCGGGTGAAAACCCGCGAAGGCAGCCATCCCGTGTCGTTCGTCCATCGCTGCAGTCCTTCCAACAGCTCCGCTTTGGCACCCTCGCCCTTGAACGAAACGATCACGTCCTCGCCCAAGCGCTCCACCCAGCCGCCGGAACTGGTCGCCAGACGATGCGCTGTGGTCTCCGTCGATTCGAACGAAAGACGTTGGGAATTCGAGATCCACATCGCGCGTTGCATGACGGGACGGGCGTTTTGAGGCAATCCGGTTTCGCGCGTTTGTTTGGGCATCACGAGGGGAGTCGAGGTCACCTTGGTTCTCCGATTCGGTCAACCTATTTACCGTCCGTTCAAGTGAAACGATAAAACGCGTTTGCGGTCGCGCAGGTCGCCGCGCTGAGTTCCTCCATTGTGAGGCCTTTCACTTCCGCGACCTTTTCCGCCGTGTGACGCACATAGGCCGGCTCGCATCGTTTGCCTCGGTTCGGCATCGGAGCGAGAAAGGGCGAATCAGTCTCCAGCATCAGGCGATCCGGCGGCGTTGCCGCGAGGGTTTCGCGGACGTCGCCCGCGTTCTTGAAAGTCACGATTCCCGTGAAGCTCACGATCGAGCCCATCTCCAACACCTGCCGCATGCGGCTCGGTGTCTCGACGAAACAATGGAAAACTGTTCGAACGCGATCGGTGAAGGGCCGCAGTATGTTCAACGTATCGTCGAAGCAATCCCCGCGCGTGTGAATCACCACGTTTAATCCGAGTGCCGCGGCGACTTCCAGTTGCTGCCTGAAGTAGTTCGCCTGCTTCACCTTCAACGCCTCGTCATCGGTGACGGTCCCCCCGTTCGCGCTGGGCAGGCGAAAGTAGTCGAGTCCGGTTTCGCCGATGGCCACAACCTTTTCGTGCGCCGCCAATTCGCGCAGCTCCTCGCGAATATCCTCCGGTCCCGCCATCACGTCTCCGGGATGCCAGCCGACCACGGCGTAAACCTCGGCGAACTGATCCGCGATTTCGATCGCCCGGCGGCTGCTTTCGGAATCCGTCCCGATCGTCACAATGCGCTCAATGCCGGATTCGCGGGCGCGGGAGATGATGGCCGGCAATTCACCGGCAAAATTGTCCCAGGTAAGGTGGGCGTGTGTGTCGTAAAAAACCGGTGTCATACGCAAATTCGTCAGTCCTGTTCGTGTCCGAAATCGCCCCCTCCGGATCGCCACAAGGCGTCCACGCGCCCGAGGTCGAAGGGCGCGGCCTCCCCCGGATCGTTCCGCCGCAACATCGCCACAAAGCCCCCCGCTCCCAATCCGTCCTGAGGCCACATTCGATAGCAGGAAAAATCGGCGAGATGAGATTGATAGACCTCCAGTTCGGGAACCGTTTCCGCCGTAAACCCGGAAAAGGTCTTCAGCATCCACCGCACGTTGCCCTCGTTCTCCTTTTCCGCGTAGGTGCAGGTGATGTACGCCAGCCAGCCGCCCGGCTTCACGAGCCTGGCGGCGTTGCCAAGTATTCGACGCTGGCGATTTCTGTTGTGGTTGATCACGTGACTATGAAAGGCGGCGGAGACCTGCTTGCCCTTGGCAATCATCGACTGACCGGAGCACGGGGCATCGACGATCACCAGATCCGCGGACGGGCCAAATCGCTCCGCGACGGTGGAGGTGTCCATCGAAGTCACGGCGGCGGGCATGATTCCACATCGCTTGAAATTGGAGACCAGCTGGGCCGTCCGCTTTCGGATCACCTCGTTTGCCAGCAGCATCCGAGGTTGCAACAAACGCCACGCCATCACGCTTTTTCCTCCCGGCGCGGCGCAAAGATCCAGCACCAACCCGGGATTCCGCGGCACAACACGGAAGGCGCATGCTTCAAAAACAGAGGAAAAGGTCATGCAATAATAGGCCCCTTCGTCGTGCAACGAATGCTGTCCCGGCCGTTGATCCCGGCACAGTCGGTCCACGAAATCCGGCTGCCAGGACTGCGGTTCCTCGATTCTGAAGGGTGTTTCCTCCGGCCGATCGCGCAGCCAGATCAGCGCCGGCCGATAGGGCTGGCATTTGAGCACGGTTTCCGCGAAAGCGCCCCGCGTCGCCTCATCTTCAAAGAGGCTGGCGGCAAGACGGAGCAGCTTGGGCGGAGTTTCCTTCAAGGCCGCATTACATGCCGAACCTGTCCGTCAATGGCGACAAATTTGTTTTGCGGCGCATCAGCCGGCGTCTATCGTCCGCTCCATGAATCCCCTTTCCCGTCGTTCCGCACTGGGTCTGATCGGCTCCGGCGTCGCCGCGTCCGTTGTTGCCCCGTCCATCGCCCTTGCCGCAAAGCAGGGCATGCGACTCAGTCTTGCCGCCTACTCTTTCCGGGAGCATTTCGCGGTGATGAAAGGCAAGGCCCGCACGGCGGCCTCTCCGGAAATGGACATGTTCAAGTTCCTTGATTTCTGCGCGCAGCACGATTGTCAGGGTGCGGAACTGACCAGCTACTTTTTCCCTGCGGACGCGGACGCGAAATATTTCCGCAAGATCCGAAAGCACGGGGAGGCAAAGGGCGTCGCGATCAGCGGCACGGCGGTGGGAAACAATTTTTCGCTCGAGCCCGGAGCGGAGCGCGACGCCCAGTCCGCCTATGTGCGGGAGTGGATCGACAACGCGGTGATGATGGGCGCGCCGCATGTCCGTATTTTCGCGGGAAAGAAAAAGAAGGAGACCAGCGAGGAACGCGCCGACCAGCTCGTCATCGAGGCGCTCCGCGACATCTGCAAATACGCCGCGAAAAAGAAGGTGAAACTCGGCCTGGAAAACCATGACAGCATCGCGACGGCGGAACGCTTGATCCGCCTTCTCAAGGCGGTGGACAGCGAATGGCTCGGCGTCAACCTCGACTCGGGCAACTTCCGCACCGCCGATCCCTACAAGGATTTCGAACTAAGCGCACCGCACGCGGTCAACGTCCAGATCAAGACCAAGTTGAAGATCGGCGACACGTCCGAAGCGGTGGATTCCGATCTGCCGCGCTTCATTGCTCTGCTGAAGAAAGCCGACTACCGGGGATGGGTGGCCCTTGAATTTGAGGAAAAGGACAATCCCTACGAAGCCTGTCCGCCCGTCCTGAAGCAACTCGCCGGTCTACTCTGATCGGGAAGACCTACGGGACGAAAATGTCCGACATCGGAATCTGCGGTCCCGGCGGATATTGAAACGTGTCGGGTTCCGGCTCGGGAACAGTGGCCCTTGTCGGCTTGAGGTAGCGGTCATACCACGCGCTCATTTCCCATGTGACATGCTCGACGGATTCGATCGCCTCATATCGGTGCCCTTCGAAAGGCAACAACACCAGGCGGGCTGTGCCGCCGTTTCCTTCGATCGCCTGGTACATCCAACGGCTTTGAACCGGATCCGTCGCGGGGTTGTCATCCGCGACCCCGTGTATCAGCAGCAACGGCGTCTCGATCCGATTCGCGAACATCAGCGGTGAAAGCCGGGTGTAAAGCTCTGGAGCCTGCCAGAGGGATCGCTTCTCGTGCTGAAACCCGAATGGGGTGAGTGTTCGGTTATAGGCCCCGCTGCGGGTCACTCCGGCACGAAACAGGTCCGTGTGCGCCATGAGATTCGCCGCCAGAAATGCCCCGTAACTGTGCCCGCCCACGCCGATGCGCGACGGATCGGCGAAACCCAGTTCAACGGCCTTGACGATCGCCGCCTTGGCCCCGGCGATGATTTGCTCGACGAAGGTGTCGTTTGCAATGGAGGGCTCACCCAACACCGGCAACGTGACGCTGTCCAATACCGCGTAGCCGCTCAGCGCGAGGAAACGGTGGGACGCCCCCTTGAACACCGGATATCGACGCAGCGAATCACGAACCTGCCCCGAAAGATCCGCCTCAGTCTGCGTCCGCGGATGCACCCACAGAATGGTGGGCAACCTTTGCCGGTCCGGTGCCCGCATGTCGTAGTTCGGAGGAAGGTGAAGCACGAATGAAAGTTTCACCCCGTCCGGACGCTCATAGCTGATCATCTGCCGGTGAATCTTGGCCAGTTCCGGCACAGCGGCAGGAATGTCCGTCAGCGGCGCGCGGCGGCGCGAAGGAAAACTAAGCACGTGGTAGTTCGGCGGTTCACCGGCGGTTTCACGCAGCGTGACCAGTGTCGCCGCGTCCGGTTCCAAAAGGGCGATGACTCGCTCATACTCGTCTTCGCCGGATTCAAAGACATTCTCCACCTCGCGGGTCGTCAGGTTAAAGAGATCCAGAAAGGGTCGCTCTCCGCTGACGGACGGACGCCCCCCCGCCAGGTAGATGGAGTTCTGATAGATCCGCATCGCCTGCTGGCCGTTCGGAAGCGAGCGCATCATGGGCTTTCCCTGTCCCGAGTAGTCATCGGCGGATCGAGACATCCACATTGTCTCCATCTCCGCCGGTCTCCGATCCGGATTGAAAAGCGCCGTTCGAAACACCCCCCGCTCGGCGTCGAATTCACGCACCAACGCGACCCCCGTCTGTTCCCCCCAGATGATCGATTCAATGCGGCCCTCCGTCCGCAACATCTCCTCCGGTTGCTGGACAAACGGAGCCCGCAGCGCCAGCACGCGGTCCCGATGGGAGATCAGAATTCCCGGATGCCCGCCGTCCAGCGGTTTGTCGATCCAGACCAGCTCGGCCGAGGCTGAGGGGCGCCAATTGTAGTAGCGCGGAGCGTTCAACACGCCACCGGCCGGCACCCCTTCGTGTTTCGGGATGTCAGCCAGATGGAACACCGTCTCCCCCGTCCGACTCCAGACCTCGACCCGTCGCGGAAAATCAGACAGCCCGACATCATGCGGATAGGGACGCGCGACAAAGGAGACCAAGATGTAATGCCCGTCAGGCGATGCCTGAGTTCGGGAAAAAATGGCGGGCAAGCCAAGCGGCGTCACTTTTCCCGAAGCGGGATGCACCAGGGCCAGCTGCGAAGCCCCGTAAGATTCCAACAAGGTCTCGTCGTTCTCATTCGTCAAAAAATCGGCATCCCCAGCCGCCGTCGGCACCGACACGGTGGTTTCCTGCACCACGGGACCGCGGGGCGGACGAACGCTTTCGGAAAAGTTTTCAAATCCGCCGGGCACCAGTTGACAAAGCAAGGTCTCACCATCTGGCAGCCATTGAACCGGATTTCCCAAACCACCGTTCAAACGAACCCCGTCGATCCGGCGGATCCGACCGGTTTCCCCGTCTCCAACGAAAAGGCTGACCTCCCGGTTCATCACCCTCATGAACGCGAACACCTTTCCGTTGGGAGACCACTTCGGAACGCTGATTCGCGCCCCACGCGGAACCCGAACAATCATCGGCCGCTCCGAGAACAGAGCCTTGAGTTCCAAGCTGGCGCAACGATTGACCCGCGACGGCCCGTGGCTCACCCCGCGAAAACGCATCCCGGCCAACTTCACCTCGGGAATCGCAAGGGTCGCGACATCTGGATAGAGCTCCGTGCGATAGATGAGCATCCGGTCCCGTTGGGGATTGAGCAGCAGCATGGGCGGAGCCGCGCTCCGCAGATACTCGCTCACAGCGGGGGAAGCCGGCCGATAAGTCTCCGCCGCCGGCGCGAAAGCCGCCAACGCGCACCCGGCCAGAAACAAGGCGAGGCGGACGTGCGGCTGTACGATGCCGTGGTGACAAAATCTCATCGGGATATACACCTCAAACTATGGAGCGATCCCGGCGGACTGCAAGCACACCGCTCACCATCATTCGTCCGGATCGGCGGGGATCTGCGCGCTGTCCCGGGCGTCGGCCATCCAATCGAGCGGATTGAAGGGTTCGTGCTGCAACACGTACTCCATCACCTTGCGGCTCGGGATGACGATCAGATTGCCCGGCGCAAATCTCAACAGATCGCTTTTCTCGTCCACCATCTCGACGAAGATCGTCGCGGTGGGATTCTCGCCGCGCACACGGGACGCGATGTGCAGCGTTTTGACATCGGGATCGGCGAATCGAAAGTTGGCAAAGATGAAAATGAAGCGGGCACGGGAACAGTTCGCCCGTTTCAAGGTCGCGGGATTGATCGCCACGCCACGCACAAAGGCATGTTGCGGATAAGGATTCCGCTCGACGAGATCGGTCGCAATCACCACCGGCAGCGCCGCAAGCTCGGGAATCGACGGGAGCCTTTGGATCAGCTCGTCCGCCATCGAGGTGTATTCGCAAAGCAGCAGATGATCCTCCACCTTCACCCGCGCGGTGCCTTTCTCATGCCGGTCAAAAAAACCGTGAACGGATTCCGCGACGAAGGCGACCACGTTAGTGTAGATGTAGAATCCCGCGATGATCGAAAAGATCGCCACAATCTTGCCCGCCTTGGTCACCGGCACGACGTCCCCGTAGCCCACCGTCGTCGAGGTGACCACCCACCACCACAATGCGTCGAAAACGCTGTTCAAACCGGGGTTGTGATCCGCCTCGAAAAGCAGGATCAACGACACGCCGAGCACGAGGCTGACCCCTCCCACGCCGAGCAGAACGAACAGTTGCTTTTTCATTTTTGCCGGATCAACCGGGCTCCTATTTCCTGTTCTTCTTGCCGCCAGATTTTGTCGCCGAGCCGGCGGGAGCCCGTTTCCTGTTCTTCATGTTCGCCTTCAGAAATTCTTCCGTCACACCCACATCCCGCATCAGCGCGGTGAGTTCGCCGTCGATTTTCGCGATCAACTCGCGCTGAGACGCGTCGGCTCCGAGATTCCGCATCTCGTCGGGATCTTTGGCGAGATCATAGAATTCAACCTCTTTCACGTCGGGAAACCGGATCAGCTTGTAACGTTCCGTCCGAATGCCCCAATGCGCCGGCGCGCGGGCGTAATACGCGTAAAAGACAGACCTCCGCCAAGCGGCGGGATCCTCCCCTCGCAGCAACGGTCGAAGGCTGACGCCCTGCATCTCCGCCGGAACAGGCACATCAGCGAAGTCCAGCAGGGTGGGGCCGAAATCAATATTCATCGTCAGCCGGTCGTTCACCGTTCCCCGCCCGATCTCGCCGGGATAACGAACGATCAGCGGCATTTTAAGCGAGGTTTCCAACATCAGCCGCTTGTCGAACATGCCGTGTTGCCCGAGCCAGTAACCCTGATCTGACGTGTAAACGATCAACGTCTCGTCCTTGATTCCCTGCTCTTCAAGATGGCGGATCACCCGGCCCAGGTTTTCATCCAGCGCTGCGACACAACGGAGGTATTTGTGGAGAACGTGCTGAAACGCGAGCGACCGTTTCTCCTTTTCGCTCTCCGCTGTCGGCAGACTGTTCCTCACCTTTTCATAGTACGACTTGGGCGCGTCGTCATCGTGCATGAAGGAGTAGTGCATCCACTTCAGCAGCGGACTCGTCTCCTTCACCTCCTCGTGCAGATTGAAGGGCTCGGGAATGTCGGTCTCCGCGTGCAGATGCTCCCAGCGATCCGGATAGTCAAAGGATTCGTGTGGCCCCTTGAAATGGAGACTGAGGTAGAAGGGTTTCGTCCGATCCCGCTCCTTCAACCACTCCAGGGCCACGTCCGTGTAGCGGTCGGCGTAGTAGCCCTTGAAATTCCGTTTGCTCTTGTCGGGATAATTCAACACGGGATCGAAATAGGTCCCCTGCCCCGTGGTCACGGCGTAATGATCGCAGCCGCGTGGCCACTGTTCCATGTGCCATTTCCCAACCACGCAGGTCGCGTAGCCCGATTTCTGCAGCTCGACCAGATAGCTCGGGGCGTCCGCCTGCAGCCGGCACCCGAGATTCAACGCTCCCGTTTTGTGCGAATACTGTCCGCTGATGATGCTGGCCCGCGACGGCGAGCAGATGGAATTGTTGCAGCACGTGTTGTTGAAGCGCATCCCCTCCGCCGCCAGACGGTCAATGTTTGGCGTCCTGACGTAATCCTTCAGCCATGATCCGTAGGCCCCGATCGCCTCCAGGGTATGATCGTCGGACATGACGAAGAGTATGTTCGGACGTTTCTCGGCGCCCGCCTGCCCCATCGCCGCCAGGAGAAAGATCAATCCGGTGAATATTCGCATCGCGTGGGCGATTACAGGCAATGGGCGCGCACGGAACAACAACCAATTGCGGCATTTCAACCGACGCGCAGCCAGCGATATCGCTGCCACCAGGGTCGCGCCGATTCGAGCTGGGCGGCCAGTTTCAACAAGGTGCATTCCTCGCCGAAGCGACCGGCAAATTGAACGCCGATCGGCAGGTTGTCCCGCGACCAATGCAGGGGAACGCTCATCGCGGGCTGTCCGGTGGCGTTGAACAGGTTGTTGAAGGGCGACCAGGAACGCATCCGCTCGAACAGGGCCGCGTCCATGCTGTCGCTGTTCAACACCCCGAGCCTCAACGGCGGTTCGGCCAACATGGGTGTCAACACGACATCGTGGTCCCGCATGAAATTCGCCATCCGCCGCCCGACGGCGTGAACGGCCTCGATGGCCCGCGCGTAGGCGGTCGCGGTCACATCGGCTCCCGCCTGAAAAATCATCCAGGTGGCGGCCTCGACCTCGTCACGGTTGATCGCCCGACCGCGTCGGGTCGCGATATCTTCAAGCACCTGCCTGACTTTCACGCGAATGATCGTGCCCGCCGCGTCCCGCACGGAGGCGCACTCGACGGGTAGCTCCGCAGCCCGAACGTCGTGCCCCAACCCCTCCAGCAACTTCACGGTGTCGTCCACCGCCTCACGACATTCGTCCAGCACCGAGACACCGGAGGGCGGACGCCTTACCACGGCCACGCGCAGCTTGCCCGGTTTCAAGCCGGCTGCCCGGGCGAATCCGCCGGCGGGCGAGGCCATCGCGTACGGATCGCCCGGTTCCGGTCCGGACAACACGTCAAGCAACGCGGCCGTGTCTCGAACGCTCCGGGTTATCACGCCGTGGGCGGTCATGCCGCCCCAACCTTCGCCCTGATCGGGGCCAAACGAAATCCGACCGCGCGAGGGCTTCAATCCGAACACGCCGCAACACGAAGCGGGAATCCGGATCGATCCACCGCCATCCGTCGCGCCGGCAGCGGGACAGATTCCGGCCGCCACCGCCGCCGCACTTCCCCCGCTCGATCCGCCAACGGTAAAGTCTTTATTCCAAGGATTGCGGGTCGCTCCGT
>JADHOF010000003.1 GCA_016779125.1 Verrucomicrobiia bacterium | reverse complement strand
AGACGACTGTCGTCGCGCCACAGATCGCCCGCCGCCTCCAGGCCGGTCCCGTTCGGCAACCTGCGCTGGGCGACGATCGCCACCACCGGCGCGACTCCTTCCCGCGAACGGGCGGCAAGGCGCAGGGAATCGAAAAACTCCAGACGGCAAAATCGCGCCGTCATCTCGCCCGGGGCCTTCAACGCCGCGATCACGTGGCCGATCTCATCGGCTACCAGGACCACGGGCTGATTCTTGTCGGACATCGTGTGAGGGACGCAAGCCGCCCGGCACAGGCATTTGCGGCGGGCTCGACGGAGAATAGGGAAAGCCCCGCCCCCGGCAAGCCCGACTTGCTTTCCCACCGCAGAATCAGAGCGCCAGTTTCTTGTCCCAACCCGGGCGATATTCCCGCTTCCAAAGCGCCGTCGCGGCCGCGTTGTTTCGAATCTCCCCGCTCGCGGGATCAATCTCCAACGAACTTTGGGTTCGGTAGGCGATGTTGCCCAGATGGCACCACATCGAGCTGATCTGCGCATCGCCGATCTCGGAGTTCAAGGGCGTGTCGTTCCGGATGGCGTCCATCATGTTCTGAAAATGCGGTTTCTGGTCGCTGCTTCCCTTCACCCGCTCCAGTTCCTTGCCCTTCAGATCGTGGATCGAGTAGCCGCCGCCATCAAAGGCGACCGTGCCCTCGGTCCCGTAGAAACTGACGAAGGGATGTTCCTCCTCGCGACGCGGATGACAGCTGCTGCTTTCGAAGTTCGCGCCACGATCACCGCAATGGTAGGTCGCATACATCGTGTCCGGCGTCTCCTGATCATCGTCGTAGGTGTAGCGACCGCCGTTGCAGGTGACCCGCTCCGGATAGTTCACCCCCAGGCCCCACCGACACACGTCGAGCGCGTGAATGCCGTTGTTCGCCAATTCACCGCCGCCGTAGTGCCAGTGCCAGTGCCAGTTGTAGTGGACAAGATTGTCCTTGAACGGCCGCTCCGGCGTCGCCCCCTGCCAGCTTTCCCAGTTCAACCATTCAGGCGGCTTGCCGTACACACCCTTGTTGATCGACGGCCGCGCGTTGAGATACCAGCAGCGGGAGAACTTTACGTCACCCACCACCCCGCCCTTCAGCCGCTCGATGCCTTCGCGATAATACGGCATGCTGCGGCGTTGGTTTCCCATCTGCATCTTGCGTTTGTGATGCCGCGCGGCGGCCACCAGTTGCTTCGCCTCCCAGGGATTATGGCTGCCGGGCTTTTCCACGTAGACGTGTTTGCCCGCCTGGCAGGCGAGAATGGCCGCCGGCGTGTGCCAGAAGTTTGGCAGCGCGATTGAAATAAGATTCACATCCCGGTCCTCAAGAATCCGCTGAAACTCCTGCACGGCCTTCACCTTGCGATGTTCCTGTTTGCCGTTGACCAGCTTCTCCCCGACGCCAAGCCGGGTCGGATCCAGATCGCACACATGGCTCACCTCCACGTTCTTCAGATCCAGATAACTCGCCAGATGCCCGCGGCCGCGACCCATCCCGATCACCCCGACGACGATCCGGTCGCCCGGACTGTCCTGCGCCAAAATCGCCGGCGCGGTGGAGGTGGCGAGAATGGCGCCAAGCGCGCCGGACTGCTGCATGAAGATACGACGGGATGTCTGCTTTTTCATAAGGGTTGCCGGGCTTGATAGGAGTGCGCCGGAGCAAAGTCAAAAGGCAAAACAGACCGCGCAATCAACATTGACGGATCCGCTCCGGCCAAGGTCAATGGGTCACACACCATGAAATCCCCGCTCCGCATCGGCATGATCGGGCTCGACACGTCCCATGTCGTGGCCTTCACCGAGCTGCTGAACAATCCCGGCCATCCTCAGCACGTGCCCGGCGCGCGCGTGGTGGCGGCGTTCCAGGGCGGCAGCCCCGACGTGGAGGCCAGCGCGTCGCGAATCGGAGGATTCACCACAACACTCGTAAAAGACCACGGCATCCGGCTGCACGCCTCGATCGAGGAGCTGTGCCGACACGTGGACGCCGTGATGCTGGAGAGCGTGGATGGCCGGCCGCATTTGTCGCAGGCGATCCCCGTGATGAAGGCCGGCAGACCGATGTATATCGAAAAGCCGATTGCCGCCTCCTTGGCCGACACGCGGGAGATCTTCCGGCTTTCGTCCGACTTGAAATCCCCCGTGTTCAGCTCCTCCTGTCTCCGCTTCGCCGAAACAACGCAGGCCGTGCGCGCCGGCAAGATCGGCCCGGTCCACTACTGCGAAACCTACAGCCCCGCGAAGACGGAGCCACATCATCCCGAACTTTTCTGGTACGGAATCCACGGCTGCGAGGCGCTTTACACGGTGATGGGCCCGGGCTGCCGCAAGGTGCGCCGGGAGCTGACGAGCGACGGCAAGATTCAGGTCACCGGTTTCTGGGGCGGCAACCGCTTCGGTGTGTTTCGTGAAGGCCCCAACGGCGGCTTCGCACTTGGGGAAAAGGGCCGGGCCCGGGTTGGCAACCACGAGCGTTACCACGGCCTGCTGCGGGAGGTGGTCCGCTTTTTCCAGACAGGCGAGACACCGGTCGATCCCCGTGAAACGATCGAACTGGTCGCCTTCATGGAAGCCGCCGCAGAAAGCAAACGCCAAGGCGGCGACTGGGTGCCGCTCGCAGCCTCGGCGCGTGAACAACTTTGACACCCCTCGCGCCCGCGCTGATAAACCGATCCAATCCGTTTTCACAAATGAACAAATCCATCCTCGCATCACTGGCCCTCTCGTTCGTCATTCAGGCCACCGCCGCCGACCTTAAACTCGGCATCATCGGCCTCGACACCTCCCACGTCGTCGCCTTCACAAAGGTGCTCAACGATCCCGCCCAAAAACAACACGTCCCCGGCGCGCGGGTCGTCGCGGCTTTCAAGGGAGGCAGCAGCGACATTCCCACCAGCTTCGAGCGAATCGACAAGTTCACCGAAACGTTGAAGACCGACTACGGGGTGAAAATCTACGGGTCCATCGAGGAAATGTGCCGCCACGTCGACGCGGTCCTCTTGGAGAGCGTCGACGGCCGCCCTCACCTCAGCCAGGCCGCGCCGGTGATCGCCGCAGGAAAACCCCTGTTCATCGACAAACCCATCGCGGGCTCCCTGCGGGACGCGATGCAGATCTTCGCCATGGCGAAGGAAAAAGGCGTTCCCGTCTTCAGCTCCTCCTCGCTCCGCTGGGCCAAGACCACACAGGCGGTCCGAAACGGCGCGATCGGACGGGTCCACTTCGCCAAGACGGGGAGCCCCGCCTCGTTGGAGGAGCATCATCCCGATCTGTTCTGGTACGGCGTCCACGGATGCGAATCCCTGTTCACGGTGATGGGAACCGGCTGCCTGAAGGCCCGACGCGAAACCACGCCGGACGGCATGATCCGGGTGACCGGTTTCTGGTCGGGCAACCGCTTTGGCGTGTTCGAGGAGCGCAAAGGATACGGCGGCGGCGCAAGCGGCGAAAAAGGCACGGCGGACGTCGGCAGCTACGACGGCTACGCGCCCCTCGTGGCCGAGATCGTCAGGTTCTTCCAAACCGGCAAGCCCCCCGTCGATCCCGCCGAAACCCTCGAAATCTTCGCCTTCATGGAAGCCGCCGACGAGAGCAAGCGACGCGGCGGCGATTGGGTCTCCCTCTCCGAAATCACGGCCAAGGCGCGCGCCGGCGGGGCGAATCATTGATCCAACGAAGCGCGCGGTTCCGTCCGGGATCTTCCGCCGAGTTCCGTCCGACCTCAATTCCCCGCCAGCTCTTCCAGCGTCCAGGGTGTCTGCCGCGCTTTGGTTTCCTCGATCACCCGTTTGATTTCATCCACCTCGATCGGGGGAAGTTTGTGATCCCATGCGTGACGGATGAAGTTGAGGATCTGGGTGACACGGTTGGGATCGTCGTAGCCGAGGCTGGCGAGGGTGGGCATGGCACCGGCTTCGTACGTCCTGCCATCGACGGGTCCCGTCAGGCCGTGCAGGAGGATGCGAACCAGCTTGGCGGGATCGCCGAGGACCCGCGGTGAGTTGCGCAGCGGCGGCGCGAGGCGGCGCTCCGTGCCGGGAACCTCCTGCCCGTCCCCGTTCGGACCATGGCATGAGCTGCAGGTCTCGAAGAAAATCGTCTCGCCGTGGCCAACAAGCCACCTCTGCCGCGAGGTGTAGTCTTTCGGCAGCTGGATGTCCTTGCGCTCCCACGTGGCAAGTCCCGCAATCCAGCGTTTCAGCAGGGGTGCGCGTTCTTCCTCGTCGCGAATGGATCGGAATAGGGAGCCGTCCCGAATTTCATCAATGACCGGAGACCTGCCACCCCAGAGCGAAGCCATCGCTGCCAGGAAAACGGCGTCGTCGCCGAGCTTGCTTTGGATCACATCCGCGATGATATCGAGCGCGGCCTGCTCGTCGCTCCAACCGAGGCTGAGGATGAGTTGCTTGAGAAGCTCGGATTCGCGCTCCTGGGCCAGAGGCGCCAGCGCGACAATGAAGTCGACATCGTTTTCACGGATGAAGGCCTCGCCAATACGGATGGCAGCCGCACGGAGTCGGGGATCGCGATCCTTCAACGTGGCAAGCAGCAGGTCACGCCCGGCCTTGTTCATCCCCTCCAAGGTCCAGAGGCAGTGGAGGCGCTTGATCGGATCGTGAACATCGTAACGCAGGAAATCTTCGAGCAGCGGCGCGGCCAGCTCCCGGTCGGGGCGCAAAAGAATCAGCCTCTGCGCGGTGTCCCTCCACCAGCCGTTCGGATTCTCGAAATGCCGGATGAGCGCGACGGTCTCCTCGTCCTGAAAGCCGGGCCCGGCCGAAGGCTGGTGATCACGGTGTCGAATTCGCCAGATGCGCCCGTTGAGAACGTTCCGGGAAAGACCGGCCTCGCGAACAAAACGCCGCGCGTCGGGATTCAACCACGGCGCGTCCTGGATGATGCCGCGATACATGTCGGTGACATAGAGACAGCCGTCGGGCCCGGTGTGTGTGTTTACGGGCCGAAAGTTGATGTCCGGAGAAATCATGAACTCGTTGGTGCCGACACGCTTCAGGCGAATCTGACCGTTTCGGTTCCCAATCTCCGCGCGGCGCACGACGTGAATGGTCGGATCGCAGAAGAAGTAGTCTCCATAAACATCATCAGGCAGCCCGTTTCCCCGAAAAACGGTCTGCCCGCAGATCGACGTAAACCTCTTGGTGGCCGGTGCCTTGCCTCCACGGTCGTCGATCGGACAGAGGTTCTGCGCTTCAAGGAAGTCATGCTCATAAGCGAGTCCGACGGAAGGAGTGAACCGGGGCATCCGGCCGGTGCGCCTGATGACATTGGCCCAATAGGTCCGCGGAATCTGAAGATTGAGCACGGGCTTGCTATTGTCCGTGAAGAAGAGCCGGCCGACGTCGTCCTGGGCGAGCCCCCATTGGGCCCAATGGCTGGGCACCTTTTCGGCGCGCCAGACACCGTCCGTGTAACGATAGCGCTCGTGGTTGTAGGAGATATAGATCCAGTTGTCCAAATTCCAGATCAGGCCGGAGTCCTGATGCTCGACACTCCGGGTGGGAGATCCCTCCCTGCCTTTGAAGAGCAGCTTCTTTTCGTCGGCCACACCGTCGCCGTCGGTGTCCCGATAGGACCAAACGTGGGTGCTGTCCGTCTCCACCACCGCCAAGCGATCGTCGAGCGGCAGCAACATGCGGGGAAGATTGAGGCCGTCGATAAAAACGGTGGCCCGGTCCATGCGCCCGTCTCCGTCGAGATCGACCAGGCGCTTGACGCGGCCGTTCTTGAGCGTCTTCGTTCCCCCGCCGTTTTCGTCCTGCATGTAACTCCGCATCTCGGCGACATACATCGCACCGCTGATGTCGTGTACCGCGACGACGGGCTCCTCGACCATCGGCTCCGCCGCCACCAGTTCGGCGAAAAAGCCGGGGGGCAGCTGAAAGGATTCACGCTCTTCCTCGGGCGTGAGGAGAACGAACGGATTCGTGTCTTTCCGGGCCCGCCAATTCGTCTTCGCGGTTGCGTCCGTCGAGACCGCGGACCACCCGACCCGATGCGGCTTGCGCAACACAGGCTCTTCAACACCGGGAAACTCAGATGGCGGCGCAATCGTCACCTTGCCTCTGGCGGCAAATTCCAGGCTGCGGGCGACCACGGTCTGAAAGCCCACGCACTCAAGACTGTCCCGCTCCACCTGGCGCGGCCAGTGATGTCCCATGGTCGTTACGATGACGCGCCCTTTGCCGTAATCCACCGCCCATGTGACCGGCTCATGGTGCCCCGTGCCGCGCTGTTGCGGATCCGAATAGGCGGAGGACAGGATGGTCAGGTTGCGTCCGACGCCGCGCAGGTTGTGGTAAAGCTCGTCTCTGCCGTGCAGCCAGACCGGCGGAAGCCCGCTCATGATCGGGTGATCCGGCGCGCGGACTTTCACGAGGAAGGCGTGCTGGCTGCCATGCCCCGAATTCCGCCCTTCGCAGCAGGTCAGCAGCCTGCCGGTCGCGTCCTCGATCTTGGATGACAAGATCTTCCGCCCCTCCGGTATCCCGCGCGCACCGTTGTAGCCGAGGCCGATCATCTCGTTGAACTCCGCCCAATTGCGAAAGCCGTTGTTGGCCGCGTGGATCAACAACAAGCCTCCGCCTTCCCTCACGAATTTCACAAAATTCTTTCGCACCCGTTCCGGCCAGTCGGGTCCGTTGTAGTTCAGCAACACCACGTCATGGGACTCGAAATCCGGATTCCACGATTCCCACTCCGTTTTCAACGCGGCTTCCGCGGCGCGTTTACCGATCTCATGACGTTGCTTCGCCTCCGCGAAGGCAACCGGGTCCGCCCCTTTTGGCGGCGTGGACGGAAAGGAATGAAACCGCTCGCGTGGCGCCCTCGAAACCGTCACATCAAAACGACCCACGGCGCCAAGCGTGGCCCGGAGGGAATCCGTCGTTTCACGCCAATCGTGATTGTTTCGACCGTCGATGATCAGAACGCGGATGTCATCGGCCGCCAAAACCGTCGCGCATCCCCGTCCGAGCAGGGCGAAAGCAGCGAGAATTCTCAGGAACTTCATAGGTGTCCGAAAAAATGTCCAAGCACCCCGCGCGTTGCAACCGTCGAGTTCGGTATCAAATCTTTCATCCGATAGCGGAAGATGCAGCGCTTCGGGCAGGTGGCACCCCGGGCGGCGAAACTATTACAGGCACCGCATTGACTCATTTCTCCTTGCGATCACCTGTCTCACGTGAATGCTCTCCAGCCCTTTTGGTCATGTCGGAAGCGGACAAAAACTCAATGAACGGACAAGGTGAAAATCGGGGCCGACGCACGGTGACGATCGCGGTAATGGCTCTCGTGCTGGTGGTGGTGACCGTGGTCGTCATCCAGACGATTCAACGCGCCCCGAGCGCGGGTGGCTCCGGGGGCCAGGGCGGACCGCCGACCCTGCCTCCGGCGGCGGTCTACGTGACCGATATCATCCGGGAGAACACGCGAGACGAGGCCATGGTCACCGGCACCTTCCGGGCCACCTCCCACGCCGATGTCGCCGCCCGGGAGGCGGGAGCCGTCGCGGAGGTGCTGGTCGATGAGGGAGATTCGGTAAAGACCGGCACGATCTTGGCAAAGCTGGACGAGCGACGCGTTTCAGCGCTCTTGAACGAAGCCAGGGCCGCATTGGAATCCGCCGAAAATCTTGTTCGGCAACGCGACGCGGAACGGGCTCGCGCGAGCAAGGATCTGGAAATGAAGCAGGCGTTGCGCGGACGGGAGGCGATTTCAGCAAGCGATCTCCTCGACGCGGAGAAGATGATGACCGTGGCCATCGCCCAACATCGTTCCGCCGAGGACGGCATCAAGGCGGCACAGAGCCGTTTGGAGTTTCTGAAGGTTCAACAAGCCGACCTCACCGTGGTGGCACCGTTCGACGGCGTCGTGGTCGCGCGAAACGTGGAGCCCGGCGAATGGGTCGCCGCGGGCACGGTGATCGCGTCGATCGTCGCCATGAATCCCATCGAGGCATGGCTGCGGGTCCCGGCTCGACATTCATCCCGCGCGAATTCGGACCTCGCGGCTTTCCGGGTTCGCCGTTCCTCAAGCGGTGAGATTTTCAAACCGACCAAGGCGACGGCCATCCCGGATGTCGATGGTCGCAGCCAGTTGTTCACATTGGTGGCCACAATCGAAAACGCCGACGGATCGTTGATTCCCGGTGAGTCCGTGACGGGGATCGTTCCCGTTGCGGACGCGAAACCCTATTGGCGCATCCCGGTCAATGCGGTCGTGCAATCGCCAAGGGGTACGATCGTGCAGGTGGTGCAGGCTCCGGAAGGCGGGGAAGGCCTGCCGACCGGACGCGCGGTGCCCGTGCGCGTGGCGTTCGAAAGAAACGGCAACGCCTATGTGGATGCGACCAACGAGGGTTTCAAGGACGGCGACCAGATCGTGGTCGAAGGGAACGAACGTCTGAGGCCGGGCCAGTCGCTGATGATCCGGACGGCGGGTGAGGGAGCGGAACCCAAAGCGCCATGAAGCTCATCGACTATTGCATCCGACAACCGATCTCGGTCGCCGTCGGAGTGGGACTTTCGATCCTGGCCGGCGTGATGGCCTTCACCGCCGTGCCCGTGCAGATGAAGCCGGACGTCGACTCCGTGGTCATCTCAATCTCGACCTACTGGGAAAGCGCCTCAGCCGAGGAGATCGAGAGCGACGTGGTCGAGGAGCAGGAAAAGGTGCTCAGTGACGTGGCCGGGCTGGTGTCCCTGACAAGCAACAGCAAGGCCGGACAAGGCGTGGTTCGGCTGGAGTTCGAGACCGGCACGGATCTCAAAGCGGCCAAGGCAGATGTTCTGCAAAAGCTCGACGAGGTTCCGGGCTATCCGGAAGCCGTACTCCAACCGGTGGTCGAGGACATCGATCCCGAATCGGTCGACTACGTCGCCTGGGTGGGGCTTTCCTGCACGGACACGAACTTCGACGCGACGACCTTGTTCGATTTCATGGAGCGACGGATGAAGCCGCGCTTTGACCGGTTGAAAGGCGTCGCCCAGACGGGCATTCGCGGCGGACGCTATTCCGAGCTGCAAATCCGAGTCGATCCGCAGGCGCTGGCCGAGCGCGGTCTGACCTGGAGGGAGCTGAACGCGGCGATACGAAACGCCAACGCGAATTTCTCCGGCGGCAAGCTGGAGGAGGGAAAACGGGACATCCGAATCCGCTCCACGGGCCGTTTCGAAACAGCGGAGTCGGTCATGAGCATGATCATCCGCCGGGACGCCGCAGGCCCGGTCTACATGCGCGACATCGCCGAGGTGATCGAGACCTACAAGGAAAAGCGCGACTGGGCGCGGGCGCGCGGAAACGAGATGCCATTCTTCAACTTCCTCCTGCGGCAAGGCGGCAACCTCATCGAGACGATGGATCTCATCAAAGGGGAGATCGCGTCGATGAACGCGCCGGGCGGACTGCTTGAACAACACGCCCGCACCCTGGGATTGAACGGCAAACTGGAACTTGTGCAGGTGTATGACTCCACCACCTATGTCGCGGACGCCATAGAACTCGTGCAGAGCAACATCGTTTACGGAGGACTGCTGGCGACCCTGACGCTGTTGTTCTTTCTGCGCTCGCTGCGGACGGTCGGCATCATCGCGCTGGCGATTCCCATCTCCGTCATCGCCGCGCTGGTGGTGCTGGTGATGCTCGGCCGCTCGGTGAACATCATTTCGCTCGCCGGCATGGCCTTCGCGGTCGGCATGGTGGTCGACAACGCGATCGTGGTGATCGAGAACATTTTCCGTCACCTTGAAATGGGCAAGGACGCCCGCGCTGCGGCGCATGACGGCGCGAGCGAGGTCGGCGGAGCCGTGATCGCATCCACGATCACCACGCTCGCCGTGTTCTTCCCGATCCTCCTGATCGAGGAAACCGCCGGGCAGCTTTTCAAGGATATCGCCTACGCGATCATGGCCGCGGTGGCGCTCAGCCTGATCGTATCCCTCACCGTCATTCCCGCCGCCGCCGCGCGCATCCTGCGGGCCCGTGACGCGGAGGAAGGCGACTGGGCGGAGGACGGCGCCCCGCAACATCGCGGATGGGGTCCGCTCGCTCTCATGCAGCGCTTCGTTCACGCCCTGCCCCATTTCGTGGCCGACATTGTCGCCGGAATCAACCGTAGCTGGATCCTGCGACTGCTCGTCATCGGCACCTTCATCGTCGGAACCATCGTCGGCATCAAGGTCCTCATTCCCCCGCTGGACTATCTTCCGATGGGCAACCGCAACATCGTCTTCGGCCTCCTGATCCCCCCCCCGGGCTACAACCTTGAACAGTTGAACGTGATGGGGAAACGGGTCGAAAGCGTCATCCGTCCCGCGTGGGAGGCGGCACCCGACCAGTTCGCCGTGGAGGCCGTCGTGCGCGGAAACGCCCCCAAGGAGGACAAGCGCGTGCTCGTTCCGCCCTTTCCCGGCATGGAGCCGAGCGTGATGCCGCCGCCGATTGACAACTACTTCCTGGTGAGCTTCGAGGGGCGCATGTTCCACGGGGCGATCTCGTCGGACAAACAACGCGTCAAAGACCTTATCCCGCTCCTGAACACCGCTGCCAGCGGACACAACGCGCCGGACACGATTGCCTTCGCCTTCCAGATGCCTCTCTTCCGTGTCGGCGGCAACACCGGATCGGCGATCAAGATCGACATCAAGGGCCGCGATCTCGACGCGGTGACCGCCTCGGCCCAAAGCCTCATGTTCGGGCTCATCGGCAAGTTCGGGCCCTACAGCGTGAATCCCGATCCCTCGAATTTTCTCATGCCGTCGAGCGAGCTGCGCATCGAGCCGAGCGACCGGGCTTTGCTGAAGGTCGGACTCACGCGCTCCGACGTCGGTCTCGCGGCACAGGCCAACGGCGACGGCATCCTGTTCTTCCGCGACTACGAGCGAAAGGGCGAGCTGCGGGACATGAAGGTCATCAGCAAACGTTCGTTCGAGAGCAATCCCATCGACGCGATCCTGAACGCGCCCATCGCCACGCCTTCCGGGGAGATCATCGACCTTCGCACGGTCGCAACCGTCAGCCGCGTGCTGGGGCCGGACGAGATCCGCCACGTGGATCGCGCCCGGGCCGTCACGCTGCAATTCACACCGCCCGCCGGTCTGCCGCTGGAAACGGCGGTCAATCAGGTCAACGAGCTGGTGGCCGGCCTGCGCAAGCAGGGAGCCATCGCGCCCGGCATCGAGGTCGGCATGGCGGGCTCCGCCGGCAAGTTGAACGAGATCAAGACGGCGCTGCTCGGGGACGGCTCCTGGCTTGGCACGCTGACCAGCTCGATGTTCCTCGCCTTCTTCGTGGTCTATCTGGTGCTGGTCGTCCTCTTCCAAAGCTGGAGCTCCCCCATTGTCATCATGCTCACCGTTCCCCTCGCGACGCTGGGAGGTTTCGCCGGGCTGGCCCTGGTCCACTGGTGGAGCATCGGCGATCACTACATGCCCGTGCAAAACCTCGACATGCTGAGCATCCTCGGATTCGTGCTGCTGGCCGGCGTCGTTGTGAACAACGCGATTTTGATCATCCACCAGACGATCAACTTTCTGAACGACTCAAGCCGCATTGAAACCCCGGACGAGGCGATCATCGCGTCCGTACGCACCCGCGTGCGACCGATTCTCATGAGTTCGCTCACCTCCGTCGGAGGCATGATTCCCCTCGTCGTGCTGCCTGGTGCCGGGTCGGAACTCTACCGCGGACTCGGCGCCGTGGTGGTCGGCGGCCTGCTGGTTTCAACCCTCTTCACCCTCGTCCTGGTGCCAAGTGTGTTGAGCGTTTTCTACGCCGCCTTCAAACCCGCCGCACCGGCAACCCCGACCCCACAATCATGAAGGGAACGATGCGTTTCACCCGCTGCCTCACCACCGCCCTGATCGCACTGAGCGCCGCCTGCTCGACGGTGACCGAGCACATGAGCCCCGACCCGGATCTTTCGACTCCGCACGCGGACGGCAGCTTCCTTCACGGCGACGACCGGTCCACCACCCCGCTGCCCGCAAAGTGGTGGACGCTGTTCAACGACGCCACCCTGGACGATCTCATGGAGCGCCTGAACACGGCGAACCCGGACGCCTCCGCCGCGCTGGCGCGGGTGGATCAAAGTTTCGCCGTCTTGGGCATCACACGCGGACCGCTGCTGCCGACGGTGCGCGGCGACGGCTCGTTGGGACGTCAGGGCCAGTCCGTCAACAATCTCCTCTTCCCGCTCGCCACCCCGGAGAACGACCGTTTCAGATTGGGCGGCAGCGTCTCGTGGGAGCTGGACCTTTGGGGTCGCGTCCGATCGGCCGTGAAGCGCGACCGGTTCCGTGCCGAGGCGGCGGCGGTGGACTATCACGACATCATCCTCTCGCTACAGTCCGCCCTCGCGCGCCAATACTTCGCCTACCGCGCCGCCGACACGGAGTTGACCCTGCTCCGGACGATCCATCAGCGCGAGACGGAGAAGCTGAAACTCGTGGAGGCGCGGGTGACGTTTGGTCAGGCGGTCAAATCGGACCTGGCCCGCGCCACAATCGCCCTCCAGGAAACCGGAGTTGCCGTCGAGGGCGCCGAGCGAAACAGCGGCAAGATGCTCCACGCGATCGCGGTCCTGACAGGATCCCTGCCCTCGGAACTGGGCCGGCTGACGGATTCGCGGATTGAATTGGCGCCGGCTGACATTCCGGCGGGACTTCCCTCCGAACTGCTGGGCCAACGCCCGGACCTGATCTCGGCGGATCGAAAACTGCGTGCGGCGGCAACACAGGTCGGCGTGCGGCGGGCCGACTTTCTTCCCAAGATCACGCTTCTGGGCAGCGGCGGCATCGCCAGCCTCAAGGCGGGCAGCCTTTTCGACGCGGACAGTGTCTTCTTCGACATCGGGCCTCAAATCGATATTCCAATCTTCCAGGGCAGCGTCTCAAGATCCGCGATCGCGCAGGCGCGCGCGCAGTTCCGGGAAGCGGCGGCCAACTATCGTTCGACGTTTCTGACCGCCGTGCGCGAAGTCGATGACGCCCTGCTCGACGCCAAGAGCTACGCCCGGGAAATCGCCCAGCAACGCGCCGCGACCGCATCCGCGCTGGAAGCCGCGGACGCGGCGAAAGATCGGCACGAGACCGGCATTGGCAGCTACGCGGACTATCTCAACGCCGAGCAGACACGCCTGCGCTCGGTGATCCGTGAAAACGCCGTCACCAGCGAGCAACGCCTCGCCAGCATCCGCCTGATCCAAGCCCTGGGCGGTTCGTGGGAGAATTGATTTGATCAGCCCCGGCGCGGCAACGGCGGCGCGCGCCTCGAATTCCTTGTTTCCATCGAGCCTTCACGCTCTATCGTCCGCGATCCGGTGAGTTCCGGCGAAACGACAAATGAGGACGGGAATCTTCCGGACGTGCTGGATGCCTTCAGCGCATTGGAAGCAGGCGGCTGTTTGTCTTTTGGCGGCGTGGCGGTGGCGGCGCAACCCTACCTGACCGAACGGATTTCGGCGCGGCGCGGCGCGGGTCCGCTGCTGATCGTCACTCCAAATCTCAAGGCCCAGGAGCGGTTCCAACAGGATTTCACGACCTGGACCCGACAGACGAAGAAGGCCGGAACCGACGCGGAGGCTGCCTTGTTTTTTCCCGCTTGGGAGATTCTGCCGCATCAGGACAAGTTGCCGCACGCGGATGTCATCAGCGAACGCCTGGAGTCTCTGGTCGCCCTGCTGGAACGAAAGCCGAAAGACCCGCTTGTCATTGTCGCCTCCGTGGAAGCGGTGGTGCAGCGAACCTTTCCCCCGGAGGCGCTGCGCGGGCGTTTGAGACGCCTGCGGTGCGGCGATACCATCGACCCGCTGGACCTGGTCGAATGGCTGGAGGAACAGGGATACGACTCCGAGGTGCAGGTGAACCAAAAGAGCGAGATCGCGATGCGCGGCGGCATCGTGGACGTGTATCCGCCCACCAGCCCGTGGCCGGTTCGTCTCGAATTCTTCGGCGACGAACTGGAGTCGCTGCGATACTTCGACCCGGTCTCACAGGTCTCGCGTGAGCCGGTCGATTCCGTCCTGCTGTCACCCGCCGGCGAGCTGGGTCTGCTGAAGAGAACGACATCGGAGGCGGATTTGGGGCTGCTGACCGACTACCTGCCGCCCGACACGTCGGTCATTCTTTCCGAGGCCGAGACCATCGAGGAGCACGCCACGGCCTATCTGGCGGATCTGCCCGAGGACGAACGGTTCCACGAAACGCCCAATTCCATGCGGGACCTGTTCAGCTCACGCGGTTTCTCCGTCGTCGAGATGCGCGAGGAAACCACCGGCACGATCCCGGTCGATGGACTGATGTCACCCACCTTTCAAAGTCTGGAGGATTTTCGTCCGCTCGGGGACAGGGCTCCGGATCCGCAGATCGCGGACGCGCAAAAGCGGGAGTTCTTCGGTCAGATGCATCGCTGGTTGAGACAGGGCTACGATGTGCGGGTCTTCTGCAACAACAGCGGCGAGCAACAACGCTTCAAGGAAATCTGGAGCGAGCTGGGTTTCAAGGCCGGTCGGGTGGGCCCGAAATGTTTCATCGGCTCGCTGAGTCGGGGATTCCTGTTCGCGGCGGGCAAACTTGTCGTGATCACCGACGCGGAGATCTTCGGACGCTACCGGGTTCAACGCTCCCGCCGCCTCAAGGCGAAGCACGCCTCCGCGACGCGCTCCGCGATGGACATCGATTTCACCGAGCTGGAATTCGGGGATCTCGTCGTGCACCTGCAACACGGGATCGGACGCTATTGCGGCCTGACCAATCTCGCGGTGGGCGGACGCAGGCGCGAGGATGAGCACGAGGCGCAGACGCAGGAGTGCATGGTGATCGAATACGCGGCGCGGGATTCCGACCAGACCGCGCCCAAACTCTACGTGCCCGTGACGGAGGCGCACCTCGTCAGCAAGTATGTCGGCACCGGCAAGATCCGCCCGCCCCTTCACGTGCTGGGCGGATCGCGCTGGGGCAAGGCAAAGGAGCAGGCGGAGCGGGCCGTGCGTGATCTCGCCTCGGATTTGCTCTCCATCCAGGCCAAGCGCGAGGCGGAGGAGGGACACGCCTTCGGCGCGGACACCTCGTGGCAGCAGGAGTTCGAAAGCTCCTTTCTGTTCGAGGAGACACCGGATCAACTGCAGGCGATCGAGGCGGCGAAGAAGGATCTCGAAAGCACCCGCCCAATGGACCGGCTGGTGTGCGGCGATGTCGGCTTTGGAAAGACGGAGGTCGCGATTCGCGCGGCCTTCAAGGCCGTCATGGCCGGCAAACAGGTCGCCTTCCTCGTCCCGACCACCGTGCTCGCGCAACAGCACTACAACACGCTGCGCGATCGGATGGCCGACTATCCGGTGCGGGTTGAACTCTTATCCCGCTTTCGCACCCCGAAACAACAGCGACAGGTCGTGGACGATCTCGCGAACGGCGGCGTGGACATCGTGGTGGGCACACACCGGCTGGTGCAGAAGGACGTGATCTTCAAGGATCTCGGCCTGGTGGTGATCGACGAGGAGCAGCGCTTCGGCGTGATGCACAAGGAGAAGTTCAAGCGCATGCGGGCTCACGTCGATGTGCTGACGCTCAGCGCGACACCGATCCCCCGAACCCTCTATCTCGCCCTGACCGGAGCGCGGGACATGAGCACCATCCAAACGCCGCCGCAGGACCGGCTGCCGGTGGAGACCACGGTCTGCCAATACGACGAGCGGGTGATCAAGGACGCGATTCGTCGGGAATTAAACCGGGGCGGCCAGGTGTTCTTCCTGCACAACCGCGTGACAACCATCGAGCACATGCGCGGCCGCATTCAACAGATCGTGCCCGATGCCCGTGTGGTGGTCGGCCACGGCCAGATGGACGCGGACGAACTGGAGGAGGTCATGACGAAGTTCGTGAACGGGGACGCCGACGTGCTGCTCTCCACGACGATCATCGAAAGCGGCCTCGATATCCCGAACGCCAACACCATCATCATCGATCGCGCGGATCGCTTCGGACTCAGCCAGCTCTATCAGCTGCGCGGCCGCGTCGGGCGCTACAAGAATCAGGCCTTCGCCTACCTGCTGCTGCCGCGCCACGCCCGCCTGTTGACCGATGTCCGCAAACGCATGAGCGCGATCAAGCAGTACGCCCAACTCGGCAGCGGATTCAAGATCGCCATGCGAGACCTGGAGATTCGCGGTGCCGGAAACCTTTTGGGCGCGCAGCAGAGTGGACATATCACGGCGGTCGGCTTTGATCTCTACTGTCAGCTGCTCAAGCAAAGCGTCAGCGCTCTGAAGGGGGAGAAGGTGAAGCCCCGCGTCAACACGCAGGTGATGTTCGACTTCCTGGCTATCGGCTTCGACGGTGCCGGAGAAAGCGGCGACAAGGCCGGCCCGCCCAATGTGGGACCCGAAATGGCCAACATTCCCTTCGGCTACGTCACCGAGCCCGAGCAAAGAATCCAGATCTATCGCAAGGTCTCGCAGGCGAGCGAGAAGGACGATCTGGTCGCCTTGGAGAATGAACTCCGGGACCGGTTCGGCCCGATCCCGGACGCCGTCCGATTGCTTTTGCTCGCGGCCGAGGTGAAGCAACTCGGCACGACGCGCGGAGTCACGCAGATCGAAACCCGCGGCCCGAAACTCATGCTCACCCGACAGGGCGACTACCTCCAACTCGGAGGCAAGTTCCCCCGCCTCTCGAAAAAAACCGCCTCCGCCAAACTCAAGGAAATCAAGAAACTCCTTCTCGCAATCGGACCGTAGGCGGCGGCGGGAAGCCGAAACTATGCCGAACGCCAGTCGAGGATCTTCAGGCGGACAGAGCGGCGGCTCCGGTATTCATTGATCTCCGGGACGCAGGCGATGTCGCAGGGGCCTTGCGGCAGGGGTTGATCGGCGGCGTTCCACCAGACGGCGTCAATGCGCCCAACGCCGTCCGTAAATTGAAGGAGCAGATGATTTGCCGCCTTGCCAATGGTTCGCGGCGTGCCGCTCAGCTTCAGCCCCGGAACAACGACCTGCACGGTGGGGTTGCCCTGCCCGCAAGGTTGGAGTTTTTCCAGCTCGCGAAGCGTGGTTTCCGTGAGATCTCCGATCGCGACTTCCGCGTCGAGCCGCAGCGGTGGGATCAGCGCTTCGGCGGTGAGTTCGCGGCGGGCAATTTCATTCAGGCGTTCGCGAAACGCGTCCACCTTGCCCGGATCAATCGAGAGCCCAGCGGCCATCGCGTGCCCTCCGTGTCGCGCCAGCAGGTCGTCACATTCCCGCAGGGCGGCGGCGAGATCGAATCCGACCACACTTCGCCCCGACCCCCGCCATTCGAGACCCTCTCCTCCGATGACAAAGGCGGGGCGGTAGAATTCGCGAACGACGCGGGAGGCGACAATGCCGACCACACCGATGTGCCAGTCGGCGTTCCCGGCGACGAGGGCGAAGTCGCGATCGGAATCAAAACGGCTTTTGAAGTCATTCAAGACCGTGTCCGTGATGTCGCGCTCGATCGTCTGCCGTTCCCGATTTCGGGCATCGAGTTCGGCGGCGAGGGACGTCGCTTTACGGGCGTCCGTGGCGGTCAGAAGATCCAGGGCTTCGGTGGCGGTCTCCAGGCGGCCGGCGGCGTTCAACCGGGGTCCAAGCTGAAAGCCAACCTCGTAAACGCCAATGCTCTCCCCACACTGGGCCACTTCTTTGAGCGCGATCAATCCCGGTCGACGGGTCGCGGAAAGACGAGGAAGGCCGGCGCTGACCAGAATGCGGTTCTCGTTCCGAAGCGGAACGATGTCCGCGATCGTTCCCAAGGCGGCGAGATCAAGCAGGTTCCGCACATCGAACGCTTCGGCGGCGGGCCAATTTAGATCACGCCCCCGTTTCACGAGGGCGTGCGCGAGCTTGAACGCCAGACCGGCCGAGCAGAGTTCCTGAAAACGATCTCCCCGCTGCGGATTGACAAGCGCAAGGGCCGGCGGCGGCGGATCGGACACCTGATGGTGATCCAGGACGATCACCTCGACGCCGCGCTCTTTGAGACGCGTGATCGTCTCGGTGGACGTGGATCCACAATCAACAGCCAGGAGCAGGGAAACAGGGTGGGCCGTCAAACAATTCTCCACACCGTCGGCGCTGAGGCCGTAGCCCTCGTCCACCCGGTGCGGAAGGTAGGCGCTCGCCCGCAGGCCGAGTGCCGCGAAGGTCTCGAGCAGGATCGTCGTCGAGGTGACGCCATCCACATCATAGTCCCCGAAGATGACCAGAGCCTCTCCCTGCTGCCGCGCCAAGACCAAGCGATCAACGGCGACCGCCATGTCCGGCAGCAGAAAGGGATCCGCCAAGTCCTTGAGACGCGGCAGCAGGAAGTGTCCAACTTCGGAATCGGTCAGCTCGCGATTGATGAGGCACTGTGCCAGAAGCGGCGAGATCGCGTGTTCACCCGCGAGCCGGCGAACACGTTCCTCGTCCCGGGAGGCAAGCTGCCAACGATGCTTCACGGGGCGGGCGATTTTTCCGACCCGTCCCCGCCCTGCTCGTCATCGTCGTCCTCATCCTCGTAGAGCGACGGGTCGGGATGCGTTTTCGCCGTGCGGAAGGACACAATGATCGAGGCGATGATAATGCCGGCAACGATGTAAAGGCTGGCCATGGTGTCGATGTGGAGATTCCACATCTCCGCGAGCATTTTGCCGCCGATAAAGACCAGCACCAAGGAAAGGCCGAACTTCAGGTAGCGGAAGTATTCGATCGCGTTCGCGAGCACGAAGTACATCGAGCGCAGGCCAAGGATCGCGAAGACATTCGAGGTGAAGACGATGAATTCCTTCTGCGTGACGGCGAAGATGGCGGGAATCGAGTCCAGCGCGAAGATCAGGTCGGTGGTCTCGATCATGACCAACACCAAGGCCAGTGGCGTCAGGGCCTTGCGACCGTTCAACAGAGTCGTGAAATTCTGCCCGTCATAATCCGGACTCACCCGGAACCATTTGCGGGCGAGGCTGACGCAGGGATTTTTCTCGGGCTCAACGCCCTCGTCGTCCTTTCCGAGCAGCATCTTGACACCCGAATACACCAGAAAGGCTCCGAAGAAATAAAGGACCTGATGGAACTGTTTGATGAGGGCGGCCCCGACGAGGATCATCGCCAAGCGCATGACCAGCGCGCCCATGATCCCCCAGAAGAGAACCCGGTGCTGGTAGGCGATCGGCACGCGGAAGTAGCTGAAGATCAACGCGATCACGAACACGTTGTCCATCGAAAGCGAAAGTTCGATGATGTAGCCGGTGACGAACTCCGTGCCTTCCTCAAACCCCCGGTAGGTGGAGACAAAACTGCCGAAGAGGAGCGCCAATGAACACCACAAGGCCGACCAGGCCAACGCCTCCCGAAACTTCACCTTGCGCGCGTTTCGGTGGAACACACCAAGATCCAGCGCGAGGAAGAACAATACCGCGACGATGAAAACGATCCAGTGCAGCGGGGTGATGTCCATCCGCTGCACTCCGGTCATGACGTTGTCGTATTCGTTCGTCAAAGCACGGCTCCAGCGCCGGTCCTCACCCGCGCGTGACGCTCACCGCCCAATGGCGTGTAAGCGTTTCAACTGTCCCTGTGACTCGTCAGGCGGTCGGCTCCGCGGCGGAATAAACCGCCGCGCTCTCGGGTCCGGCCATCTTCGGACGCTCTCCCTTGTGCCACCAAAGGACGATCGCGCTGGCGACGTAGATACTGGAGTAAGTGCCGACGACAATCCCGATGAGCAGGGTGGTGGCAAAGTCGTTGATCACGCCGCCGCCGAAGATCACAAGCGACAGCACGGAAATGAGCGTCGTTCCCGACGTGATAATCGTCCGGGCCAGGGTCTGGTTTACAGCCTTGTTGATCACATCATGAAACGTGCCGCGCACACCCAATTTGAGATCCTCACGAATACGATCGAAGATGACGATGGTGTCGTTGATTGAGAAACCGATCACGGTCAGGAGCGCTGCCACGATCGGCGCACTGATCTGGCCGCCGATCAGAATGTAAAGCCCCAGCGTCACCACCACGTCGTGAATCACCGCAATCACCGCCGCAACCGAGAATGAAAATTCGAAGCGCAACGCGACGTAGAAAAGAATGCCAAACAGGGCGAGCACGATTGCCTCAATGGCCGACTTGAGGATTTCACTGCCAATGACCGCGCCGACCTGACGCTTCAACTGCTCCTCGAAACCCGAGTCCGGAAAGCCGGCTTTCAAAGCCGCCGTGATCGCGTCGCCGGAATCCACCGGCGCGGTCACGATCAGCCGCTCGGAATGGACCGCCGCGTCCCCCAAGGACTTCTGATATTGAATCGCAATGTCGCCGCCAACCACCTCTTCCTTGCCGTTGACCTTGTAGGCGGTCTTTTCAAGGATCGGTCGCAGCACGCTCACATCGACGCGCTTGTCGAATGTGTAGGTGATGGCGTCCCCGCCCAGAAAATCAACACCGAGCGCCTTTTTGCCCTGCATCACAATCCCTCCTCCGAGGCCGATGGCGAGCACCACAACCGACATGATCGCGGCGGGCTTGGCGAAGCCGAGGAAATCGATACTCGTTCCCTTCACCAGATAGAGCATTTTCAGATTCTTGAGTATGTCGCGCTCCAACAGGAAATCGAAGAGCAACCGCGTGACAACGAGAGCCGTGAACATCGACGCGCAGACACCAATGGTCAGCGTCACACCGAACCCCTTGACAGGCCCGGAACCGAGATAAATCAGGATCGAGGACGCGATCAGGGTCGTGATGTTCGAGTCGAAAATCGTGCTCCAAGCCTTGTCGTATCCCGCGTTCACCGCGCCGCGCAGAGACTTGCCCTCGGCAAGTTCCTCCCGGATGCGCTCGTAAATCAGCACGTTGGCGTCCACCGCCATACCGATGGTCAGCACGATGCCCGCGATGCCCGGCAGGGTGAAGGTCGCGTCGAGCGAACACATGACACCTAGCAGGATGATGATGTTTAGAAGCAACGCCACGTTGGCCATTACTCCGGACACCATGTAGTAGGCCAGCATGAAGAGAGCCACAGCCACGATGCCCACAATCACCGCAGTCGCTCCGCTGCGAATGGAATCCTTGCCAAGCGACGGATCAATCAGCTCCATTTCCAGGATCTCCAGTTTGGTCTCGAGCGGATTCTCCAGCACGTTCGCCAGCTGGTAGGCTTCTTTCAGGCTGAAGTCGCCGGAAATTTCGCCGCTGCCCCCCCGGATCGGCTCATTGATGTTGGGCGCGGAATAAAGCTCGCCGTCTAGAACGATCGCGAGGCGGTTGCCCACGTTCTCCTCGGTCACGCCCGCGAAAAGGCCGGCGCCCTCGGTGTTGAAGCGAAAGGTGATGCGGGGCTGCATCGTGATCGGATCCCGGTAAACGCCCGCACGCTCGATGTATTTGCCGGTCAATCCCCGCTCGGGCTTGACCTTGACCAGCAGGTTGGTGCGAATCGAGGTGCCATCATCCAGATTACGCGTGTCCACCATCGACTGATAGCCGGGGGCCATCAGCCCCTGCGCCAACAATTCGTCGGAGCGGGGATGGACGATCCGAAACTCCAGCACGGCGGGCTTCGTCACCACGTCAATGATCTGCGCCAGATCATTCTCTGCGAGACCAGGCATCTGGATGAGAATGCGATTGTCGCCATCCGCGCGAATGACCGGCTCTGCGACACCGAACTTGTCCAATCGAACCCGCAAGACCTCAATCGCCTGTTCCTGAAGGGAGGCCGTGTCGGAAACCTGCGCGACCTTGTTGCTGGAAAGCGCGACCAGCACGGACGAGCCGCCCTGAAGATCCAGACCGAGCTTGAACTGGCCGGCAGCCTCACGCTGCACCCGGCCCAAAATAGCCTTGTTGGGATCTTTTTCGCCCTTGGTGCTGAAATTGAAAAACTTGGTCAGATCGTTTGTGCCGACCGCCTCGCGAAGACTGCGATACTGAACAGACGGGGCGTTGGTCGGGCTGAACGATGCCTTGGCGGCGGCGATTATCGGTGCGTAGGCCGCGTCCTTGTTGCTCGCCTGCTGGTCAAAAACCTCCACCAACGGTCGATCCGTCGGCGGTTGCATTTCAAAAATTGCCCAGGCCAGCACCAACAAGATGACAATGGCGCGCGTGGTGTTGTTGCGTTTCATGCTTTCTTTTCCTTGAGATTGAAGTTCGCCCGGATTTCAGGCGGATTTGACGGCGCTGCCCTTGTCCGTCACACCGGTGACCGCCGACTTGAGCACCTCCAGCTTGGTTTCGTCCGAGCGGATCATGAGGGAACTATCCCCGTCTCGAACAGAAATCACCGTGCCGACGATTCCCCCGTTCGTGACCACGCGATCGCCTTTTTGGAGGTTTTTCCTCATTTCCTCCTGCTGTTTCGCCTGCTTTGCCTGTGGACGAATCAGGATGAAGTAGAAGACAAAGATGAGGATCAGCAACGGAACCATCTGCATCCAGACAGGAGGCTGCGGTTGACCCGGCGCTGCCGGTGCTGAAAAGGCCAATAAAACTGCGAAATTCGCTATATCCATGTTGAAAATAGAGCCGGCAAATCTACGGAGGGCCGACCTTTTGGCAAGCGAAACCTGAAAACGATCCGGTTACGACCTCGCAAATGCTCGCGCTCAGGCCTCCCCGAGCCCCGCGCCTGAATGGAATACCCTAATTGTAATCAACAAACGTTCTGCTATACGGGTAATCCGCGCTTGGGGAAACCTTCGCGTGTCCACCAACAGCCATTCCCGCAAAAGCCATGAAACTCACGATCCATTCTGTCGGTCGAAGCCTCTTTCTCGCATGCTTGATTCCCTTGATCGCGCGCGGCGAGGAGGCGAATCCCGTGAACACCGATCTTGGAACAGGCCTTTCCGGTTCCATCAATACGGCCGTAAACGGACCGACCACCAACGACACCTCTCTCCCGCTTGTCTTCCTTCTTGAAGCGCAACCGGTCGCATCGGAGGAAGGTCCGACTCCCGGCCAGTTGCTGGTGGTCCGCTTCGGCGACACCAATGCCACGCTGGAGGTCGCATACGTGGTCGGCGGAACGGCGGCGAATGAAATCGACTACCAACCCCTTCTCGGTCGGGTGCGGATTCCGGCAGGCGAACACGTCGCACCCATCACGATCATTCCCGTGGACGACAACGCCGGGGAAGCTCGGGAGACGGTCGTGGTCGAGCTTTCCCACCCAGGCACAAATCTTCGCGGCTTCCGGATCCAATGGCCGGGTCGCGGCGTGGTCACGATTCAGGACAACGACGGCGGCGCGAACCAGCCCCCGACGGTCTCCCTGCTGAGCCCCCCGGCAGGAGCCGTGTTTCGCGGTCCGCTGAATGTTCCCCTTCTCGCGACGGCCGACGACACGGACGGCTTCGTGCAGTCCGTCGAGTTTTTCGCCGGCAACCTGAGCCTCGGCACGGTCAGCAATCGCTTCAGGCCATTCGCCCTCATCGATCCGGCAAACATCGAGAACACCGTCGCGGCAAATCAGAGGGTTTCCGGGGAATTCGACCCGGACGCCCCGAACCTGACGACGGGCACGTCCGTTCTCCCGCCTGTCGCGCCGTTCTCGCTCGTCTGGTCAAACGCCCCGGTCGGCGAGCATCTCGTCCGCGCGGTCGCGACGGACGATCGCGGCGCGACCCGGAGTTCGGAAGCCGTCCGCGTGCGAATCGAGTCGGACACCGCCCTCCCGCTCGTCGGCGTGTTCGCGAAGGATTCACGGGCAGGGGAAGGAGGACCGGGTGACGCGTCGGGCACCGTGGACACCGCGACTTTCATCATTCACCGGACCGGGTCCGCCGTCGCGGAACTGGCCGTTGATCTCCGATTTGGCGGCAGCGCCACCCCCGGAAGCGACTACCAGGCAATCGCCACGACCGTCCTGATTCCTGCGGATGAACGGGAGGTCGCGCTTACCATCGAGCCGATCAACGACACGGACGAGGAAGACCGCGAAAGCATCGTCCTCGAACTCCAACCCGCAGCCTGCGCCGACCTGTTTCCGGCACCCGCCGGCTGCTACGAACTCGCGCCAAACGCCCGCGCTGTCGCGTGGATTGAGGACAACGACCGTATCCCGACCAATCATCCGCCGGTCGTACGGCTGGAACGTCCGGAGGCCAACACCGTGTTGGTGTCACCGACCCATTACCCATTGATCGCCGCCGCACAGGACCTCGACGGCTGGGTGCGCACGGTTGAATTCTTCGACGGGGAAAAGAGCCTCGGCACGGTGAGCAATCAACCCAGCCTTTTGGCCGACGCAAACAGCCCCGCAGTCGCCATTTTACCGCCGTGGCATCTCGTCTGGACGAATATCGCGCCGGGTTCGCACGTGCTCCGCGCGGTCGCCACGGACAATCTCGGGGCCTCCCGCGATTCCGCCCCAGTCGCGGTCAGGGTCGTCGGAACCAACTCGCCGCCCGTTGTCAGCATCCTCGCGAGCGACAACCTCGCGCGGGAACCCGACCCGGTAAACGGCAGCCCCAACTCCCAGCCGAACACCGCCAAATTCCGGATTCGACGCACGGGGTCGCAGGAGAAGCCGCTCACCGTTCACTTCCACGTCGGCGGCTCGGCCGTCAATGGCGAGGACTATCGCGCCATCGCCAGGCACGTCACCATCCCCGCCGGCGTTGATGGGGCGGATGTCCTGATCGAGCCGATCGACGACACCCGGGTCGAGGGTCCCGAGAACATCGTGCTCTCGTTGCGCCCGGTCGGCGCGAACGACACCACCGCCGCCAACACCTCCTCCGACTACATCATCGGCACCCCCTTCCGGGCCGAGGCGATTCTTCGCGACAATGACACGGACGCCGTGAACCGCCCGCCCGAAGCCCTCATTCTTCAACCGACGGCCGGAGCCGTTTTGAAGCTGGGCGATCCGATCAAGATCCTGGCCCGAGGCAAGGACGCGGACGGCCACCTCGTCCGACTGGAAGCCTTTGCAGACGGGGTCCAGGTCGCCGACAAATCCCTTCAATACTTCGAGACCCCTCCCGTCGGAATGAGCCACACCTTCGAGCTGGTCTGGCCTCACCCAAGCACCGGCGAACACGAAATCCGGGTGCGCGTCACCGACAACGACGGAGCGTCACGCCTGTCCGAACCCGTCCGTGTGAAGGTGATCGAGCAGGTCGAACGCACCGTCGTCAGCGTCGTCGCCATTGACACCGAAGCCTCCGAAGGAATCCCTTCAACCCCGGCCGGCGAAGCCAACGTCGGCGTGTTCAGCCTCCGCCGACGGGGCAATCTCACGATCCCGGTCGAAGTCGCGTACTCCCTCCGCGGTTCCGCCTCGCCCAATGATTATGAATTGGTGTCGGGCAACGCCACCGGTGGCGGCACCACAACGGCGAATCACAGCGCGCGTTTCGCGGCCGGACAGACAGAGGTGAGACTGGTCCTCCGCCCCGTCGATGATCAGCGGGTGGAACAAACCGAAACCGTGACGCTTCAGATTGAGGCCCCGCTCTGCATCGCGCTCTTCCCGCCGCCTCCCAGCTGTTACCAGGTCGGCACGGAGGGCACCGCCACCATCTCGATTCGGGACAACGACGAACACCGCAACGAGCCTCCCCGAGTCGTCATCGCCAGTCCCGAGACGGGAGCGAAATTCACAGCCCCGGCCCGGATCGAAATCGCCGCCCAAACCCGTGATCAGGACGGCTGGGTGACGCAGATGGAGTTCTACGTCGGCGACCGCAAACTCGGCGACTCGGTGGTGCATTTCCTCGTCCCCCCGGCACCGGACGCACGGCAACGCTTCAGCCTCGCCTGGACGAACGCCCCGGCCGGCGAGCACGTGCTGCGCGTCAAAGCCACCGACAATCTGGGCGCGAGCCGCTGGTCCGAGCCCGTGACGGTCCGTGTGCGAGAGGAAAACGCGGTCCCGATCATCGAAATCATCACCCGTGACTTTCTGGCCCGCGAGGGGGCGAACGCCGCCGGACAGCCGGACACAGCCACCTTCACCCTCATTCGCCGGGGCTCCACCAATGCCGCAATTCACGCCTTTCTCGAAATAGGTGGCGTCGCCGAAAACGGCGCGGACTACCAACAGGTCCCGACCGGCATCACCATTCCCGCCGGGGAGACGAAGGTGGAAATCGAGATCACGCCGATCGACGACGACACACCGGAACGAGGCGAGTCCGTCATCCTCAACCTCGTTCACCCGCAAACGCTGCTGCCGCTCAATTACGAGATCGGCCTCCGCCGCCGGGCCGCCGCGATGATCGCGGACAACGATCGCGTCGAGCCCCGGCCCGGCACCGAGCCGCCCGCAGCGGCGGAGGCCTTGACGGACGGCGTCGTGCACGTGGTCGTGATCGGCGATCTCACGGAAGAAGTCGTCGTCGAAGGGACGGACAATCTGCGCGACTGGTTTGAAATCGCCCGCGGATTCATGGCCGACGGTCGCATCGACTTCGTGGAAGCCGACGCGCTCAGCCGCGCGGGCCGTTTCTACCGCGTCATTCCCGCAGCATCCGGACTTCCCGTCGTGGGAGCCCAGCGTGTCTTCGACAATTGAAGCACTTGCCAAGCCCCGGGCGGGCCGGCAGCGTTCCGCCCGCCCTTGTGACTGACGAGAAGCTCACCCGAACCAACATCTGCATCTGCCTGTGCGTGCTCTGCGGCATCGCCTACTGGCCGGTATTGAGCGCGGAGTTCCTCGATTGGGACGACGGCTTCAACGTCTACAAGAACCTCCGGCTTCGCGAGCTGAACCTCGAAAACCTCCGGTGGATGTTTTTCGATTTCGGACCGGACACCCGATACAAGCCGATCACGCATCTCGCCTGGGCGATCATCCACGCGTTCGGCGGGATGAAACCCTTCGGCTATCATCTGGCGAACCTCGTCCTGCACAGCCTCAACGGATGCCTGCTCCTGTTGGTGCTGCATCGTCTCATCCTGACCGCGCGCGGGGACGGAGCCGACGCGGAGGAACGCCGATGGCTGCGCCTCGCGGCCGGTGCCGGCGCGCTTTTCTGGACGGTGCATCCGTTGCGCGTCGAAACGACCGCCTGGGTTTCCGTGCTTTCCTACTCGCTGGTCGTCTCCTTTTTGCTCCTTTCCGTACTCGTCCTGCTCCGCTGCGACTTCGGCCGATCGCTGTTCCGCCAAACGGCCTACTGGCTTTCGCTCGGGCTGTTTCAACTCGCCACCATGAGCTTCGCGCTCGCCGTCGGATTCTCCATCGCCGTTCTCGCGCTGAACGTGTTTCCGCTTCGGCGAATTCAAACCGCGACTCTGCGCGCAGCCTTCACCGGCGATTCCCGGCGCGCGCTGATCGAGACACTGCCCTTCTTCGCGGTGACGCTGCTCATGTGCCTGGTCGCGATTTACGGTCAACACGTGAAAATGGGCATGTGGGGCGCACCGGTTTCCCTGGAGGCGCTCCCGCTGGACACACGCCTGATCGCAGCCGTCTACTACCTGGGCTACTACGCCTGGAGGCCGTTCTATCCCTTCAACCACCACTCGGTGAACGAGGATCTTGTGCCCTTCGATCCCGCGTCACCTCGCATTCTTTTCGCCGCCCTCGTCGTAGCCGGCCTGACAATCCGGACCTGGGCGAGGAGAAAGGAGAATCCGGCCGCCTTCGCCATCTGGCTGGCGTTTATCGGTCTCGCAGGACCAGCCCTCAAACTGACGGGCGAGCCGCCTTTTCCCGGCCCGGGGGATCGGTATTCAATTCTTTGCGGACTGGCCGCCTCCGCCGCGATCACAGGTCTCATGCTCGGGGTCAAAACCCCCGTCGCGCGTCAGCGGTGGCTCGTCGGCATCGCGGTTTCCGGATTGCTGTTCACGCTGCAAAGCCGCCGCTTGTCGGAGGTTTGGCTGAACAATGAAACCTTCTTTTCCGCCCAACTCGAAAACCTGAAAACCGGCCCCACCCGCTCGAAGGCTCACTGCGTTCTCGGCCGATTGGCCTCCGAAGCCGGAGACGCCGGGAAAGCTCTCGATCACTACGGGAAGGCATGGCTGGAATCCCCCGTCGTCGCGGCCGCCAACATCGCTACAGCCCACGCCGAACTGCTGTTCGCCACGGGGCAACCCGGCGCGGTCATCGATCTTCTCGAGACCGCCCGAAAGATTCGACCCGACAAATTTCGTCTGGATCTCTACCTCGGCGCGGCGCTGTTAGCGGTCAAGCGCCAGGCGGAAGGCATGGCTGTTTGCGATGATGTCATCCTGCGGCATCCCGAAGATCCCGACGTGTTCGGATTCTACGCCTCGATTCTGATCGGCAACGGAAACATTGAACGCGCCCGGGAAGTCCTCCAAAGCGGACTCGAGCGACACCCCGGCCATCCGGGACTGGAGGCCGTGTTGAAGTCGCAAGGCGGACAGCCTTGACTATCGCCGCAGGTGGGCGATCAGATCCCGCACCTGTTGCTCGTTGAGCGCCTGGAGCAATCCCTCGGGCATCATCGACAGATCGCTTTGTCGCATCGTCGCGATTTCATCCCGCGAAATGGTCAAGGTCTCGGCCGCCGTGACGATCGTGACCCCTTCCGAATCCTGGCGCGTGACGATTCCCGTCAGACTGCGCTCGTCCTTCAGTTCGAGGTTGGTCGGGCGATAATCGTTCGGAATCTCCGCGTTGGGATCGAGAATGTTGTGCAGCAGGTAGTCGAGGTCAGACCGGTTCGAACCGGTGATATCGGGACCCACCTTGCCCCCTTCTCCGAACAGTGTGTGGCACTGACCGCAAATCATGTTGAAAACAAACCGGCCGCGTTCCGCGTCCCCACGCGCCGGCCCGGCGGTCAGCAGCTTCTTGTACCGCGCGATTTCTGCTTGTTTCTCGACAGGGCTGTCGCGCACAACGCCCCACACTTGGGCCACGCGAGCGTTCAGGTCGGCAGCCTTCATCCCCCGCAACTGCCGAAGCAGATCGGCCGTGAGGTGGGCCGACGGAATCTGGCGGGCTTCCACCGCGTCGAGGAGTTTCCCCGCGTGCGCCGGCCGGGACACCAGCAGGTTTAGCGCGGCGCGGCGCTCGTCCAGGTTTTCCAGTCGCGGGTAACGCCGGATCACTTCGTGGACAATGTCGGCATCATCGAATTCGCCCAGCGCCCGGATCGCCTCCACCCGCATTCCGGGGACGTCCAGCAGACGTTTCGCCAGACCGGCAACACCGGCAGCCTTCGCCTCCAACAGCGCGCGAAGTGCGGCGCGGCGAATCTCGATCGTTTCACCGTCGTTCAGCACCTGTCGGCGATAGGATTCCATCGATGCCTGGCTGCCGAATTTCAACGCGAGCAGATTTGCCAGATCACGGACTTCCGCGCTCGGGCTTTTCATCAGCCGCTTCTCCACGGCAGACCAGCCCTTCGGGGGCTCCATCGTACGCGTCGTCGCGAGTCCATCCCGGACACCCTTCAGGATATCCGCGTCCAACTGGGGATCGTCGTTGGTCAACAAGACCCCGACCAAAGCGTCCATCGTCTCATCGGCGAGCGAGAGACGTGGCCACAGGACAAGCAGAAGCAGCACGGTTAGAAAGACACGCATCGTCCCAAATCCTTGGTGAGAAGGTTGGCCGAAACAAACCAATTCAGGCCGCGCGATCCAGCTCCCGCATCCACCGTTTCAGCTGACGCCGCGCCTCGCGATCCACGAAATGGAAGATTCGTTGGGCGGCCTCCTGGTAGCGGTAATCCGCGTGGCCCGCCAGCTTGAAAAGCGCGACCGGGCGGCGATCCAGCTCGCGATAGAATTCCCGGTAGAGATCCGCGTGCCGCAACTCCGCCCCGCTCGCGCCGGACACAAAAGCGGTCGCCTCCAAGCGCTCACGCCGCGCAGGCAGTCCGGCCACGCACTGCGAATCGGTTCCCAGGGCAAGCGACACCTTCCCGGGCGCGTGCTCCCGCATGGCCCACAGGACGGTTTCCAATTCCAAGCGGGTCGAACTCGTGTCCGTGAAACGCCTGCTGACCGTCAGAGCCGCAACCTCATCCGGGAGGATCTGGTCGGCGTCCCGTTCCAACCAGGCTCGCGGGACCGCCATCGCCGCGCCCACCCCGATGCGCAGGGCGGGATTCGTGCTCCCGTCCGTGAACAGGATTCGCGCGTCCCCGGGCAAGTCCGACAGCGTCGCGGCGGTCATGATCCAAGCCGGCGGACAAGCCTAGCCGCGACGGAAGGAACCGGATTTCCACTCACCTTCCACCTTCGAAACGACGGGCTTGAACCCGATCTCGCGAAAGGCGCGGGTCACCTTGGGAAACTGCGTCTCAAGAATACCGGCCAGCACCAGCAGACCGTCGGGCTTCAGGCGGTTCGCGATGCGTTCACGCTCCGCGATAAGGAGATCGTAAATCAGGTTTGCACAGACGATGTCGTATTTTCGTGAGGTATCGACGGGCAGCCGGGTCAGGTCCTTGACCGTGGGGCGAACCCGGTCCGACACACCGTTTCGTTCGGCGTTCTCGCGGGCGGAGCGGATCGAGTCCGCGTTGTAATCGAAGCTGACAACCGGCCCGTAACCGAGCTTCGCCGCAGCAATGCCGAGAATCCCCGAGCCACATCCGATATCGATGAATGTCTGCCCGGCCTCGGAACGGCGAAACTCAACAAGCTGGTGAAGACAAAACGACGTCGTGGCGTGATGCCCCGTGCCGAAACTGATGCCCGGATCGAGAATGATTTCATGCTGCCCCTTTTTCGGCCGTCGCTTTTCCCAACTCGGCTTGATCAGCAAGCGGCCGGAGATGTCCAACGGCACAAAATGCTTTTTCCACGACTCCATCCAGTCCGCGCCCCGCAACAATTTGACGTGCACCTCCGCCGCCCCCGGATCAACGCCCGTCGTCCCCACTTCGGCCAACCCGGCCTGGACCGCGGCCAGCAGCTTCCGCGTGGGCTTCCTCGATTTTTCAAAATAGGAGGAGACCACGGAGATCCTCCTTTCAAAATCAAGATAGGACGACACGTCCCGGTCAAGCACGGCGGCAAGCATCTCCGTGACGGCATACTCGGCCTCAAGGGACGTGACGACGGAAAGTTGATAAACGGATTGGGGCTTCATGAATCAATAGAAACGGAACACTTCATTGCTGGCCCCGCACTGGGGACAACGCGACCGGTCGACACCGTGATCGTCTGTATAGACGTAGCGGCACTTCCCGCAACGAAAGATGCTGTCGTCACTCCGCTCCGGCTCGAAACGACGCCGCTGCCTCTCGACATACCAGCCGCTGCCGCAGACCACGACCAGCATGGCGACAAAGTAGGACAGGATGATCAGGTGAGGCGACATTCAGGGCTCGGTCCGCTTGGTTGAGATCGGCGCGTGCGTGGTCCAGACAAAGTTGAGCACGCCTTTGGTGAAGGGAAACTCGTCCCCCACCGGCAGGAAATTCCTCGGCTCAAAGCGAATCTCGCGAGTCAGCTCCAGCGCCCGTCGATCGGCGGCACGTTGCGCGGCCGCCATCGACGCGTCGGTGATCATCAACCCGTGCCGCAGACGCGGTGAAAAGACAAACCCCTCCCTGTTCACCAACACTTCAACCTGCGTCGGCCGCAGCAGATCAGGCGCAGGAAGGGATTCCAGGCGGGGCAGTTCCAACATCCTCCGCCGCGCCAGGTCGCCGGCGACGTGAACGCGGGTCACGTCACCACCGGGTCGCGAGCCGAGGGGCGAGGTCTCGGGCGGCGGCGGCGCAAAGGCGACGGACAAGGTCGTTCCCCGGTTTGTGCGAACGTAGTTCCTGAAATCCAATCCCAAGCCCGCCGTGTCCTGTGTCAACCAACGTTCCTCATCATGCCACTCCGGAAGCCGGAACGCGGGCGGCTCGACATTCAGCCAGGCCGGACCGGAAAAGCCGCGCAGATTCACCGACGCAAGCAGGGTCGGATCGTTGAGGGCGTGCGCGTCCAGCAGGGCGGCGGCGGCCCCCGGCTCCGTGTGCAACCTCACTGAAAACCGCTCCGCCTCGCGCGAACCCTTCCTGGGACCCAGATCTGACAGGGCAAAAAGAGCGCCAATGTGGACCAGCCCGAGCAGCAGCACCGCGGCGAACCACCGGGCGCGGCCCCAAGGCGGCAACTCTTCCAGACCGTCGCTCATGGCAGCTCTTCAGGACCCGCCGAGGGCTGGAATCGCGGACGGGTCGCCTGCACCAAGCGGCCGACTCCCGCGCCCCGCGCCAACTCCGCCAGACGGACCAGTTTCTGTCCGGTCACCTTCTCGTCCAGCAACGCCACCAACACGAGCTTCTCGCCCTGCTGGGCTGCGGCAAGCACCGCACCGCGCAGACGTTCCCGCAATTCCGCCTCACCGAAGGTGCGGTTGCCAAGGTAGTATCGCCCCTCCGCGTCCACCGCGATGACGATCGACGGATCAGCGGAGCCGGACAGCTCATCAGCCTGCGCCAGGTCAATCTTCACACCCGTCGTCGAAACCAGCGAGGAACTGAGCAGCAGGAAAATCAGGAGGCAGAAGAAAACACCCGCAAAGGGCGCGACATCCAGTTGCCCGCGAAAGATCTTGGCATTGCGCGGGTATCTCATTCGTGACGCTTGTTGCCCGACTCCAGAACAAGACCGACGATCTCGTTCGACGCGCGCTCCATGTCGAGAACGATCTGATTCACCCGGCTGACCAGGTAGTTGTAGCCCACGTAGGCCGGAATCGCGACAGCCAGACCCAAGGCCGTGGCGATCAGCGCCTTCCACACCCCGCCGGCCATGAGCGAGGCGTGCGCGTACTGGCCCTGCTCCTCCATGACCTCAAAGATCTCCATGAATCCGAGCGCCGTGCCCAACAGGCCCATCAGGGGGGCGATTTGGGCGATCGTGGCCATGACGTTCAGCTTTTCCTCCAGTTTGGGAACCTCCTGCATGCCCGCCTCCTCAAGCGCCTCCCGAATCCCCTCGCGCCCGCGATCCCGGCTCAGCAGCGCCGCCTTCACCAGCCGGGCGACGGGGCCGGGCGTCGCGTCGCAGATCGACAGTCCCTCCACGACATTGTTCTGCTTCAACACGTTCCGAACACCGTCGAGAAACTCCAGCGAGTTGATCTGCGCGCGGTGGTAGTGAAGCATGCGTTCGAGGAAAACGGCCAACGCGACGGCGCTCGTGAATATCAGGATCCACGCCATCGGTCCGCCGTGAGTGAGCAGCTTTGGCAGCATGCGGGGCGTTATAGTCAGCGCGTCACGAAGTTCCAACGATCAAGTTGCCGGATCGACAGGAACGCTCGCCGCCATCCAATTAATCCCCTTTGTGCAACCCGCTCCAAGCGCATAGCTTCCCGGCATGATCATCGGTGTGCCAAAGGAAATCAAAAATCAGGAGTCACGCGTCGGTCTGCTCCCCTCCGCCGCCTACCAGCTCGTCAAGAAGGGTCACACCGTCCTCGTCGAAACGGCGGCCGGAGCCGGAGCCGGCTATGCGGACGCGGAATACGAGCGGGCCGGAGCCCGTTTGTGCGCGGACCGCCGACAGGTCTTCGCGGAGGCCGATCTCATCGTGAAGGTCAAGGAACCGCAGCCCGACGAGTATCCACTGCTCCGGCGCGATCAGATTCTTTTCACCTACCTCCACCTCGCCGCGAACCGTGATCTCACCACCGCGTTGCTGGAATCCGGCGTCACCGGAATCGCCTACGAGACCATCTCCGTAAACCGCCACCTGCCTCTCCTCGAACCCATGAGCGAGATCGCGGGCCGGATGTCCGCCATCGTCGGAGCCTACTACCTCGGCCGCCCACGCGGCGGCAGCGGCATGTTGGTCAGCGGCGTGCCGGGGGTGCTCCCGGCCAAGGTCCTCGTGATCGGCGGCGGCACCGCCGGCGTGAACGCGGCGCGCATGGCCACCGGAATGGGCGCGGACGTCACCATCCTGGAGGTCGATGTCGAGCGGATGCACTTCCTCGACATCTCGCTGCACACCGCCCACACGCTCTATTCCAGCGAGCAGGCCTTGCTCGATCAGCTCCCGCGGGTCGATCTTCTTATCGGCGCGGTCCTGGTGCCCGGAGCCAAGGCTCCCAAACTGATCACGCGCGACATGCTTCGACAAATGCGGCCGGGCAGCGTCTTCGTGGACATCGCCATCGATCAGGGCGGATGCTCCGAAACCTCGCGCGCAACGACGCACGACGATCCGGTCTATGTCGAGGAGGACGTCAATCACTACTGCGTCGCCAACATGCCGGCCGCCTATTGCCGCACCGCCACGCAGGCCCTCACGAACGTCACTTTCAAATATATCGAAACCATCGCGACGCACGGGCTGTCCGGCGCGCTAGAGCTGCATCCCGAGCTGTCCGGCGGCCTCAACACCCAAGGCGGCAGGCTCACCTGCGAAGCCGTCGCCACCGCCCACGGAATCCCCCACGAACCCGCGCAGGCCTGACCCCGAAAGAATTCCCCTCCCTCGTAATCCAAATCGGGGATTACGATTACGATTACGATTAGGAGTAGTAGCAGGATTACGGGCGGAACGCGGCTTTTCGTCCGCCAAGCAATCCTTGCCCGGACGAAAGATCCTGTGGAACACTTTCATCCCCGATGCCAGCAACGAGTTCAAAAAGCGATCGCCCCAGTCAAAGCGCCGAGGATTATCTTGAGCGAATTCAGGAACTGATCGACGAGAAGGGCTACGCGCGGGTGGTCGACATCGCCAGCTCGCTCGAAGTCACCCAGGCATCGGTCACCAACATGGTGCAGAAACTCGCCGAAACGGGCTTCATCGACTACGAGAAGTATCGCGGTCTCACGCTCACGGAGAAGGGCGGCGCGGTCGCGGCACGCATCCAGAAACGCCACGCCACGCTCAGCCGGTTCTTCAGTCTCCTCGGCCTCGATGAACCGACGCAGCTCAGGGACATCGAGGGCATCGAGCACCATCTCAGCTCGGTCACGGTGGACTGCCTGAATGATCTCGCCTCCGTGCTTGAGGATCACCCCGATCTCATGAAGAAATTCCGCGCGCGAAACAATCGCGCTCAGCCGTCCGACAGCTGACCTCGGAGCCAGCGTTGTGCACCCGCGAGGTCGGTGAACTCCCCTTCCAGCTGCGCCTCGAAGGCGGCCTTCAGCAGTTTTCCAAACCGCGGCCCCGGTTTCAGCCCCGCCGCCTTCAGGTTGCGCCCTTGCAGCAGGGGCTTCGGAGCCCGGGATTGCAGCTCAAGCTCGCCGGCAACCGCACGAATCGCAATCACCGCGGGCGGCGTCTCCTTCGGCAACGGCGGCCGGCCGTTGTGATCCGCCTGCATCACCGCGCACAGTTCATCAATCGTCGCGGGTTGAAGCCGGTTTGCCAGCCTCCGAACGGCGCGCTGACTCGGCTCCTGCAAATGCGCCATGTGGCACCGAACCAGCGGCGGCACCCGACGCAGGTAGACGTTTGGCGCACCCATCCGGCGTAGAAACTCCTCCGTCAGGGCGACGCCCGCCTCGTCATGCCCGGGCGAAATCACGCATTCACGGCCGTTCCGGGCTTCCCGCCGCGTGACGGCCGGCTTTCCAATATCATGCGTCAGGACGGCGAGCGTGAGCACGATCCGGGTTTCACGATCCGAACCCTGCCAGACGGGAAGCTCCACCAGCGCGTCCAGACAATGACAGGTATGGGCCAACACATCGCCCTCGGGATGCCACACCGGATCCTGTTCCGTGTCCCGCAGCGCGACCAAGGCGGGGTAGTTTTCCATCCAACCGGTTTTCTCCAGGAACACCAGTCCCAGCGAGGGACGAACACTAGCCGAAGCCCACTTCAACCATTCGTCGCGAACCCGTTCGAACGGCAGCTCATCGTGCGTGTGCCGGATTGAACGACACAGATCCAGCGTCGCCGGATCAGCCGTCAGCTCGAATCGCCCGGCAAACTGCATCCCGCGCAACACCCGCAATGGATCCTCGACAAAGGCCGGCCCGGTGTGGCGCAGAATTCGGGCGCTCAGATCGTCCCGCCCGCCAAAGAAGTCGAGCAAGCGCCGCTCGCGGGGATCGTAGAACATCGCGTTGATCGTGAAGTCCCGCCGCGCTGCGGCCTCCTCCGGCGAAATCCCCGCGTCAAACTCCACATCAAATCCACGATGGCCGATCCCGGTCTTGCTGTCCCTGCGCGGCACAGCGAAGTCGTACGAATTCCCGGCGCGCGTGTTCAGCTTCGCCACGCCGAAGGATCGACCGACCAGATCGACCCGGCCGTGCCGTTGGAGATCCCGCACAAGGTCCTCGTAGGAAACGCCAAAACACTCGACGTCGTAATCCGTGACCTCGCGCCCCAACAAGGTGTCCCGGACGCAACCGCCCACGAGAAACGAGCGACCCAGGGCGGGCGACGAGTCGAAGATGCCGGCGAGTTCGGCTGGAATCGGAAAGTTCAAAATCGTGCGGCGGCGACGAAGGCGTCGTCGGTCAGATGAGGATACGCGGCGCAGATTCGATCAATCTCCCCGGACTGCCCGGGACTCAACACCTCGCCCGGGTCCAGACAAAGCGGGCTTCGAAGCAATCCCTGCCGCTTCAAGATCTCGTTCACACCGGGGATGCATCCCCGAAACTCGTTCGCGGCGTCAAAAAGAACCGCGTTGCAGTCCGTCACCTCGTTCGCCAAGCGCAGCATCTCCACCGGCACGGCGTCCCCCGAAGAAACCAGATCCTGACATCGCCGAAGCAGTTCCACCGCGCGACTTGTCCAAACGGCCCAATGACCGAGCAGACCGCCCGCGAAGCGTCGTTCCACCAGCCGCCCACCTGCGCGGAAGCGATACGGCGTCAAAAGATCCATCACGATATTGTCGTCGTTGCCGGTGTAGAGCGCGATGTCCTCCCGGCCGGACTCGGCCAAGGCCCGAACCACGTCGAGGGTCTGATAGCGATTGAAGGCCGCGATCTTGATCGCCACAACCCGATCAATCTCCACGAACCGACGCCAGAACGAATAGGGCAACACACGACCGCCCACCGCGGCGTGCAGGTAGAAGCCAAAAACCGGAATCTCGTTCGCGACGGCCCGGCAATGGGTGATCAGCTCCTCCTCGGTCGCGTCCCGCATCGCGCCGAGACCCAGCAGGCCGGCGTGATAACCCAAGCCCCCCAACAACCTCGCCTCCGCCACCGCCTGATCCGTGCGTCCGCAGATTCCACCGACGCGCAACATCGGTTCCGCCCGTCCGCCGTCCAGACAGGTCAGTTCGTCCGCAGCGACCGTCAGCACCTTTTCAAACAAATCGTGTTCGGGCTCCCGAATGGCGAACTGCGTGGTGTGAACACCGACGGCGACCCCGCCCGCACCGGCCGCCGAGTAGTAGCGGATCAGCCGTCGCTGCGCCCCCTCGTCAAAGCGCCGCGCCGGGTCCAATGCCAGCGGACAGGCCGGAATCACCACACCCCGATTCAAAATCTCTCTCAATGCCGTTTTCATGCCGTGCGGGCGAAACTGCGACGCCGGCACCGATTTGCAAGCGCGCTTTGCCGGCCGGCTTTTCGCTTTGCCGCCCCCGCGGCGCTTCCGCACACTTCGCGGCCTTGAAGCCAGAGCCTTCATCGCCCACACCCTTCGCGGAACTCACCACCGGCCGTTTCGCCCTGTTGTTGGCCGTGCTGGTGTTCGTCTCGTTCGCCGAGATCATCGTGGGCGACCGCGCCCCGGCGACGAACGACTTCTGGTTCTTCGGCTATCCCCTTGCCGCCCATCTCAAGGCCAGTCTGGCGGGCGGCGAGTTTCCGCTGTGGAATCCCTTGAGCGAATGCGGCATCCCCTTTCTCGCCCAGTGGAACACACTGACACTTTATCCCGGCTCCTTGTTCTATCTGGCCTTTCCGCTGGAGTGGTCATTGGGCGTCTTCTGCGTGCTGCATCTCTACCTGGGGGGACTGGGCGCGTGGTGCCTCGTCCGGCGTCTGACGGGCGATCCGATGGCGGCGGCGGTGGGCGGCTTGGTCTACGCCTTCAGCGGCTTCAACCAGGCCTGCCAGATGTGGCCGAACAACGCGGCCGCGCTCGGCTGGGCACCGTGGGTCTTCCTGGCGGTGATCGTCGCCACCCGGGAGGGCGGACGCCTGATCGTGCTCGGCGCGATCGCAGGTGCCATGCAGATGCTGACCGGCGCGCCCGAGATCATCCTCGCCACATGGATCCTGCTCGCCGGATTCGTCGCCCAGGAGGCGATCCGCTCACCCGGCGCGGATCGGCGGACCCGGCTGCTTCGCTTTTCCGCCTTGATCGGACTGGTCGCGCTGGTGTCCGCCGCGCAACTCCTCCCCTTTCTGGATCTGCTGGCGCATTCGCCGCGAACGGGCGAGCAGACCGACCTTTCGTGGCCGATCAAACCGCTGGGGGTCGTGAACTACCTGATGCCGCTGTTCAACACGCGCCTGACGGCCTCGGGTCGTTTCGCCCACGTGGAACAGGGTTGGATCCATTCCTACTACCTTGGCGGCGCCGCCCTTTGGTTGATCGTGTTCGCATTCACAAGCCATCGACGTCCCGTGCTCTGGATGGCCGGGGTGGCGGCCGTGTTCGCGCTCCTGCTCGCGATGGGCGAACACATGGGACTCTATGCCGTCGTGGCCAAGGTGGTGCCGCTGGGATTCACCCGCTTCCCGTCGAAGTTTCTCGTGGTGCCGGCGTTGTTGCTCCCGTTGCTCAGCGCCTACGGCATGCGGGCCTTCAACCGGTCCGCAGCCGCCGAGCGTCCGACCGCGATCGTCGTCACGAGCCTGATCACGCTCGTCCTGCTGGGTGCGGCCTATTCCGCGCTGGCGGACAGGCCGGTGGAAGGGCAGGACCAGACGCTCCGGCTGGACAACGGACGCGACCGGCTCCTCTTCGGACTGCTCGCGATCGGGGCGATCATTCTCACCGCTCACGTTCGGGAAAAACGCACCGTCCGCCTCGCCTGCATCGGAATGCTCTTCATTGTCTGGCTCGACTTCAAACGACATCAGCCCAACGTCATGGTGACCGTCCCCCGCGAGGTCTACCAGATGCCGCATCCGGTTCTGCCCAGTGTCGGCGACGAGGTTTTGAAGCGGCGGGCCCGCATGGCCTTGCTCGGCAAGACCCAGCTGGACCACGCCTTCCACAGCCGGGGCAGCGCGGCCGAGATTCTGATCCACACCCGCATCGACCAGTTCCTGAACCTGAACCTGATGGACGGGGTCATGAAATTCGACGGCTTCTTCGCCCTGTGGTTCCCGGAGCAGGACGAGCTGGAACGCGTGCTCCACAGCTGGTCGATGACCGATCTCCGCCCGGGCCTCGCGGACTTCATGGGCATCGCGTGGACAAGCTCGCCCGACACCCCCTTGGAATGGCGAAAACGCCCGAGCGCGAGACCGCTCATCACAGCGGGACAGGCGCCGGTGTTCGAAGACGCGGCAGCCTCGGTCGCGCGTCTGTCGGAGCCGAAGTTTGATTCGTCGAAGATCGTCTCGCTGCGACCCGGGGCGAAGGCTTCGGTCAATGCCGGGGCGAGCGCCGACGCGAGCGTCGAGATCCTTCGATTCGACCCGCATGACATCGCGTTCACCGTCGACACGCCGGTTCCCACGATGGCGGTCATCGCGCAGTGCTTCCACCCGAACTGGAAACCGGCAATCGACGGCCAACCGGCGACCTTGCTGCGGGCCAACCACGCCTTTCAGGCCGTGAACGTTCCCGCCGGCCGCCACGAGATCCGACTCCGCTACATCGACTGGAGCTTCCGGGCCGGTTGCGCGTTGTCCCTCTCCGGACTCCTTTTGCTTGGCGGATTGTGGCGACACTGGCGACCCTCTGCCGCAACTTCGAAAAGATGAACACCGTCGAAAAAAACACGACGCCATCCCCAGTTGAGAAGCCGGAGGCCTGGCTCTCACCCGGCCGCGTGTTGCTGCTCGTCGCCGCGCTGTTCGTCGCCGCCTTTCCGGGCGTCATTTTCGGGACGTCGAGTTTCTTCCGGCTCGACTACGGCGTGATCGGCTTTCCGGCGCTGAATCATTTTGTCGAGTCCGTCCGTTCCACCAAAATCCCTCTCTGGAATCCCTACAGCAATTGCGGCGCGCCCTTCCTGGCGCAATGGGGAACGATGTGCCTCTACCCGGGGAACGTCCTACTGCTGCTCTTTCCGCTCCCTTGGGCGCTCGGCGTCTTCAGTCTGGCGCACCTCGTCCTGGGCGCGGCGGGAATGGGCCGGCTGGCAAGGCACTGGACCGGGGACGCCGTGGCGGCGGCCTTCGCGGCCTTCGCGTTTGTCTTCAACGGCGCGGTGCTTTCATCCCTGATCTGGCCCAACTACTGCGTCGCCCTCGCGTGGATGCCCTGGCTCGTGCTGGTCATGCAACGGACCTGGCGGGACGGCGGAAGATGGCTGCCGGTCGCCGCGTTGATCGGTGCGATGCAGATGCTGGTCGGCGTGCCGGAGCTTGTCCTGCTGACCTGGGTCTTCATCGGAGGCCTGTGGCTGGTGGACCGAAAACAAGCCAAAAGCCAGCCGTTATGGCTGATCTCCATTCCCGCCGTCGTGCTGCTGGTGACCGGATTGTCCGCGGCCCAGCTGCTGCCGTTCTTCGACCTGCTCGATCAGTCGCAACGCGCGGGCGCCTTTCATGATCCGCGATGGCCGATGCCGATCTGGGGCTGGGCGAATTTCTTCGTGCCGCTGTTCCACTACTTCGAGTCAACGCAGGGCTTCAACATCCAGCAGGGCCAGATCTTTCTTTCCTCCTACTATCCCGGCCTCGCCGTAATCGCCTTCGCCTTCCTCGCCATCTGGCGGAAGCGCGACGCCCGCACGTGGCTTCTGCTCGGATTGACCCTGTTCGTGATGATCCTCGCGTTGGGGTCTCAGGGCATCCTCTACGCCTTGCTGGTCAAATTCGTACCGGGCGGCGGCGTGGTCCGCTATCCGATCAAGTTCGTGCTGCTCACGAGTCTGACCCTGCCTCTGCTGGCGGCGATCGGGATCGCGGCTTTTCGCTCGGACGCGGCGGAGAAGGAGCCCCGGCGCTACCGGGATCTCACGGCGGTGATCGTGGCCGTGATCATCGAGGTGCTTCTCCTCGTGGCCTTGGCGCACGGACTTGCAAACAGCTTCGACATGCTTCCGCAGCTGAGACTGAACACGGCCGGACGCCTGATCCTTTTTGGGCTGTGCATGCTGGCCTTTCTCAAGGGTGGCAACGCCGAGATCGCCCCGCGCCTGCGTCGCATCTACCTCACGCTGGCGCTGATCTTTCTCGGTGCGGATCTGCTGACGCACCTGCCGAATCAAAACCCAGCCGTGCCGGCATCCGTGCTGTCCTCCGAGATCGACCTGCCCGGGCGACCGCGGTTCACGGGCACAATGCAGCGGGCCATGATTTCGCCGGCGGCCGAGCAGGCTCTGCTCCGCAGTTCGGTCACGCCGTGGAACGCGGACCTGACCGGCAAGCGCCTTGCGCTGTGGTCGAATCTCAACCTGCTCGAAAACGTTCCGAAGGTGAACGGTTCGATGACACTGCGACAAGGGTATCAGGACGAATTGCAGAAGCGGCTTTATCCCGATGATCCCGCGACCGCCCCGGCCGCCGAAGGCTTGAAGGATTTCCTCGGCGTGCGCTGGTTCACGCGCGAAGGGGAAATCATCGCGTGGGCCGAGCGGGCCGGAGCCCTGCCTTTGGTCACGGCAGGACAGGCCACCCGCCCGGCCCCGGACACGGACGCCCTGCTGGACGAACTCGTCTCGACCAACTTCATCCCCGACGAACACGTCTGGTTGAACGCGGATACAGCGAAGCCCCGGGTCACAGCCACGGTGACGAACCTGATCTTCGGATCCGGAAAACTGCAGTTCGAGGTGGAGGCGGAAGCCCCCTCCGTCGCGGTCATCGCGCAATCCTACAACCGCAACTGGCAGGCGCGCGTCAACGGCGGGCACCGGTCCGTGCTTCGCGCCAACCACGCCTTCCAAGCGGTCGAAATTCCCGCCGGCAAATCATATGTTCGACTCGACTATGTCGATCGCGCGTTCTGGAACGGATTCGCGATTTCCGCCCTGAGCGCCCTGCTCTGCCTCAGCTGGATCACGGCGGAAATCCTGCGAAGCAGGAGGAACCGGGCTTGATGCGATCGGAAACAGCAGGCGGTCAAGGGTGGGACGACCACATCACGCAGAAACGCTTCACAGCCGTTCTGGCCGGGATGTTGATGATCACGTTCTGGCCGGCACTGATCGGAGGCGGGGCCTTCTTCTATCGCGACTACGGATTCCTCGGCTACCCGTTCGCCTACTTTCATCAACAGTCGTTTCTGGCCGGTGAGTTCCCGTATTGGAACGAGTTGATCAACTGCGGCGTGCCTCACTTCGCGCAGTGGAACACGATGGTGCTGTATCCGGGCTCGTTGATCTATCTGCTCGGTCCGCTGCCCGGATCATTGGCGTGGTTTTGTGTGCTGCATCTGCTGCTCGCCGGCGTCGGGATGTTCCGATTGGGACGGGATTCAACAGGCTCCGCATTTGCCGGCGCGACGGGCGGGACCGCGTTTCCCTTCTGCGGAATGGTGCTGGGCTGCGTGATCTATCCCAACTACCTCGTCGCCTTCGCCTGGATGCCATGGCTGCTTTCGGCCACCCGCAAAGCGTGGAGGGGAAACCTTCGCGACTGCGTGCCGGCCGCCTGCATCGGCACGATGCAAATGCTGAGCGGCGCGCCGGAATTGATCCTCCTGACATGGCTGATGCTGGCGGCTCTGGCGACATCCGATGCGCTCTCGTCGCGTCGTTGGAAAATGCCTGCGCGCTTCGGTCTGGTGGTGGGGCTGGTGAGCGGACTGACGGCCTTTCAACTCCTTCCATTCTTCGAACTGTTGTCGCTCTCTCAACGCTCTGCCGGAACGGCCTCCGCGTTTTGGTCCCTGCCGCCGGCGGGTTGGATCAATTTTGTGCTGCCGGTTTTTTCAAGCTTCACGACCACGCAGGATGTGATCGTGCAGATCGGCCAATCCTTTCTTCCCTCCGTCTATCTGGGGACCCTCACGATCGCGCTGGCCTTGACCGCGCTGGGCGGCCGCCGCGAACCCGAACATCGGGTCCTCGCCGCTTGCGCGCTGGTGTTTTTGCTCTGGAGCTTCGGCCCCGCCTTTCCGCCATGGCGCTGGCTGGGCGAGATGCTGCCGATCGGTTTCGCCCGCTTTCCGGTCAAGACGACGCTGCCGCTGGCCTTCATCGTCGCCTACCTCGCCATGCACGGCGTCGCACGGCTGCGTGAGGGGGCGAAAGCCTGGCCTGCCTTCATCGCCGTCGCGTTGCTCGTGTTTGCCGGAATCCTCGTCGAACAAACAACCCCGCTCGTGCCCGGCAACGCGGGATTGGTGACCGTCAACGGACTGACGCGCCTCGTCCTTCTGCTCGGGGGAATTCTGCTGCTGCTGAAGACTCCGCCGCGCTGGCAGCCCAAGGCGGCCCTGCTCCTGCCCGTGCTCATCTGCCTGGATGGCTCCCTGCATCTGCCCGTGCTGAACCCGACAATTCCCGCGTCCGCCTTCGAACCGGGCCTGGCGATCGCCTATCACGACGAGGCGATCAAGCCGGTGCCAGGCCCGGGTCACAGCCGCGCCATGTTGAGTCCCTACGCGGAGCGGAATCTCCATCAGGTGGCCGTGCCGAAATTCATCGACGACTTCGTGGGCCAGCGTCTGGCGCTCTGGGGAAATCTAAACATCCTTGAAAACACGCCCAAGGTGAACGGAGCCGCCACCTTGACGACCCGTTGGGCAAGGGATGTCGAGGTGCAACTCTACTCACGCCCGCCGGAAACAAACGCAGCCCTCATCGATTTCCTGGGCGTCTCCCACATCACCACACCGGGGGAACTCATGCGATGGCAACGCCGGCCCAATCCCCTGCCCTTCGTGTCCGGCGGACTCCGGACCGCGAAACACGATGGTCTTCCGCCGCCGGACTGGGATCCCGCAAAGATCGTCCTCCTGCCTGAAGACGATGAATTGATGATCCCTCAGCCCGTATCGGTCCGCGTCGAGGAGATCCGCCGCACGTCGAACCGGATTGAATTCACCACCGAAGCGGATCAGCCCTCCATCACCGTGATCGCCGAAAACTGGTATCCCGCATGGAAGGCGGAGGTAAACGGAATGCCCGTCGAGGTGCACCGCGCCAATCATGCCTTCATGGCGATCCCGATCCCGGCGGGTTCGAGCCGGGTGGTGGTGTTCTACAATGACCGGTGGTTTCGCGTCGGTCTTTGGCTGACCGCGCTGTCCATCGTCGCCTGTTTCGGACTACGCCTCCGTTTCAAAAAACGCGAAGACCTCGGAAACCCTCCGGGTTTTCAAGTCCGCGATAGATTGTAGCTGGGCTCCGGCACGCCTCCCGGATGCACGGGCACCAGCTCAGCGGGCTCTGTCGCCTCGTCGTGATAATGCATCACCTCGTCCTCGCTCAGTTCGGACAGGGACCGAAATCGCTCGGAGTTGAATCCAAGCTCGTTGCCTCCGAGGTGTTTCGGATCTGGCGGATTCTTGAGCTCCTGTAAAAGGATGCCGATCTCCCCGTCACTGGAGCCGGGCTTCCTGTTGATGATCTTGCCGCGACCGACATAGACGGCCCGCACCGTGTAGATTTTGCCCTCTTCCGGCAGTTGGACGTAGACCGCCCGCACGAGCTTGCTGAATGCGTCGTCAATGCAGACGACCTGTTGACCTACTTGAAACACGTTCTTTGTATCGGGATAAAGGTTGAGCGCCGAGATCCCGATACTGTCCGGGACCGGTCGGAATGTTTGTGAAAGGAGATCGGTCGGCGAGTCTGAATTTCAGACACGCGGCCGCTCCGGCACGCTTTTGCGGTCGAAGAGTTCGCGGATGATGTCCTCGATGGGCACCTCTTCAATATCGATGTCCTTCACCGGCATGCGGTCAAACAGCTCCTTGCAGACCGGCACCACGCGATCGCGCTTCACTTTCAGGCGGACGCGCGTGGGCGACTGCTCGACCACCTCGCCCAGGCTGTCGAGCTCGATCGGGTTTTCGGGTTCCTCCCGATCAATGGTCACAAGCTTGAAGTCGGCAAAGCGGTCGATGATCTCCTCAAGGCGGCCGTCGAAAAAAATGGTCCCGTGATCAATGATCACAACGCGTTCACAAAGCTCCTGGATGTCCGCCATATAATGGCTCGTGAGCAGCACGGTGGTGCGGTTCGCGCGGTTGTATTCGCGCAGGAACTCGCGGACCTTTTTCTGGGACGACACGTCGAGTCCGATCGTGGGTTCGTCGAGGAAGAGGACCTTCGGTCGGTGGAGCAGCGCCGCGATCAGCTCCATCTTCATCCGCTCGCCCAGGGAGAGTTCCCGCACCATCACGTTCAGCTTGTCGCGGACGTCGAGGAGTTCGGTCAGCTCGTCAACGGTCCGGCCCGCCTGCTCGGCGGAAATGCCGTAGATGCGGGCGTTCAGGTCCAACGATTCCCTGGCCGGCAGATCCCACCAGAGCTGGTTCTTCTGGCCGAGAAGCAGGGAAAACTGGCGGCGGTATTCGTCGTGGCGCTCCCAAGGCACGTACCCCAGCACCCGCGCCCGGCCGCCGGTGGGATGGAGCAGTCCCGCCAACATCTTGAGCGTGGTCGTTTTTCCCGCGCCGTTCGGTCCGAGGAAGCCGACCAGCTCACCTTCCTCGACGGAAAAGTTCACGCGACTCGCGGCATGCACCTCCTCGTATTCGCGATGGATCAGCCCCTTGAACGCGCCGAGGATTCCCGGCGCTTTTTTATAGGTGCGATATGTCTTGGAGAGGTTTTCAACTTCGATCGCGGGCATGGAATGAGTGACCGGAATTTTGGAGCAAAGGATTCAAATGAAAAGGCCGGCCATTTGGGTGACCGGCCTGTCCACTCGCGGCAGCTCAAAAAGTTCAGTTGCGAAGTTTTCGCTCCAGCATGCCAACGGTCTGGCGAATGCCGCCGTCGATCTCCATGCGATCCTTCACCAATCGGCAGGCGTGCAGCACCGTGCCGTGATCTCGTCCGCCGAAGACGTCGCCGATCGAGCTGAGCGAGTTGCTGGTCAGCTGACGGGCCAGATACATCGCGATCTGTCTGGGAAACGCGATGTGCTCGGGACGTCGCTTGCTGGTCATGTCCGCAAAGCGGATGTCGAAATGCTCCGCCACCTTCTTCTGGATCATCTCGATGCTGACGACCTGTTGCGACTCCTCGTCGAGAACATCGCGGAGCAGGTTCTCCACCACCGCCTGGGTGAGCGGCTTGCCCGTGAGCGACGAATACGACACGACGCGGATCAGCGCGCCCTCGAGTCGACGGATGTTGTGCCGGATGCGCTGGGCGAGAAAGTCGGCGATTTCGCTCGGCAACTCGGTGTTCATCGCCTTGGCCTTCTTTTGCAGGATGGCCAGGCGTGTTTCCATGTCCGGCGGTTGCAGGTCCGTGACCAGGCCCCAGACGAAACGCGAAACAAGGCGATCCTCAAGGCCCGAGATTTCCCCGGCCGGACGATCACAGGTGAGCACGATTTGTTTGTGCGACTCGTGCAGCGCGTTGAAGGTGTGAAAGAACTCCTCCTGAATCCGCTCCTTGCCGGCGAGAAACTGAACGTCGTCGATCAGCAGAACATCGGTCTGGCGATACTTCTTCCGGAAATCGACCAGCGAATTGTTCTGGATGGCGTCGATGAATTCGTTCGTGAACTTCTCGCAGGACACATAGGCGACGGTGGCGTTCTTGCGATCCGCCAGCACCTGATGCCCGATGGCGTGCAGCAGGTGGGTCTTGCCGAGTCCCACGCCGCCGTAGAGGAAGAGCGGGTTGTAGGACATTCCGGGATTCTGGGCGACCGCAAGCGCCGCGCGATGGGCAAACTCGTTGTTGCCGACCACGTAGGTGTCAAAGGTGTAGCGCGGATTGAAATTGTGCTCGGGCGACGGGTCGCTCCGGCGGGGGGACTTCGCCTTTGGGGCCGCCTTGGCCGGTGCGACCGCCTCGGCGGGTGCGGCTCCGTTGGTGTGAAAAATGACGCGGATCTGCTTGCCGGTGGATTCCGCGACCGCCTGATGCAGGAGATCCTCGTAGTTGTCCTTCAACCACACCTCGCAGAAGTCGTTCGCCACTTCGAGGCGGATCGTTTCCTCGTCCAGCGCCAAGGCCCGAACGGGCTTGAACCACAGGTCGAAAATATCCCGGCTCAACACCTCTTGAAGGCGTTTTTGTGACGATTGCCAGACCTTTTCGGCCGCGACTCGGTTTTGTTCGGAACTGCCTTTAAGAACGTTGCTCATCCAATTTATTCACCTGCCGCCGTTACGCCTTTGTAACTGACGGTATTGCAAGGGTTTTCGCCACGGGGTGACGACTGCCGGCAGCCTTCGCGGCCACTGAAATCCCGGCCTCAAAAACCGGCCTAAATATTTCTAAGTCACTCAAAACAAGGGACTTAAGGATCAATTGACGCGCAATTTCGGGGTTCAATATTTGAAGTGCGTTCAACATTTGCGCGATCAGATCGGTCAGGGTTTTAGAGTCGGACCGAGGTCATTCCTAGGAATAAGTATTCACTCTTATTGCCACTTTATTCACAGCGTCGAAATGATCCCGAAAGAGGCCTTTTTCCCGATCTTTTGTGACGATCTGGAAACGGAAGACGTTTGAACCGAAGCGACCCGGCGAGGGCGCATACTAGGGACGGTCGACCCCGTGTAAACGGGATTCTCCCCTGTGAAAGATTTCGTAAAAATTGCCTTGCGAAGCCCGCCAAATTCCATGTGTCGCTAAACCCCTGCAAATCAGGAACCAACGTCCGAGCGCGCGCACCCGGGTTCCCTTTCAGCCCGAAAAGTTCGGCTTCAAAAAAATCTTCTTCAACGCGCCAAGGGCTGGCAATGCGCGCCCGGCCGGCTAACGTCTCCGACGTGACCGGTTTATACGAATACTGCGTCCGCCCGGTGCTCTTCGAACAGGAATCCGAGCAGATCCACGAACGGACCCTGCAAATCCTCGGCAAGGCATGCAAAAGTCCTTTGCTGCTCGACGCCATGCGCTCGCTGCTGGGCGAGGAGGCATTGCCAACCCGCCTGTTCGGCCTCGATTTCCCGAATCCATTGGGATTGGCCGCCGGCATGGACAAACACGCGCGGGCCGTCCCGGCGTGGGAGGCGATGGGATTCGGCTTCTGCGAGCTGGGCGGCGTGACCTGGCACGACCAGCCCGGAAATCCGCAGCCACGCATGTTCCGCGCCGTGGCCGATCAGGCTCTGGTGAACCGCATGGGATTCAACAATCCCGGCGCGGCCACGCTCAGCCGACGGCTCGCGGAATGGCGCGTCAACGGCCACTGGCCCAAACATCCGGTCGGCATGAATCTCGGCAAATCCAAGATCACCCCCTTGGAATCCGCGGCCGAAGATTACGCCAACTCCTTCAAGGCCCTGCGCAACTACGCCGACTTCTTCGTCGTCAACGTCAGCTCCCCCAACACGCCCAACCTGCGGAAGCTGCAGGGCAAGGAAGAGCTGGACCGCATCTTGAACCGGCTTTACGAGGCGAATCAGGGCGACACCCCGCGCCCGATTCTGGTGAAGGTCGCACCGGATCTCACCTTCGAGGCCCTCGACGATATCGTCAGCCTCCACGACTCGCGAAAAGTCGCCGGCTTCGTCGCCACCAACACCACCATCGAGCGGCCGGCAAGCGACGATCCCCAATGCCGCGATGCCTACGCCGAAACCGGAGGCCTCAGCGGCAGTCCCCTCGCCCGTCGCAGCACGGAGGTCATCCGGCACCTTTATCGCCAGACCAAGGGGCGTGCGCCGATCATCGGCGTCGGCGGCATCTTCAACTCGGATGACGCCTGGGAAAAGATCCTCGCGGGCGCGTCACTGGTGCAGATCTATTCCAGCCTCGTCTACAGGGGGCCGGGCGTGATTCAGGAAATCGTCTCCGGCCTTCGCGAAAAAATGGCGGCCCACGGACTGCGCCGAATCCAGGACGCGGTCGGGGGAGAGAAATGATTTTCATGGACCGCGAAAGTCTCGGACGCTAAACACCGGCATATTGATGACAAGACGGCTCGCAAAAGCGCTGGTGATCACGGCCATGGTCCTTTCCCTGGGACTCCATTGGACCGTGCTTCAGACCGTCGCGTGGGTCGGAATGATCGTGGATTACTCTGCGGAAACCTCCTTCAGCAGCTCCATCTCGAAGACCTTCGACGGCAAGAACCAGTGCGAGCTGTGCCGCTTTGTTGAGGCCGGACAGAAGCAGGATCAGGAGAAGGGTCGCCATTTTCAAAACGGCAAGCTCGATCTGCTGATCGACATGCCCCCCGCGCAGGTTTTCGCCCCGGATTCTCTGACCTTTTCGATCCGGAAGCCCCCATCGCAAGCCGGCATCGACGCCGCATCTCCCCCGTCTCCTCCCCCCTTGGCCTGACCCGCCAAACAACGGCCCATTTCCCTGCGGATCACCGCCGGGCAGGGTCGTCGTCTCCCTCAACTTCAGCGAACCCATGTCGCCAGACGTGGGCCTTCATCCATTCGTTCAGACTTAAACACGTATCAGAAAAAACACGTCAGCATGAAACTCTTCAGAACATTTTTGGCTCTCGGATTCCTTTCAGTCCTGCCCTGCACACCCGCCGCCACCAACGAGCACGCCGGTCACAACCACGCCTCCCACAAGCACGACGACTGCGATTGCGATCATCCGGAAAGCCGCGCCCCGATCGGCGTGATGGGGGATCACCAACACGGACAAGGGGAATTCATGGCCTCCTACCGTTACATGTTCATGAGCATGGACGGAAACCGGATGGGTGACACCGAGCTTTCCGTTTCCCAAATCGGCACCGGCGGCGGCCTTGGCTTCCCGATCGTGCCGACCAGGATGTACATGCAGATGCACATGCTCGGCGGAATGTACGCCCTGACAGATCGCGTCACCCTCATGGGAATGCTTCCGATCAAGGACATCCGCATGGACCACGTGAACGTGCTCGGCGTGTCCGGCCCCGCCGGCTCCAATTTTCGAACCACGTCCTCGGGCCCCGGTGATCTGACGCTCAGCGCCTTGACCCGCATCTTCGAAAACGAACACAACTCCCTGCACTTGAATCTCGGCTTCAGCCTGCCCTTGGGTTCGATCTCCGAGCGCGATTTCGCTCCAAGCCCGGGCAGCCCGACCTTTCAGGAGGTGGTGCTGCCCTATCCGATGCAGCTGGGCTCCGGCACGATCGATCTTCGTCCCGGCCTGACCTGGCTGGGCCAGAATGAGGACTGGTCATGGGGAGCCCAATCGGTGGCAACCCTTCGCCTGGGTCGCAACCGGCACAACTACAGCCTGGGCGATCAAATCGAGGCCTCGACCTGGATCTCTCGACGAATCAATTCCTGGGTCAGCAGTTCCGTCCGTCTTCGGGGTCTTGCCTGGGGCAACATCGACGGCCGCGACCCCCGGCTGCCCACGGTGGGACCGCTCGGGTTCCCGGTGGAAACCATGGACCCGAACCGCCGAGGCGGCACGCGCATGGACATCCTGTTCGGCGCGAACATCCAGATCGGCAGCGGTTGGCTGAAAGGTCACCGCATCGGCCTGGAGGCGGGCATGCCCTTGCAACAATACCTCGACGGCCCCCAGTTGCAGACCGACTGGACCATGACCGCCGGCTGGCAATACGCCTTCTGAACCGGCCCTTACGCCGCCCCCCTGATCCGGGGGGGGCGGCGCTCACTTCGAGACCGCGCGATAGAGTTCGCGAACGCGCCCGACAATGGTTTCCTCAACGCTCTCGGCCCACGGGCCGGGATGCGGCACCGCGCGGACATATCGCATCGCGCCGCCGCCCTCGTATCCACCCTCACGCAGCACCCGCAGGCTCGGGATATATCCCATGACATCGTTGGAATAACCGGCGACCCAAAGCGGCGTGCCCGTAAGTTCGCCCTTGAGCCGAAGCGAATAGTCAACCACCACCTCGCCACCGAGTGTGACCAGCGTGAGTTCGTTTCCGAAGCGGATGGCTTGCACCGGATAGGGATACCTTGTCGGCAGGCTTCCGCGCGCGTCGAGATACTCCAGCAGCAGTTCCGCGTGCCGCTTGTCGTAACGGTCCTTGGACTTGGCCCGGGCCTCCAGCTCAACGCGAGGCGGAGCGGGTGCGTAGGCGATATCGACCCTTTCGAACGCGGTGCGAAGCGAGTCTCCCACGCGTTTCGGATTGGCCTCCAACCCGGCGGCCACGGCATCGGCGAGACTGCGCCCGTGACGTTCCGCCCAGATCGCGTTGCGACGAGGGTATGGATTTTGATCCCCGCCGCATCCGGTCACAAACATCGCGACCGCACCCGGTTGATCCTCCTCCACATAACGTTGCGCCCATCCGGCGTAGTCGCCGGAATAGCTCATGAAACCGAGGACGGTGTTGTGGCAGGCGTAGCCGAAGACGATCGCCTTGGCCTTCCCTTTTGCATCCCGCACCTGCAGGACGGGCACGGCATGATCCACCGGCCCGTCGGGGTTCGGGCTGTTGATGAATCCGCGATCTGTTGGCAGGCGGCGGTTCATCGCGAAGCCGCATCGTGCCTGACTGAAGAGCAACTCCGAGGCCTCCAGCCGTTCCAAACAATCCCGCGCCGCGCCCAGCACGCCCGCGCTCACCCGCGCACGATAGGCTTTCGTCGCGGCGACAAACTCCGCCTCCCGGTCTGCGGGCACACGATCGTAGGCGGCCCGCTCGGCTCCATCCTTTGTAAACGCGGGCACCAGTCGGATCATCGGGCCGCTGTGTGTGTGCGAAGCGTTGATCACCAGATTCGCGGGCGGAATCCCCAAGGATCGAAACGCCGTTTCCCATTCAAGTCGCAGATCGGCCGGCACACCAATGAGATCAAGCGTGACGACAGCCAGCCGCGTTCCCCTCGCGTCCTCCAACACGAGCACCTTCGCAAAGAGATCCGTCGTCTTTCCCTCACCCGGACCCTGCCGTGACGCGTAGCCGGCCATCCACATGGCGTTGGTCGGGGTGATGTTCACACTGGCGACGGAGGCCTTCCATTCGCCAAAGCCGACGGAGATTGAAACCAACAGACCCAGCAGCGCGACAATCCGAAATTTCATGGAGGGCATCGTATCCTCCCGCGCCCGCCGAACAAGCAATGTCACCGAAGGGCCGGTGTGGACAGCAGTTCCGATGCGGCCAGCCCGGCTGGCTCCAGGAAGTCGTTGAACACTTCAAGCTGCCCGTCGTCCAGCTCGTCCTTCGCCCGGCCGAACAAGGCATGCGCGAGAAGTTCCTCTCCTGCCAGCGCCTCGCACTTGAAGTGATATCGAAATCCACCTGCCCCGGCGGGATCGGATATCTGCACCGCGATCGTGTGGTCGCCCGAAGTCGTCTCAGCCAGCAAACGGCCTCCCCCGTGCGCTTCGTGATCCAGCTCCTGCTGCGGCACACGCCACGTCTTGGCACCGAGCGTCAAAGTCCCCGGCGTGACCTTGGAGCGCTTCCCGGAACGGTTCGCAGCCACGGAGAAAGACATGCCCGAAGGCGCGGTGCGGGCAAAGCCGCCCATCCATTTGCCCGGACTGAACTTGTCAAACTCGGCCGTGCTGGTCCCGTCCTTCTCCACCGTGGCGATGAGTTCACCACCGAACATTTCGACCCGCATCGCGCCCGCGTTGGTCGCACCACCAAACAGGATCGTGAAGGGCAAATCCCTGAGCACGTTCGTGTGCAGCGAGGTCCGCACCAGGCCCCGGATCTGCTGGCGAAAGCGGTTGGTCTCCGGTGCTGATTCCAGACCCGCCTCCATGTGATCGCTGAGCAGTTCGAACGCATCAAGCCGGAGAGCATCGTTCTCGACCACCAATCCCCCGAGTTTCATCGAGCCAACGGTCCGCTCGCCGGCGGCGTCCTGGACAACAATCTCGTCAATTCGAAAGGACTTCAGCTCAAAACGTTTCAACACGCCGCCTTGTTGAGCCCTGAATTCCTTCTTCAACTCGGGATCAATCTCCGGATCAGGAACGCCGCCGCCCGATGCGCCGTCCGGCAACGAGAGATAGATCCGGCCGACATGAAACTCGTCGATGATGCAACTCGCCGTTCCGGAGATATCCGGCATGCCGTTGAACTTGAAACTGAAGTCCCGGATGTAGCTGTCGCCGGCCCCCGTCTTGAAAACCCGGAACTCGTCGAACTTCACCCCGGTGGCCAGGGTGCCCTTCAACCCGTCCACGCGTGCCGCTCCGCTGGAGTTGATCGAGGAAGCGAACACACTCAGCGGGAACCCCGAATACATCATCGCGTAGTAACCTCCGACGACGAAGGTCAGCACGCCGACCAAGATCGCGGCCAGGACGGCGATCAGACAGCCGTTCGCACGCTTCTTTTTGGGTACATCGCCGACCGGCAATGGAGGCAACTCGACGCTCATACAGGACGCTTCGGGATCGGGAAGACGCGAGCGCTACTTCAGCGGCACGATCATCGAGACAAGCAGCGTTTCCAGCAGGCCGACCACCGCGATCAACGTCAGCATCGGGGTCCACGTCTTCAGCGTCTCCCGCTCCGTGAATCCGCTCAAGCGGCCGACAATCCAGAAACCCGAGTCGTTCATCCACGAGCAGGTGATCGAGCCGAAGCCGATCGCCAGATAGATGTAGACCACGTGATACGGCAGATCGACGGTCTGCAGCAGCCCCGCCATCAGACCCACGCCCGTGATCATCGACACCGTGGCCGAGCCCTGCGCGATCCGGACCAGCGCCGTCACAACCCAGGCCAGAAGGATGTAGTTGATCTTGTACTCCTCGCCATAGTGCTGCATCACATCCGCAATGCCCGTCAACTTGATCATCTTGCCAAAGGCACCGCCCGCACTCGTGATCAGGATGATCACGCCCGCCGTCTCCAAAGGTTTCCCGCACCGGTCGCCGATGTCCTGCCACGTGAGCTTTGCCTGACGCATCAGCAGCAACATCGAAAGCAGGGCGCCAAGTCCCAGGGCGATGATCTTGTCGCCGAGAAACTTCGTGACCGCGTGCAGCTTCGAGTGATGCACCGGCTTGTCGATCTCGGCCTCGACCGCCTTCTTGATCGCGCGCGCCTTGTCGGCGTCCGCGGCATCACCCGGCAGCGTCGCGCTCACCTGGGCGGTGACCGCGGCGACGATCTTCGCGTCATCCCGCAGCTTGATCTCCTCGATCATGTCCACGAATGAAAACGCGCCCAGCAGCAGCACCGGCAGCACGATCGGCATGATCGAGGCGACAAAGGACGGCAACTCGCTCTCCGGGCGGTTCGCGGCGGCCTTCATTTCCTCGTCCGTGGTTCCGTCCGCCGCGCGCACCGGGATTGGATTCCGCTTGTCGAGCCACTTGGCGTAATACATCGCGAGGATCGCCGGCGGCAATCCGGCCAGAATGCCCGCGCCGATGATCATGCCGAGCTGAAGATTCAGCTCGTTGCCGACCAGCAACGGTCCCGGCGTCGGCGGCACGATCGAGTGCGTGATCGCCCCCCCCGCTCCGATGCACATCACGTAAAACAGGTAATTCTTGCCCGTCCGCAGCGCCAACATTCGCGCCAACGGAATCACCAGAAAAAACATCGTGTCGAAAAACACGGGAATGGAGAGCACGAAGCCGCTGACCAAAAGCGCCCAACCCGCCCGAGCCTCGCCGAAGACACCGACGAAGGTCCGCACAATCCGATCCGCCGCCCCGCTGTCCAGCAGGCACATGCCAATCAGCGCGGCCAGCGCGATCACGATGCCGACACCCGCCGCCGTCGCACCAAAACTGGAGGACACACTGCCGATCGCCGTGACCATGTAACCCTCCGGTCCGCCCGTCAGCCAACCCGCCAGCAATGCCGCGAGAATCAGCGCCACAAAGGCGTGCATGCGGAACTTGGTGATTGCGACGACGATGAAACCGACGCTGATCAGAAACACGGCGATGGGCCAGTTGCTGATCGCCGCCACATCGGCTTGGGCAAGCAGGGAATTCATGGCGGCAGGCCATACCCCGCACCTAATCCATTTGCCAGCAAAAAGGCGGCAACGGCCCACAAACCGCGTTCAAGATTCACTCCACCTACTCGTAATCACATCACCCGTCTTGTTTCCGAATGCCCCAGGCAATAGGCGAGGTTACGATTACGAGTAGGACGGCAATCCCGCCAGTAGGTCTCGCTATTCAATCGAATCTGCAGACCCTACTGATCCGTTGAAAACCCCAAACAGGTCGAGTTATTGACCGAAGTCACACCAATCCTATCCATCTCACCGATCATCGGAATTTTGCGGGGACAGCCAGGTCCACCGAACAAACACCACAGACTGTTGAAACCATGGGTTTTCGCCCATCGATTCTGGCCCCACCTCAATGACCTTACCAACGCCCGGATCAGCCTCGATCCAACAATTGTTCCCGAGGTAAGCGAGCACGTGCAACCCATCCGAAGTGATTGCCAAATCGCCCGCTTTCAATCTCGAATGATCCGTCGAGGCAATGCCCTGCGACCGAAACAGCTCAGTCGTCCAGCCACGATACCCGTCTCGCAAAGCCAATGCCGAGCAAT
>JADHOF010000103.1 GCA_016779125.1 Verrucomicrobiia bacterium | reverse complement strand
ATTGTCGAAGAACCAGGACAACGCGGTGCTCCGAAACAAGACGTTGCCACGAGCCGGAAACAGGCGTATTGAAAGCGCCATGAGGAACGGGGGAATCTGGAAAAAAACAGGACCCCTGCGACGGCGTCTGCGTGAAACACCGACAAAAACAGAAACTGTCTATCCGCTCCATTTTTAGGAACACGAGAAGAAAAACGGCCGATATCGCCGTTGGGTACGAACCAACAGCAATGATATCGATAACCTATAGAATCACTTGTTAGCCAAAAAACGAGTCGCCATTTCCTATCATGCCAAACAACCGAGAACGAATTAGAACGCTGCTGAAAGGAATCGAGACGGGCGATCCGGAGGCGGTGACGGTTGTCAACGAGAAGAAGTATATTCAACACAATCCCCTGACTCGCGAGGGGAATATCGGTCTTGCGGAACTCTTCAAGCGGTTGGCGAAAACCTCCCCGAAAGTCGAAATCGTAAGAATCTTCGAGGATGGAGACTTCGTCTTTGCCCACACCGACTATGATTTCAACGTGGTGGAAGTCGGCTTTGAAGTATTTCGCTTTGAGGACGGGCGGGCGGTCGAGCACTGGGACAATCTCCAAAGCAAGGCCCCCAGCCCCAATCCGTCCGGTCACACCATGATCGACGGAACCACGGATATCACCGAACTGGATCGAACCGAGTCGAATCGAGCCTTTGCGCGATCGTTTGTTGCAGATGTTCTCATTGGTCGGCATTTTGACCGCTTGGGACATTATGTGGATCCCGCGGGTTACACCGAGCACAATCCGCATATGTCCGATGGTCTAACCGCTCTCAGAAAGGAGCTGGCCGAGAGTGCCGCGGATCGCATTTACCAAACCATCCATCGTGTGTTGGCCGAGGGCAACTTTGTGCTTTGCGTTTGTGAGGGTTCACTTGCTGGAAAGCACGCTTCATTTTACGATCTCTTCCGCGTTGCCGGTGGAAGGATTGTGGAGCACTGGGATACGACTGAAGAAGTGCCTCCAATTCAGTCGTGGAAGAACAATAACGGAAAATTCTAATCAAATTATGGAGAACGATGATTAAGCTGATCATGTGCCTGCGCCGCAGAAGCGACCTGACAAGGGAACAGTTTCTGGATTACTGGAAGAATCAACACGGCCCCTTCTTCCAGAAGAATTCCACTACAATGCGGGCGAAGAAATATGTGCAATCCCACACTCTGGAGACTCCGCTGAACGCGGGCTTCAGGGAATCGAGAGGAATGCAGCCGGAATACGACGGTGTCGCGGAGGTCTGGTTCGAGTCGGAGCAAGACTTGATGGAAGCTCTGGGCTCACCGGAAGGGCAGCAATTGGCCATCGCGCTGCTGGAAGACGAGAACAACTTCATCGATCACTCGACATCCTCAGCGTTCATTGTGCGCGAACATGAATTCTAATGGCTAGCAAACCGGATGCAGTGAACCCCGCGATTGCGTCTTGGTTCCAAGTCGAACATCACTGGCGCGGGGTCACTGATCCGGGACGTTCGCCTCAAAAATGAGCCAGCAATCACAGTCGAGAGATCTTCCCTGGTATGGGTGGATCGTGCTCATCCTCCTCAGTCCATTGCTGATTGCGCTTGGGTTGGTTGCAATCGTCGCTCATTTCACCGCGAGAATCGCACTCTACGCACTGGTGTGGATTCTCTGGTGCTCCCGTGGACGCAACGTTCTCTACGTTTATTCCGATAGCCCGATCTGGAAGGATCACATCGAATCCATGCTTATTCCGAGGTTTTCTGAGCGTGTCGTGATTCTGAATTGGTCGCAGCGGAAGCGGTGGCGGAATTCACTTGCTACATTGCTATTTCACCACTTTGGAGGATCGAAGGAGTTCAATCCTATGGCAATCGTTTTTCAACCATGTCGGACTCGGATTGAGTTCCGCTTCTGGCGACCATTCCACGACTGGAAGAAAGGCAAGACTCAGAACCTTGAAGCGATGGATCGCAGCTTTCTTGAGCTTCTGAGCCGCATCGGACAAACCAAAGGCGAACAAGGCGTCGCTCCTAACGCCTGGCCCGCTGCGAGTTCAATCCGTCACGACCATACTACCCTCAACTTGCAGTCGGAGCCGCGCCCCCGGTCAGGCGTAGGAGGACTTCGACGTAGACCCCAGCCTATACACTCCACTCCATTCCATGAAACTACATCGCGTCATATCGACATTGCTTCTTGCCCTTTGGATTCTCCCATTACTTGCCGAGTCGCCGTCTTCCGAGGGACGTGCAACTATTGGGCACACCCGACCAGAGTTCACAGCTTACACGGTTCGGACTGTCGTTGCCGTTACGAACACGACGGATCAGTTTATCCGCATCGCTCCAGGACCGGTCGATAGTTGGCTTGGATCTTCGTTCTCCGCCTTGAGTGGCACTCGAGCGCCTTTCAGTCCACGGTTCCTCCAATCTGGCGAGTCCTTTCGCTTTCCTGTGACCCGAAGTATAGACGGAAATTCTTGGGCCGTTGCTGTTCATGTTGCTCAGCCAGTTTCCACTTCTCAGCGTTCTGGCAACAGGTCATCAGACACATTTTCCTATACATTGATTTGCACAAATATGCCGGGAGGGTCTACCAAGGCAGTCGAGCCAATCGGGACCAACACCGCTCATGATTGACCGGTTCGCCAACCACATCATCACTCGGACTTTTGACCAACGGCCGCCAGATCCCGGGGGCTCACTGAAGCGTTCGCCAATCGTATGAAGAACCTCGGATTCACGCTCATTGCATTCTGGGTCTGCATGACAGCTTGCGATGCCGGGTTGGCCGGATGGCTGACCCAGGAGCAACGTTGCTAGACATTCATCGAATGCGTCGGCGGCATCAAAGTGACCCTCAAGAACAAGAGGCTTGATGTGGATTGCGATGTTTCGGGGACCCGCCGGATCACGAAGAAGCCTACTCTCGTGAATTCCGGAATTGGCGTCAGGAAGCTGAGGTGGACTCGCGCGGGTTCGACCATTCGATTGTCCGTCGTGACGGGCGTCTTCGAGAAGGGAATGAGTTCCTCTTGCGGTGGCCTCGATCTGTACAAGGTTCCTTCAGGCTCGTATTCGGTGGAGTATTTGGATCCTGATGGATCTACCCATTCACTCGGAATGATCACCGTGCCGTAGCTCAAGAAAGCGAACAAAAATGGAAAAAGGCCGGTCCTAGAAAACCCGAATTTGCACCTCCATTGGGTGCGGCGAGATGAGGCGGGATTGAGTCCGCGCGGGAGCGTTTGCGTGGGGGTTCCTTTGGGCTTGGGGTTGTGAGCGTAAAGCGGGACTGGAGTCCCGCGCGCCAGGGTTTGCGATGCCATGCTGGGCCTCAAAAACGGGCGTTGATTAGGGAGCGCGTCGAGGGGGTAAGAGGAGTCGGGTCTGTCGCAAAATGGATATAATGAATCCGTTTTATACGGATGGACGGATTTTGTTCGGAAGCCTAGCGTGCAGGCCAATTCAGTGTCGGCGGATACCTGCCGAATGATGATACCAATGACTTCGATTGAACTAAGAACGGGAGACCGCCTGCCTTCGGTGGGTCTCGGAATGTGGAAGGTGGATAAGGGTGCCGCAGCCGGCTTGGTGAGTGACGCGGTGGATGCCGGTTACCGTCATCTGGATTGCGCGTGTGATTACGGCAACGAGGCGGAGGTGGGCGCGGGGCTGAAGCGGGTTTTGTCCGCCGGGCGTTGCTCACGGGAGGACCTCTGGGTCACGTCGAAACTTTGGAACACGTATCATGCGGCCGAGCATGTGCGCCCGGCCTGCGAGCGGAGCCTGAAGGATCTGGGGCTGGATCATCTCGATCTTTACCTCATTCACTTTCCGATTCCGCAGAAGTTCGTTCCCTTCGAGGAACGGTATCCGCCGGAATGGTTCTTCGATCCGAACGCCGCGTCTCCGAAGGTGGAACTGGCACCCGTGCCGGTGAGTGAGACCTGGGGCGCCATGGAGAAGCTGGTCGAGGACGGCCTGGTGAAAAACATCGGTGTCTGCAACTTCGGCACCTCGCTTCTGCGAGATCTTTCATACTACGCGCGAATTCAACCGGCGGTGTTGCAGGTGGAGCTGCATCCGTATCTCACGCAGTCCAAGCTGGTGCGTTTTTGCCGGGAGACGGGCATCGCGGTCACGGGATTTTCCCCGTTGGGTGCGCAGTCCTATTTCTCGCTGAACATGGCGGAGCAGGACGAGGCGGTGTTGAACAACGCGGTCGTCACGGACATTGCCGCGAAGCACGGGCGGAGCGCGGCGCAGATCGCGCTGCGTTGGGGCGTTCAGCGGGGGACTTCCGTCGTGCCCAAGACGGGGCGGGTTGAGCGTCTGCGGGAGAATCTCGCGATCTTTGATTTTGAGCTGAGCGCCGATGAGATGCAGGCGATTGACGCGCTGGACCGCGGTCGTCGCTTCAATGATCCGGGCCATTTCGCCGAAGGCGCCTTCAACACCTTCCTTCCCATCTACGAATAACCGAAACGTCCAACATGAGTATCACCGATTCCGAATTCGCAAAGATCGTCGCCTTCGAAGGACAGCAGAAGTTTGGCGGCACCACCTTTCCTGTCGCGTATGTCTGCGGGAAGGCAGACGCCACCCTTGAGGAGGCCCGCGCCTGGATCGCGGACAACAGCGAGGAATTGCTCGCCACCGCGAGCCGGCACGGTGCGGTGCTGTTTCGCGGTTTTCCGGCCGACAGTGTCGAGGCCTTTGACGCGTTGGTCTGCTCGCTCGGCGTGGAGAACTTTCCGTACAAGAAATCGTTGTCCAATGCGGTGCGGGTGAATCGCACGGAGCGGGTATTCTCGGCCAACGAGGCGCCGCCGGAGGTGCAGATCTATCTGCACCATGAGATGGCGCAGACGCCGCTTTTTCCCGCCTGGATCATGTTTTATTGCGAGGTCGCCGCCGAGACCGGCGGGGCGTCGCCTTTGTGTCGCTCCGACGTCTTGTATGACTGGTTGAAGGAGGCGCGACCCGAGTTCATTCGGGCCTGCGAGGAGAAAGGCCTTCGCTACACGAATGTGATGCCGGGCGAGAGCGACGGAAAGTCGGGTATCGGACGCAGTTGGAAGGACACGCTCGGTGTGGAAACCCGCGAGGCGGCGGAGAAGCGCCTGGCGGATCTCAACTATTCCTGGGAATGGCTGGAAGATGGATGCCTCCGCGCGACCACGCCTCCGCTGCCCGCCGTGATGGAGGTGTCGCCGGGTCGAAAGACCTTTTTCAACCAGCTCATCGCCGCGTATCGGGGCTGGAAGGACGTTCGAAACGATCCATCGAAATCCATCCGCCACGGTGACGGTTCGGAGCTGGACGCCGAAGCGGTGGGGGAGGCGATACGACTGGCTGACGAACTGACATTTACTGCGCCGTGGCAGGTCGGTGACTTCGTGGTGGTGGACAACCGGGTCGCGATGCACGCGCGGCAGCCCTTCACCGGCAAGCGCAAGGTGGTCGCCTCGCTCGCGGTGATGCAGACCCATTCCTTCACCCCTGAGGTCTGAGTCATTCACCGTCGTGAACACCGGAGCAACAGCCCGCCACGTTGTGATCGTCGGTGGTGGCTTCAGTGGCGCGATGGTGGCTGTGAATCTCGCCCGTTTCGCCCGGCAGCCGCTGTCTGTCACGGTGGTGAATCGGGGTGGGGAACCGGGTCGCGGCGTGGCCTACGGAACGTCTCGACCGGAGCATTTGCTGAACGTCGCCGCGCGCAACATGTCCGCGTTGCCGGACCGGCCGACGCATTTCGTCGAGTGGCTGGGGACGCGCTGCGATTTTTCGGACCTGCCCGTGGAGGAGCTGCGGGAGACCTTTGTTTCGCGGCGGGTGTACGGTGATTATGTCCGCTCGCTCTTTGAATCTTCGCTCCGCCCAATTGCCGAAAAGTCGGATGTATTGGTGAGGACGGTTGATGCCGATGTCACGAAGCTCGAGGCGGATGCCGGCGGGGGTGCCCGTGTCCGGCTCGACAGGGGCGAAGCGTTGGTGGCGGACGCGGTCGTGATCGCGACCGGCCATAGCCCGCCCGCGCCCTTCCCCGGAGCGGAAAACCTGAGCGACGACGGGCGCTGGTGGGGCAATCCCTGGGCGGAATGGCATCGCGATCTGCCGGCCGCCGATGGCCACATCGTGCTGCTGGGAACGGGGCTCACGATGGTGGACGCGGTGCTCACGTTGACCGCGTTGAAATGGGAAGGACACATCACCGCCGTTTCCCGAAGTGGCGGGCTGCCGCTTTCGCATTTTCACGGCGCGGAATATCCGGACTATTTGCCTGACGGTGCGGAAACGCTCGGCCTGACGGCTTTGGTCGGTCTGGTGGAGGAACGTTGCGCGCGACTTCGGGCGGAGGGACGGAACCCCTGCATCGCGGTGGACAAGCTGCGTCCGCACACGCAACGCCTCTGGCGTGGCCTCTCGGCTGCGGACAGGCGGATTTTTCTAAGGGATTACGCCGCCCGTTGGAACATCATGCGGCACCGGATCGCGCCGCAGGTGCATCGCACTGTCAGAGATGCCATCGAGTCCGGCCGTCTGGAGCTTCGTTCCGGCAGGATTGAGAATCTTGTCGGGACCGAAGCCGGTTTGGTGGTGGGCGTGAGCGGGGGCGACGGCGGTGTTTTCAAACTGACCGGCGACCGCGTCATCAATTGCACCGGGCCTCACGCCCGCTTCAGCGAAACGGGTGTGCCGCTCTACCGCACGCTGCTGGAAAGCGGACTCGCGTCGACCGACGAACTCGACATGGGTCTCCGGGCTGCGGACGATTTCCGGGTCATTGATCGGGACGGGAATCCGTCTTCATGGCTCTACGCCATGGGACCCCTGCTCAAAGGCATGCTCTGGGAGACCATCGCCGTGCCGGAGCTGCGCGGTCAGGCCCACGCGATCGCCCGGAGTCTTTTGAATCTTCCGGCACTCGCGCCGCCCGACGAGGCCCTCATCGAGTACAGCATTTGAGGCGGGAATGTGGAATCACGGCCGGAGAACGGCGACGACGCATTTTTCGGGATTGAGATAGAGCTGCGCGACGCGTTGGACATCCTTGAGGCTGACAGCGTTGAAGAGCTCGTCCTCCTTCTCATGCTTGTTGAAGCCGAGCCCGTAAAGCTCGTCGAGGGCGTTGCTCATGGCGAAGCTGCCGAGCTCCTGCCGCGCGATCTTGCGCTGGCCGATGACCTTGGCCTTGGCGCGTTTCAATTCCTCCACGCTCAGGCCGGACTTTTGGAGGACGGAGGCTTCGTCCAGGAGTTCCTTCTCGACCTGATCGACCTTTTCCGGCGCGGTGCCGCAGTAGAAGGCGAAGTAGCCGGGGGCGACGCCGAGAAAATTCTGGGCACCGACGTAGTAGGCGAGGCCGAGCTTTTCGCGCACCCGCATGAAGAGGCGCGAGCCGAGATCGCTGCAGGCTTCCTGAATGAGTTCCAGCGCATGCCGGTCCGGGTGGTCCAGCGTGGTGCTGGGGAAACCGATGACGAGAACCGCCTGCTTTTTGTCGCGGCGCTCGATGATGCGTTTGCGATTGGAGATGCCGCCGTAGGGATCCTTGTAGAGCGCCCGGGGGGTGGCCGAGGTGTTCCATTTGGCGAAGGCCTTGGAGACGGCGGCTTCAACGGTGGTCGCGGTGACGTCTCCGTAGACGGCGAGCACGCAATTGTTCGGGGCGGCGAGCTGGGAGTGCAGGTGCGCCAGGTCCGTTGCCTTGAGGCGTGCAACGCTTTCCTCCGTGCCGAGATTGTCCAGGCCGTAGCCGTTCGGGCCGAAGAGTCCGCGTCGCATCAGCTTGAAGCAGTTGGGCAGCAACTCGTCGCGCTGCGCCTTGATGGAGGCGAGCTGGAGCGTGCGCTCCCTTTCGAGGGCGTCGGGAGGGAAGGTCGGGTTTTGCAGGACGTCTGCGAGAAGGCCGAGGCCGGTGTCGAAATCCTCCGCAAGCACCTCGGACGAGACGCCGAAGCTGTTGTTGCCGGAGTAGGTGTCGAGATGGCCGCCGACGGACTCGATCTCGTCGGCGATCTGATCGGCCTTGCGTGACTTTGTGCCCTTCAGCAGCAATTTGGTCATCAGACCCGCAGCTCCGTTGTCGGCGGGCGATTCAGCCAGGACGCCGCCGTTGAGCACCGCGCGGAATTGGACGAAGGGCAGCCGTTTGTCCTCCTTCACCAGCAGGCGAAGGCCGTTCGGAAACTGGATCCGCGTGGCGGGTTTGTCGGCGGCGGCGGTGACGGTGACAACCGGCTTTGGCGCGGTGCCGTTCGGCAGCAGCGCGTAGAGCGTGCGGTTGTCGGTGGTCAGATACTCCTGCGCGACGCGAAGGATGTCCGCCGGGGTGACGGCCTTGACGCGCTCCAGGAAGCGGGCGGAGAAATTGAGATCGCCGGCGGAGAGCCAGTTGCCGCCCAGATCCTGGGCCTGGCCGGACATCGTCTTTTTCGCGGCGAGCGTGTGTGCGACGGTCTGTTTGACCGCCTTGGCGACCTCGGCCTTGGTCGGCCCCTTGACGCGAAGTTTTTCCAGCTCGGCCAGCAGGGCGTCCCGGGTTGCCTTGAAATCTTGGGCGTCCATCACGGCGCTCATGCCGAAGAGGCCCGGCAGACCGGGGTTGTAGGTCCACGCGTCCGCCGTGTGAACGAATGCCAGCTTTTCACGCACCTCGCGATAAAGCCGGGAGCTGCGTCCGCTGCCGAGCAGGGTTGAGAGGACGTCCAGCACCGGGATGTCTTTGTGCCGGACATCCGGGATGTGCCAGCTGATGTGGAGATGGCCGAGTTCGACCGGGGCTTCCTCGATACGCTCGCGCTCGGCCGCCTGGCTGGGCTCCGTCGGCAGGATCAGCGGCTGCATGGCCGCCGCAGGCGCGTCCGCGTAGGCTTCGGAGATCTGTTGGATCGCCGCCTCGGCGGTGATGTCGCCGGCGACGACAAAGAAGACGTTGTTTGGCTGATAGCGCTCGCGGTAGTAGGCGAAGATGTCCTCGCGGGTCAGGCGGTCAAAGATGTCGGCGTAGCCGATGATGGGGAAACGATAGGGGCTCCTGGTGTAGGCGGTCTCGAAGAGGCGGCGACCGGAGCGACGACCCGGGTCGTCCTGGTTCATGTCCATCTCGCGGTGGATGACCTCCATCTCCTTGGCAAGTTCCTCCTCCGGCAGGGAGGCGTTGCGCATGATGTCGCACAGGATGTCGATGGCGACGGCCGCGCCGTCGTTTGGGACATCGATATGGTAGACCGTGCGGTCGAAGCTGGTGTAGGCGTTCATGTAGCCGCCGGCGTCATGAACCTCCTGGTCGATCTGGCCCGGCTTGCGACGTTCGGTGCCCTTGAAGAGCATGTGCTCCAGCACGTGCGAAAGGCCCGCGCCGAGCCAGCGATCCTCGTGAATCGCTCCGGTCATGGCCCAGGCCTGGGCGGAAACCACGGGGGCGGAGTGGTCTTCGGCGACGATGATCGTCAGGCCGTTGTCGAGTGTGGTGAGGGTGACGCCGGGCGGGCAGGCGGGGATGTCGGCGGGTTTGGTTGCCATGAAATGGGTTGAAGAGTCGATTGGTTCACTGGTGCCGAGTTTTCCCGAAGTGGACCGACGTCGCCTGATGCTTTCGACTCCGGTCGGCGCTGGGGATTTGTGGGAGGACCTCGGCGGGGGGCGGGCTCGTTCAGCTCTGCGCGGGCTCGGATTGAGTCGAGTTTTCGCGATCGCCCGTATTTTTCGCGATCGCTTTCTTGGGGAGGTAGGGTTTGCGGAAGGCTTCCGTGAAATCGTAGCCGGCCTTGAAGTCGTCGCGGGTGTCGTCGTCGGTTTTGCCGAGGAGGCTTTGTTCGACCATGTTGAAGACCAGTTCGCCGAAGTCTTCGCAGCGGGTGATGCCCCATTCGTCCAGAACGGTGATCGCCATCGGACCGAACTCGTCGAGGGCGTGCTCACGGATTCCGGCGAGGAGCTGTTGTCCGCTCACGTGCTGGGGCTCGCTCTTCTTGGACCCGAACTTCTTTTGGGCGACGTCGAGGGCGTCGCGGACGAAGTAGTAGGCGTCGCGATGGTAGCGCGGATCGTTGTCAACGATGCGATCCAGAGTCTCCTCGACGTTGATGGTGGAATTCATTGCCGCTGTTCAGGGATTGGTTGGGCGTCGGTTTGCGCGGTGCGGTATGCCTTTACCGCGAGCCCCACGAAAAACAGGAAGGCGATTGCCAGGGCAATGTTGAGTTCCTGTTTCGTGAGCCATTTCATCACACACTTACACGCGATTTGCCGTTTTGACGAGTTGTTAGGCGGTGTCGGTGTCAGCCGACCGCGATGTTCACCAGTTTGCCTTTGGGAATGATGATCTTTCGGATGGTCTTGTCGCCGATGAAGGACTGGACCTTTTCGCTGGCGAGGGCGGCTTCCTCGATCTCCTCGGGCGTCGCGTTGGCGGCGATGCGAATCCGATCCCGGAGTTTGCCGTTCACCTGCACGGGGATCTCGATCTCGTCCTCAATCAGCACGGATTCGTCGTGGGTCGGCCAGGGTTGATAGGCGAGAGGCAGCTCGTCCCGAGTCGCACACTTTTCCCACAACTCCTCGGCCAGATGCGGCGCGAAGGGTTGGAGCAGGATCAGGAAGGTTTTCAACACGCGGGTCGGCACGGTTTCCCAGCCATTGGCCTCGTTGATGAACACCATCATGGCGGAGATCGCGGTGTTGAAGCGCAGGTGTTCCAGATCGTCGCTGACCTTCTTGATCGCGGCGTGCAAGGCCTTCAACTGGGCCGCGTCGGGTTCGGCGTCCCGCACCTTCGATCCGAGCTTGATGGAAGCCAGATTGGCCTTGTCGGCCTGAATTGTCTGCGCCTGCTCGAATTCGCGGAAGCTTTCGTCATCGACCGCGAGGCGCCAGACGCGGCCGAGGAATCGATAGACCCCCTCGACGCCGCTGGTGTTCCACGGCTTCATCATCTCCAGCGGTCCCATGAACATCTCGTAGAGGCGGAAGGCGTCCGCGCCGAATTCGCTGACGACCGCGTCGGGATTGACGACATTGCCGCGACTCTTGGACATCTTCTGGTTGTCCTCGCCGAGGATGATTCCCTGATTGACCAGCTTGTAAAAGGGCTCCGGTGTGGAAACGCGGCCGAGGTCGAAGAGGAACTTGTGCCAGAAGCGGGCGTAGAGCAGGTGCAGCACGGCGTGCTCGGTGCCGCCGACGTAGAGATCCACGCCGGGCTTGGCTTCCTGGCCGCCCCGCATCCAATACGACTCGATGTCTTCAGCAGCGAACGCTTTTTCGCCCGTGGCGTCGAGATAGCGGAGGTAGTACCAGCAACTGCCCGCCCATTGTGGCATTGTGTTCGTCTCGCGGACGGATCCGTCGGGGCGTCTGACCCAGTCCGTGGCGCGTGCGAGCGGAGGTTCCCCCGTGGAGGTGGGCTTGTAGTCGTCCAAGGGCGGCGGCACGACGGGCAGATCGCTCTCGGGCAGGGCTTCGTGGTGGTTGTTGCCGTCCGCGTCCGTCTTCCAGACGATGGGGAAGGGTTCGCCCCAGTAGCGTTGACGGCTGAAGAGCCAGTCGCGGAGCTTGTAGTTGATGGTCTTTTCGCCGAGGCCGTGTTCCTTCAACCAATCACTGATCTTCGCCTTCGCATCCGGTGTGGAAAGCCCGTCGAGCGAGATCGTTTCGTTCGATGAATTGACGGCGGTGCCGTGATCCGTGAAGCCCTGCCAGGGCGTGGCCGCATCGGGAGGTTGCACCACCTGGATGACGGGCAGGTCGAAGGTCTGCGCGAATTCGAAATCGCGGGAGTCGTGCGCCGGCACGGCCATGATCGCGCCGGTGCCGTAGCTCGCCAGCACGTAGTCGGCGATCCAGATCGGGATGCGTTTGCCGTTGACCGGGTTGATTGCGTGGGCGCCGGTGAAGACGCCGGTCTTTTCCTTGGCGAGTTCCGTGCGTTCCAGATCGCTCTTCTTGCTGACGGCCTCGGTGTAGGTCGCGACCGGCTCGCGTTGATCGGAGGAAGTGATCCTGCCCACGAGCGCGTGCTCGGGTGCCATGACCATGTAGGTTGCGCCGAAAAGCGTGTCCGGTCGGGTGGTGAAGACGCGGAGTTTGACCGGTTCGCCGGATTCGTCGCGGTAGTCGGCGATCTCGAAATCGACCTCCGCCCCTTCGCTGCGGCCAATCCAGTTTCGCTGCATTTCCTTCAGCGAATGGCTCCAGTCGATGTCGTTCAGATCGTTCAGCAGACGTTCGGCGTACTCGGTGATGCGGAGCATCCATTGGCGCATGGGCTTGCGGACAACCGGGTGGTTGCCGCGTTCGCTCCGGCCGTCGATGACCTCTTCATTCGCCAGCACGGTGCCGAGCGCCTCGCACCACCAGACGGGCGCGTGGCTGACGAAGGCGAGGCGTTTGGAGTCGCGGTATTCGCGGCGTGCCTTCTCGGTGGTGAGTTCGGGCGGGATGGGCAGCAGGTCGATCGACTCGGCCTTGTTCGTGTCCCGGTTGAACCACGAGTTGTAGAGCTGAAGAAAGATCCATTGCGTCCATTTGAAATAGTGGACGTCCGTGGTGTTGACCTCGCGGGACCAATCATAGCTGAACCCGAGGGATTTGATCTGCCGTTTGAAATTGCTGACGTTCTGCTCCGTGGAAACGCGGGGATGTTGCCCGGTCTGAACGGCGAACTGTTCGGCCGGCAGTCCGAAAGCGTCCCAGCCCATCGGATGCAGCACGTGGCGTCCCCTGGCGCGGCGATAGCGGGCAAGGATGTCGGTGGCCGTGTAGCCTTCCGGGTGTCCGACATGCAGTCCGGAGCCGGAGGGATACGGGAACATGTCGAGAATGTAGTACTTCTCGGGGAGCTGATCCGCGCTCGTCGTGCCGGCCAGATTGTGGCGACGCGCGAAGGGATGCCCGGCGGGGATTTCCTCGCCGGGATTGAAGGCGCGAAAGGCCTCCGATTC
>JADHOF010000102.1 GCA_016779125.1 Verrucomicrobiia bacterium | reverse complement strand
GACAGGATCAACAGGGCGGTCAGGCAGGATGCGAGCAGTGTGAGTGATTTCTTCATGATGAGCGCGGAACGATGGCACAAAATCCGGGACTGACTGCAACCAACGGTTATGAAGATCTCTGATCGGCACAATTTTCAGATCTCCGTTTGTTGCCCAGTCCCGCCAAACGAGGCGGGAACGTAGCCGAGCAGGGCCGATTTAGCCAGACGATTAGGAGCCCATTCAGGACATGCCAAACCCGATTTGAGAGTCGACGCCACCGCTGCATCATGACTTCTTGAACACAGTTCGATTGGCAACTGAAGCCGAATTCATCCACCTTCGTCCGAACCCGTCCAATGACCTTCAGATTTCTACTGATCATCCTGTCCATGATCACCGCCGACGCCCCCCTTGCGGAGGAACCGCGCTTCCGTCCCCTGCGGATGGAGTTGATTTCAGAATTCGACTCAATTCAACCCGGCCAGCGTTTCCATCTCGGTATCCGCCAACGAATCGCTCCGGGCTACCACAGCTACTGGCGAAATCCCGGAACGGTCGGCATGCCGATGCAGGCGTCCTGGAAACTGCCACCCGGATTCACAGCGGGCGACCTGCTATGGCCGATCCCGGAATCGGGGAAAATGGCCGCCTACACAATCTGGGGCTATCACGACGAGGCGCTCCTCACCACCGAGATCATGGTGCCGACGAACGCCGTTCCGGGCACGGCAAGCACGTTCACCCTAGCCGCAAACTGGATGTGCTGCGGCGAAGCGTGTTTTCCTGACAACGAAACGCTTTCCATCACCCTCCCCATCACGGAGGCCACCCGGACCAACACAAGCGCGCACGCCGCCATCTCGCGGACGCTGGCGGCGCAGCCTCGAAGCAGCGACCGGTGGCACGTGTCTGTTTCAACGGAATCAGAACGTTACGAACTGCGGATTTCGCCCCGGTCTGGTTTGGCCCGCCTGCCGACCTCCGCCCGCTTCTTCGATTACGATCGGCAGGTCAGTTCCGACAAGGGCCAGGCCGTCCACCGAAGCAACAACGCCCTGCGAATCACGCTGCATCAGGAAGAACACACGGGAGACCGATTACCCCGCCTGCGCGGCATGCTCGTCACTGACGGGTATTGGGAAGCAGGCCTGAAGGCGCTCGCGGTGGACATCCCGATTCCCGGCCGCTGATCGGAAACCACAAACGCCGCAGCGGCTTGACGAGACGAGGCGCATGCCGGAAACCGCAGGGAACCCATGTCTTCCAAGTTCCTTCCCGCCCTGTTGTTGCTGTTCATCGAGACGTCGATCAACGGCGCGATTCGCCCGGATTTCGTTCCCGCACAATTCGATCTGTCCGCCGGTTTCGTCGCGGAATTGGTTGAGGGGCCGCTCGAACTCCCGGAGATCACACCCGCCTGTGAGCGCAACCAAACCCGGACGTCGGCCTTGAACTGGTCAACGGCGAGGAATCCGCGCCCGGTCTCGGAGCGATCGCACCACCGGAATTGAAACGCCTTCTGACCCGCTACCCTCCGGAGGTGAAATCCGCCGCCGCGTGGTTCGACCCCCTGCTGGCCGCCGACCAAGACCGGGCAAGCCGCCTTGATGCCATCCCTCCCGGATCGACCCCGGCGATCCGGTCAAAGGAAAGCTCGTATTCGAATCGCAGACCTCGCTCTATGCCGTCTGCCATCGGGTCGACGGGACCGGAGGACAAGTCGGTCCGGATCTTTCCCGAATCGGCCGTATCCGTGAACGGCGCGACTTGTTGGAGGCCATTCTTTTTCCGGGTGCCAGCCTCGCGCGGGATTTTGAATCTCATCGCATTGAACTTGATGACGGCGAGTCCGAAACGGGGGCATTCGCCCGTCAGCGCTTTCGCTCATGCCCTCCGGCTTGGAGCAAACGATGCGGGAAACCCAGCTCGCGGACCTGATTGCATATCTTCGAGGGCTCAAGTAACAAACAGCACATGGAACTCATCAACAAGGTCGCGCTCATCACCGGCGGCACAAAGGGCATCGGCGCGGCGACGGCAATCGAACTCGCGAGACGCGGTGCCAACATTGCCATCAACGGGCGAACTCTTGACGCCGAGGCGAACGAGGTGAAGACGGCAATCGAAGGGCACGGACGCCGATGCATCGTCGTGGCAGCGGACGTGTCCGATCCCGCCCAGGCGGCGTCGACGGTCGCGTCCACGGTCAACGATCTGGGCAGACTGGATGTGCTCGTGCACGCGGCCGGAGGCCTGGTGGCGGGCGGACTATTCGAGGTCACCCCGGAGGAATGGATGAAGGGATTTGACACCCACGTGCACGCGATTTTTCACCTTGTTCGAGCCGCCGCCCCCCACATGAAAAAGAACGGAGAGGGCGCGATCATCACCATTTCCTCCACCGCCGGCAAACTGGCCGTGCCGACCCACATCGGCTACCAGACGGTGAAAGGCGCGATCCCCCACCTCACCCGCGCGCTGGCGCGGGAACTGGCCGCCGACAACATTCGCGTAAACTGCGTCGCCCCGGGAGTCATCCGCACCCGTTTCCACAAGGAAATGCCCGAGTCGGTCTACCGCAACAATCTGGAGAATCGGATCCCCCTCAAGAGGGAAGGCACCGTTGAGCAGGTCGCCAGCCTCATCGCGGAGCTGGTGGTAAACGACTACATCTGCGGCGACACGGTCACCATCGACGGCGGACTCACGATGCGGATTCCCTGACCATCACCGACGGGCGGGTTCCGGGGTGAAATTGCGAAACAGAATGCCTTCGCGTTCCGTCGACATCGTGCTGACACTGAAGTTCAGATACTTCACCAAGGTGTCAAAGGCCGGCAGAAGTTGAACATATTCAACAATCTGTTCCTTCATCGTCTTGCCTTCAGCCTCCTTACCCGGCACCGAACCGGGGGCGATAAAAATCGTCTTGAAGGCGGCAGCCCCGAAGAGCTTTTCAATCGCACCGGGATCGTTCTTCACCGCCGTGATCATCATCTTCAATGTGTTTACGGGATTCTGGTAGACCAGCCAACCTGTGCCCAAACCGCCCGCCGACTCCGCTGCCTGTCGAAACCCGGGAATTTCCCCCAAGGAATCGGCCTTGCTCCCGCCGCGGACAAAGTCCTCGACGCGTTCGCGGTCGGTTCCGATGACCAAATACCCGCGACCGGTTGTGATGTGGAGATACTTCGTCCCGGCCGGCTGCCCGTCCGGCCCGATCGCGACACCCGCCGGGAGAGAGACCAAGCGTTGGCCCAGGAATTCCTCCTCCTTCATGTTCATGCCCGGCATGCCCATGGAGGATTGAGCTGTCACCAACGCGTCCAAAAGGGCCGCGGGATTGCCCGAACCGATCAGATACATCAAGGGAGGGGCGCCAAGTTCGTTCAGGGTGAAAGCCTTCGGAGCCCACTGCAGCGAGATGATGTCATTTCCAAGATTGCCGATGAACTGCCGACGAAAATCGAAGTCCGGATTCTTCGCCTTGCCAGCTTGATCGATCATCATTGAGAAGAATCCGGCAAAGGTCGGAACGGCTTCAGTCACGGCACGCTCCAAGGTCTGAATCGCCTCCTGACCGTCCTTTCTCCATCGGGCGTATTTGGCGACGTCGCCCGGGACAAAAGCCGGCGGCGCACTGGGACGTTTTTCAGTGGCAAGGAGTTTGAAAAGGCCTTTGCGCTCCGCCTCCGGCAGGTTGAGAAACAGGTCCGCCTTGCCTCCCCGCTCATCGAAATCCATTCCAATGGCCAGACTCTTCCATCCACTCAAACCGATCGCGTCCAGAATCTTGCCGACGTCCAACGCCATCGCGAAGGGGTTCGCGGGCTCGGTCTTCGCGGGTTCCGCCTTGTCCTTGGCGATTTTGACCATGGCGGCGACATTGACCCAGGCCCAGCTCTTGGTCCCCCGAAGGAACCGAGCCTGATCCGCTCGAAACACGGGATTGTCGACAAGGGAATCCGCAAGACCGCCCTGCCCTCGACGCAGGATGTCCTCAACGGATTTCCGGTCAAAACCGGCGACCAGAATTTCACGCACCACCGCCATGAACACGGTCGGGGAGACTTTTTCCTCCTCATCCTCCGTCTTCGTCTCCTTGGCTGGAATCAGGCTGATCAACTCCCCGCCCGCAATCTTTTCGCGGACCACGTGCGCCTTCTCTTCATCCTTCAACGAGCGGTCAATGAAATCAGCCAGCTTCCCGCCCTGGTCTTTCATGTCAAAAACGAAGGTCACTGGGGGCACCTCCAGATTTTCCAGAATGCCCCGGGCGTCCCCCACAATCAGGGTCACCTGCCCCTTCAGAAGACCGGCGAATTCCTCAAAATACTTGAGGTCCTTTTCCGCCATCGCGCCCTGAATCGATCTGATGAAATCGAGGCGGATCCGATCCGTAAGCGGCTTCATGGCGGGGTCGTTCAACATCCGATGAAAGGACGTCCGCCGCAACGCCGTCGCCGCAGATTCCCAATCCGGCACGGTCACCACCACGGAGGCGTCACGTGGTGCCAGCCTTTCTGCGGGTGCCAGTTCAGCCTGGAGTTGGAACCGCGGAACGAGCGCGACGGCGAGGAAAAGAGGAAAAAGGGTAAACCGTGTTGTTCTGGTATTCATGGCAATCATCTCAATTCGTTTGGATGGAAAAAGTTTCATTGATTCAGCGCTCGGCCCGTCCGGGGGGCGGCAGGTATCGGAATCCGTTGTTCGGATTGTCGTTGTCGTATGCGAAGGCTTCGCGGTGATCGAGGAAGTATTTGACGCGATCGACCGGAATTGCAAAACCCAGCCCCTCTCCAAAGACGATCTTCATGTTGGTGACCCCCACCACCTCGCCACGCAGATTAAAAAGAGGCCCACCGCTGTTACCGGGGTTGATTTGTGCGGTCGTCTGCAGATAGAGCGAACCCTGCATCTCCCGCGACCGCGTGCTGATGATTCCTTCGGTCACCGTGCGTTCCAAACCCAGCGGACTGCCAATCGCGAACACCTTTTCACCCACCCTCAGCTCGGACTCGTTCCCGAGTGGCACAGGACGAAACCGCGGAGCCTTCGGCGTCTCGATTTTCAGCAACGCCAGATCCGCGAACTTGTTCAAGGCCAGTATTCGCACCTCGCGATAACTGCGGCGCTCCAGCTGCCCCTCCCGTTGGTGGTAAACCTCCACCGTGATATCCAGCTCGCTCTCGATCACATGAAAATTCGTGATCAGATGACCTTCCTCCGTGAGGAAGAATCCGGAACCCAATCCTCCCGGCGTCTTTACCTGCACCACAGATCGCCCAAGCTTGGCGACCAGTTCCCGCACCGAGGCTTCGGGAACCTTCTCCCCGTTCACCCGGTAGAGCTCCTTCTCGATCAGCTCTGCCTCCTTTGGTCTTGAGGGTTCGTCACCTTTCCCCGAAATGATCTCCACAATCTCAGCACGCGGAATCTCAATGACCGAGTAGCCCAGATCGACATAGATCCTGTCCTCCTTCTCGGCCAAGACCTTGCCGCTGATCTCGCCCCCCTGCCGCAATCGAATTTGTTCAGCCCGCAATGCGGACACGATCAGCAGAATCGAAAACACGAACGGACTCCATCCCAAGCGCATGGGCCGGACGGTAGTGCCGCCTTCGGAAGCCGACAAGGACTTCCGCACTGGCCCCAATCACTTGACCTTTGGGCCGCCGTTTGCCGTCATTCAGGCAATGCGAACACCCATTTCAGCCGGACTCGGAGTCGTGGCCTTGGTCACGTCGGTTTTCATGACCGCCTGCGGGCCCAAGAATTCCACCGGGGAGAATCCCAACGCCCCTGCGGCACGCTCCGACGCCCTTCCTCCCGAACCCGCCGCGGTCGCCCAAGACATCGTCCCGGGCAAGCCGGGAGGCCGCCTGGTGATCGCCACCATCAGCGATCCGAAAACGCTCAATCCGACCACGGCCAACGAAACCAGCTCCACCGAAGTCTACCGCCTGCTCTTCGCAAAACTCGCCCGCTTCAATTGGGAAACCCAGACCGCCGAACCCGATCTCGCCTACGAGTGGAGCGTCGCGGAGGACGGGAGGACGTGGACCTACAAGCTGCGAAAAAACCTCTTCTGGAGCGACGGCCATCCTTTGACCGCCGACGACGTGGTCTTCACGTGGAACGATGTCGTTTTCAATCCCGACATCGTCAATGTGACCCGCGACGCATTCACAATCGACGGCAAGGAACTGAAGGTCTCCAAGATCGACGACCTCACTGTGCAGGTCGTGACCCCGACAATCTTCGCGCCCTTCGTGGAATTCTTCGGCGACGTCGAGATCCTCCCTAAACACGCTCTCTCGGCTGCGGTCGCCGAGGGGCGTTTTGTTTCCGCCTACGGAATCAACACACCACCAGAAGAACTGGTCGTCAGCGGTCCTTTCCGTCTGAAACAGTTCAAGCCCGGAGAATTTACCCTCCTCGAACGCAATCCCCACTACCACCGCACCGACGTCAACGGCCGCCGTCTGCCATACCTCGACAACATCGTCTTCACGGTCACGCCCGATCTCAACGCGATGGCCTTGCGCTTTCTCAGTGGGGAGAGCGACGTGCACGAAGTCGTGCGCGCATCCGATTTTGATCGCTTCAAAGAGCAGGCCGACGCCGGGAAATTCCGCCTTTTCGACCTCGGCGTCGGGGCGGAAAAGGCCTTCATTTTCTTCAATCAGAACACAAACCACCTCGCCAAACTCAAGATCACCAGCACTCCGCCCGGCGTGGAGATCAACTGGAACAACACAGGCCTCGGAAAAACACCGCTGGAACGCCCCCTCAACACCGGCAGCATCCGTCTCGTCGCCGTTCGCGGGGAAACCCGTGTCACGAACACGATCAACATCTCCGCCGAGACGCGCCTTCCTCTTCAGCTCAAACACGAATTGGGCACAGTGCAGATCGCCGATGCCGGGGGCGCGACAACGATCAACCCGACCCCCATCGTCCCCCCGCACAAGCTCGCCTGGTACCGCGACCAGCGCTTCCGCAAGGCGATCAGTTTCGCGATCGACCGGCCCAGCATCATCAGCGCGGTCTACGGTGGACGCGCCAAGTTCAACTACGGCTACGTCTCCCCGGCCAACAAGCGTTGGTACAACCCCGACGTCGCCAAGTATCCCTTTGATCTTGAGAAGGCCAAAGGGCTCCTGAAGGAGATCGGCATCGTGGACAGGGACGGCGACGGCTTCCTGGAAGACCGGCATGGCAACAAGATCGAGTTCACCCTAAACACCAACACCGGCAACACGGACCGCGAAAAGATCGCCGTCATCATTCAGGAAGACTTCAAACGGCTCGGAATCAGCCTCAACTTTCAGCCGGTTGATTTCAACGCCCTCGTCGACAAGATCCAGGTCAGCTTCAGCTACGATTGCATTCTGCTCGGACTTGGCGGGGGCTTTCTGGATCCCCAGGCCAGTCGCAACGTGATCGCATCGGACGGCTTCACCCATTTCTGGTTCCCTCGGCAAACCACGCCCTCGACATCGTGGGAGGCGGACATCGACGCGCTGTTTGAACGTCAGGTTCAGGAGCTTGATTTTGCCAAGCGCAAAGCCCTTGTGGACGAGGTGCAGGCGATTCTCTCCGATCAACTCCCATTCATCTACACCGTGCAGAAGATCAACTACGCCTCCATCCGCAGCGGCGTCGGAAACGTCAAGCCAACCGCGATGTGGAACTTTCACCTGACGTGGAACGCCGAGGAACTCTTCCTGGAATAGAGTTTCTTGCGGGACACCGGCCACCGCATCGGTCCAGAAACAAGAACCGTGAACGCCTACAAGGTTCTCCCGGTGATTCGCTCGTAGGCCTCGAAATATTTCGCCCGCGTCCGCTCCACGACATCCTCAGGCAGCACCGGCCCCGGGGGCTGCTTGTTCCACTCGAGCGTTTCCAGGTAATCCCGCACAAACTGCTTGTCGAAACTCGCCTGCGAGCGTCCCGCTTCGTAGTCGTCCGCCGGCCAGAAGCGGGATGAATCCGAGGTCAACACCTCGTCGATCAGGATCAATTCACCGTCCCGAAGCCCAAACTCGAACTTGGTGTCTGCGATGATGATCCCCTTGGCCCGTGCCTTCTCCCGGGCGGCACTGTAAATCCGCAGACTCAGCCGGCGCGCTTTCTCCGCGATGTCGCTCCCGACAAGTTCGGCCGCCTTCTCAAACGGGATATTCTCGTCATGCCCCTCCTCCGCCTTGGTCGCGGGCGTGAAAATCGGGTCCACGATCTCGCCGCACTCCAAGATTCCAGCAGGCAATTGGATTCCGCAGACCGTTCCGCCCGCCTGATATTCCTTCCATCCCGACCCGGCCAGAAAGCCGCGTACGACACATTCGATCGGCAGCGGTTCGCACTTCTTCACAATCATGCTGCGGCCCTCCAGCATTTCGGCGTATTCCGCCAGTTCCCCGGGCAGCGGGTCGTCTCCCCGCAACAGACGATGGTTCGGCACAAGACTTTCCGTCTCGTCAAACCAATAGTGGGAAAGCCGGGTGAGCGCCTCGCCTTTCCGGGGAATCCCGTTCGGCATGATCACGTCAAAGGCCGAAATTCGATCGGTCGCGACAAAAAGTAAGCTCTCCCCAAGGTCAAAAACCTCGCGAACCTTCCCGCTCTTCACTTTCGGGATGCCCGGCAAATCGATTTTAAGCAACGGCTCGTTCATGCGCGGGGAGAATGACAATTCGGCCGCGAACCGCAAGCCACGGAGAATTTCCGATTGGCGACGAGCCCACCCGTGGCCACACTCCGCCCGTGAATTTTCTGGTAACGGGCGGCGCGGGTTTCATCGGTTCCCACGTCTGCGAACGACTCCTCCTCGAAGGCCACGAAGTGTGCGCCTTCGATGATCTGAACGATTTCTATCCCCCCGCGATCAAGCAGCGGAACATTCGCGACATCCAATCGCTGGCGAAGCCGTTCACGTTCATCCAAGGCGATCTTGCGAATCCGGAGGATGTCGAGGAGGCGTTCAGCTCGTTCCAATTCGATCAGATCATCCACCTCGCCGCGCGGGCCGGGGTCCGGCCGAGTCTCGAAGAACCGGCGCTCTATCAACGCGTCAATGTCGAGGGCACCGTCAACCTTCTGGAATCCGCCCGCAACCGAAAGGTCAAGAAGGTCACGATCGCCAGCTCCTCCTCGGTCTACGGCGTCAATTCCAAGGTGCCCTTCGGCGAGGAGGACCCGATCTTCAAGGCGATCTCGCCCTACGCCGCCAGCAAACTCGCCTGCGAGGCGCTCGGCCACACCTACCATCACGTTTACGGGATGGATATCGCGATGCTGCGTTTCTTCACCGTCTACGGCCCCCGCCAACGCCCCGATCTCGCAATCCACAAATTCGCCCGCAGAATCCATGAGGGCCAATCCATCCCGATGTTCGGAGACGGATCCACGGCGCGGGACTACACCTACGTCACCGACACGCTGCAAGGCATCCTCGCGTGCACGACCCGGGAGTTCGGCTTCGACGTTTTCAACCTCGGTGAATCACAGACAGTGAAGTTGAACTACCTGATCGAACTCATCGGCAAGGCCATGGGAAAAGAGCCGCGAATCGACCTGCAACCGATGCAACCGGGCGACGTGCCGATCACCTACGCCGACATCACAAAGGCCCGGGAAGTGTTGAACTACCACCCGCAGGTCAAAATCGAGGAAGGCATTCCCCGCTTCATCGAATGGTTCAAGACCGTCGCCTGAGCCCATGCCCGCAAAACCCGAAAAACTTCTCGCCGACCTGATCGCCTTGCCCAGCATCAACCCGGCGCTTGAGGCCGAAAATCCGGATTGGCAGGGCGAACGACGCATGGCGGACTACCTGGCCCATCAGGGTGACCGCGCGGGTTTGGAAATCGAGTTTCAGGGGGTTTTTCCCGGCCGTGCCAACATTCTTGCACGACTGACGCCATCCGGAGGCAGTCCGGCGCATCGCATTCTCCTCGCCCCACATCTCGACACCGTCGGTGTCAGCGACGCCTCCCGCTTCACGCCCGTCACCGAGGGCGACCGCCTCCACGGTCGCGGTGCCTGCGACACCAAAGGCAGTGTCGCCGCCATGTTCACGGCGCTGCTGCGTCTCGCGGGAAGGAAGGGCCGCCCACGAAACACGGAAATCATTTTTGTCGGCCTTGTGGACGAGGAGGTCGGGCAAAACGGTTCGCGAGCATTCGCGAAATCCGACATCAAGGCGGACCTCGCGATCGTCGGTGAACCCACCCGAAACCGGCTGATCACCGCGCACAAGGGAGACTGTTGGATCACCTTGACGACCCGGGGCAAAGCCGCGCACGGCTCCCGACCGGAGCTCGGCCGCAACGCGACCTTGGAGGCGGCCAAAGCGATCCAGCTCCTCGAAACGGTCTACGCCGACCAGCTCAAGCAGCGACGCCATCCCCTCCTCGGTTCCCCCACCGTAAACGTCGGCGTCGTCCGCGGCGGTCGCCAACCAAACATCGTTCCCGACCACTGCGAGATCGTCATCGACCGGCGAACCATCCCGGGGGAAACCTCCGCCACCGTCCGCAAGGAACTCGCAAAACTGTTCCGTGAAGCGAATCTCAAGGTCGTGATCGAGCATGACGACAAGAACCCCTGCCTGCCGCTGGAGACCGACGCCGATCAGCCCCTGGTCAAACAGTTGATGAAGACTTTGCGACAAAAGGCGGCTCTCGGCGTCGATTTCTTCTGCGATGCCTCCCCGCTCGCCGCCGGAGGAATTCCCAGCGTCGTGTTCGGCCCCGGCGACCTCGCCCAGGCGCACACGACGGATGAATGGATTTCGGTTCGATCCCTCAATCGCGGAACCGACCAGCTCGAAACCTATCTCCGGGCGCAGCCATGAACGAGCTGACGCCCTTCGTCTCGATTATCATCGCGGCCCGACCGGGGCAGGCCGAGGTCCTTTCAGCCGTCGCGGCCCGAACACTCGACTACCCGAAGGACAGGCTTGAGATCCTCATCGCCCGGGGCAGGCAACCCTCCGTGCAGCGCAATCGCGCCGTGACCGAAGCGCGGGGCGAGTTCATTTATTTTCTCGATGATGACTCCGTCCCGTCGGAGCAGAACCTGAGGCGCGGCATTGAGCTGTTTCGCGACGCCGGAGTTCAGATCGTCGGCGGACCGAATCTGGTCCCGAGCACAGCCCCACCTCTGGAACAGGCCTTCGGCCAGGTGATGGGGGCCTGGCTCGCGTTCGGGCCAAGTTCCGCCCGCTACCGCAAAATCGGAGTCCTTCGCGCCAGCGGCGAAAAAGAGCTGATCCTTTGCAACATGATGTTTCGAAAAGCGGCGTTCACCGAGCATGGCGGCTTTGATGAAGCCCTGTATCCCAACGAGGAAAACGCGTTGATGGATTCGATTCAATCGGCCGGCGGACGACTCCTTTACGACCCCGAATTTTTCGTCGAACGCCGCCCGCGTCCGACCGTGTCCGCCTTTGAACGGATGCTGATGACCTACGGCCGGGGACGAGCGGAGCAGTTCCGGCTGCATCCGACGCTTGGATCCCTTCCCAACTTCGTGCCTCCGGCCTTCCTCGCCTACCTGCTGGCGCTGCCATTCCTTCCGCCCGTCCTGCTATGGCCCCTGGCGATCTACGCCTTGGCCGTGGTGGCCCAGGTGTCCGCGCTCAATCCCTGCCTCATCTGCGGTCTGCCCCGACTGGCACCTCTGATCGTGCTGTCCCATCTCTGTTACGGTGCGGGCTTCTGGCACGGTTTGTTCACCCGTTTGAAATCAAGGAATCAGCCTTCGGTGGGCGCGGTCTCGCTGGAAAGGGTCTCCCCTGCGTGAGCGAAGCCACTCCAACGACAAGGCAGGAATGCAAGATCTCGTTCTTCCGCCAAAGCGGCTGGATGATGATCACGACCTTTCTCATGGGCGTGTGCATGTGGGCTGTTCACCCGCTTGCCCGTTTCATTCCGGAGACGGAATACGAAACCGCCGTCAACATGCTCCGCTTTCTTCAGATCATGGCGATTCCGGCCGGGGCTCTGCAGATGTTGTTTGTCCGTCACACGTCCGCGTCCGTGGAAGCCCACGAGGACGGTGCTCTCGCGGCGGCATTTCGCACGGTCCTGAAATACGGCACGCTGGGGTGGATCCTGTTTCTGATCGCCGTCGCTTTCGCCCAGGAAAGCGTTTGCGCGCAGTGGGGCATTCACAACCCGGCCGCACTTTGGGTGACTTGCGCGGCCGGGCTCACCTATTTCTGGTGGGCGATCATGACGGGCGTCGTGCACGGGCGGCAGAACTTTTTCTGGTATGGATGGGCTTCGTTGATCAACGGCCTGGGACGTGTCGGAGCGGCGATTGTCGCGGTCGTCCTGCTCGGTTGGATGGCGGCCGGCATCATGACTGCGGCTTGGATCGGACTCCTCTGCAGCACCGCCGCCGTCGCGTGGCAGTCGGGCGATCTTTGGAAAGTCGAGGCCACCAAGCCACGTTGGCACCTGCTCGCAACCGACCTGGTGCCCGTCATCGTCGTCGGGATGATCACGCAGGCGCTGCTCACCGCCGACTTTCTCTTCATCAAAAACCGGTTCCCGGACGGCTCCACCGCGGCCTACGCGGCGGCCAGCACCCTCACCCTCGCGCTCGTCGCATTCACCGGCCCGATCGCCCAGGTGATGTTTCCGAAGATCGTGCGCGCGGCCAGGCTCTCAGAAAAATCAAACGCGCTGACGCTGACTTTGATCGCCACCGCCGCCGTCGCGGGCAGCGGAGCGCTCGCCCTTTCCGTCCTGGCCCCCATCGCGATCCGATTCGGTTTCAGCCCCAAATTCATCGCCATCGCGCCACTTCTGCCCTGGTACGCATGGAGCATGGTTCCCATGACGCTGAGCAATGTGCTGCTCGGCCATCTCCTCGCGATCGGGCGATATCGCGCGATCGGGTGGCTGGCGCTGATCGCGGGTGGGTATCTGGTCACTTTATGGAAGACCGTCCCCTTTCCGGCAGTCGACGCGGAT
>JADHOF010000101.1 GCA_016779125.1 Verrucomicrobiia bacterium | reverse complement strand
CCGGGATCGCCGTCGGAATCGTGTCAAAGACCCCTCGAATCTCGCTTGGCGCGTCGGGCTTCGGATCGATGAGATCCATCTGCGGTGGTCCGCCGTCGAGGTGGATGTTGATGACGGACTTGTAACTGGCAGCGGGCTTCCCTTCGGCGGCCCGCAACAGACCCGGCACCGTGATCGCCGTCCCCAACAGCGAGCCGGCCCGCACAAAACCCCGCCGGCTAAAGCGCCTTCCCGCCGCAGTTTTTAATCGTGAAAAATTCTTCATGCCCGACCACGGAGTGCCCGGACAGGCTCCCAAAAATCTCGGGGAGATCAAGTCACGAGGCGCAGGACGGATTCAAGGCGATTGCGCCGCTCCCCGTCGGGTGCTTAACGTGTCCACGCGTTGATTATTTACGGTCTCAAACTCCAGCACTTTCGTGATCGGGCGGCCCGGCCGCTTCGCGAGCTGACGCTTGCCCAGGAAGCGATCGCGCCAGTTTCGCAGGGAGTTGGCGGCGACGCCCGGTTCGTGGGCGACCCGTTTGAGGGGGCGATTGCTTTGCAGGAAGAGTTCCAGGGCATTGCGGCGGAACTCTTCGTCATAGGTGGAATGGGTATTCGGCATGGCAGCGTGTCTTTCTTGGATTGTTGCACTCTGCCTGTCCATCCTTTCGGGGGAACGTCACCTCGATCATCCACAAAAGTTCCGACGCCGGTCCTGTCCGCAACGGATGCGCCAACATGCCGAGCTGTAGCTGCAACCGGGAGCCGGCAGGTCCGATCGGCACCTCGGCCGTGGCACCCAAATCTTCCCGCAACACCGCCTCAATGTCCTTCGCCGTGAAACGCCCACGCTCCAATTTGGCGCGATACCGGAGTTCTGGAAGGAAGGGATGGCATCCGAAGACTTCGCCTCCCTTCACGACGCCCTTTTCAAACGGAAGATCCTCGAAGGCATGCAGCGTGTTGTGATGCACAAACGCGGTGATCGGTCCCTGAGCCGGCAGCAGATGCGCCGCGTGCTCGATACGGTGGCGCAATTCCGCGTGGGCGGATTCCGGAGCTTTGGCTGATTCAGGTTTGTGCACGATGGGAGCAACCTCAAGCAACGCCCATGCCAAAGAGAGGACTCGCCCGCTCCCAAACGCGAACAGGTCGGTCTGGACCGCCGAAAACACCCGATTCGCGCGGAGGAAAATTTTCCGCCCCCCCCCGAAGACACCCACCGTCTCAAATCCATGCAATCGCTTGCAGCCGTCGTGCAATTCCTTGCAGACATGAAACCGCCCGGCAGCAGGCTTTCACAACAACCGGATTCGCCACCTCCCGGGGGGGCCACCTTCTCTCATTCTTCTCCGATTGGCCCTTTGTCGGAGACGCCAGAAAGGCGCGCTAAGCCCTGCGCTTTTTCGCGCGAAGGAATTCCTCCACGTGCCTGTGGCGCGACGGCTCCGCGCCGTAGGCCCATCGGTCCTCGTCCCGGTGGTAGGCGTATCGATCGAATTTGGCCCCCTTGCCTGGAGCGTAGACCGTGCTCCATTCCTGAGTGCCGATCGAGACGAGGTGCGGAATCGTGTCCACCTTCAACAACTTCCAGTCGGCGTTTACGTCAACACCGCGGCCGCGAAAGGAAAGGTCTTCCACCACGTGCGCGAGCAGTTTCGGAAGCGGAGCCGATGGATTGGTCGTGAGTTCCCGCTTGTAGGCGTCCACCACGTGAACGCAGGCCCGGTTCAGGCTGCCGACGGGAAACTTCTTTCGATTGCCAAACCAGGCCGGGCAACTGCAGCTGTGGGTGCGAAGATTGACGGAATAGACTTCCCCCGAAGGTTTGCAGGGAATCTCGGCGGTCTTTTCGATCCGCGGCAGCGAGTAGTCCTCGACCTTGATTGCGTCCAGAGAGACGGGGGCTTTCTCGATCGCCTTCGGAATGTCCGCCCGCGCGCATTGATGCTCGATGTCGGACAGCACCCCCGCCATCTGCGCCATTTCATCCTGGCTCAGAATCCCGTCTTCGAAGACCTGATGGAGCAAGGGGAAAAGTTCACTGCCGGGCCAGTTGACCCGGGCGTCCGGGTTTTCGTTCAGGTATTCCGCGAGATCCCAGACCTCTTGTTCGCAAAGAACGCCGTCGTCCGTGATCTTGCGGATCATCTGCAATGTGCCGACATGGGGAATGATGGTAGCGCTGGCCATGTTGTTGATCGGGAGGACGGACGTCACGAGAAATGCCCCCTACCCTGCGCGAAGGTGTGACAGCACCCGCCGATCCTGACAATACCCGCACCAAGGTAGATGTCTCAGCGGTGCAAGGTCGGCGAGCCCCAAACCGTCCAGCACCCGTGATTGTCACCCTTGCCGCTTTCGACCAGCAGCTCCAGCGTCCGAACGCCGTTCACATCCACCTCCACGCGCGCGAGTGCCGGCCCCTTCAGCATATCGGATCGAAACAGCTCCCGGCCGTCGCCTCTTACAATAAAAACACCGCTTCCGTTCGATTGCCCGCCCGCGTGCAATCCGCCGACCGCGGAGAGACGTTTCCAGTTTCCACCCAGATCATAGACATGCCGCGCGGGTGAATGGGCGTAAAGTGCGGCGGGATGAAACCCGCCCCCAAGCTCCACGCAGACGCCGTCGGCAACCCCGTTCCCGGAATAATACTGATCCCGCACCGGTTTCCCCCATCCGACGCTCGCGGACTTCCATTCCACGTGCGAAAGCGCGACGGAGTCCGCCTTTGTGGATGCGAGCGATTCGAGAGTCCGCGCACCCGCCAGTTCAATCAGGTGCGCGAGCTTCTCGGCGAAGATGCCGCGCGGGCCGCGACCGGCTCGATCCAGTTCCTCACGGGCGATCTTCGAGGCCTCGCGTTTGTCGCCTTTCATGAATTTTTCCTCGGCCAACGAATACGCCAGGGAGTCCTTCAAGCCGTCCACATCGGGTCTTCCTTTCTCAACCACGTAGGGAAAACGCCGCGTCGAATGCCGGCCGTTCAGGTGACAAAACTGGAATCTCAGCTCGTTTGGGCCATCGCGATGAACCCGGACATTGAGTTCGAAACGCCCGTCCTCGACCGGCGCGATCCAGGTGTGGGCATCGTAGTTCGAGCCGCCTTCCGGATCCGAATAGGCGATGACCGCGAACACCTCGGGATTGCCCGACACACGCCCGCGCACCCGCAATCCGTCCGGCGTGTTTTCAAACTCGAAAACCGGTTCCCCGATGTCCGCACGGTCAAAGCGTCCGCGGTCGCTCCCGGTAAACATCGGATGGGTCGCGAGCCGCAAGGCGCTGGCCCGCGTCAGGAAGCTGCCCTTGCCACCCGTCAATTCCGTGCGGTAGGTGAAGTTGCCGCTCCCCATCAAGGCCCGACCGTGATCCCGAAACTCCCACGGCTTCTCGCGATTGTGCGGCAGGCCCAGACCATGTCCCAGCTCATGCACGATGCCTCCAAGATAGAGGCTGTTGAAGGCGGCGAGTGTCTTGTCGAACGAGCCCAGGTGCTCGGTATAGCGAATCCGCTCCGTCGTGTTCGTGAAATGCGCCGTGTCCAGCAGTTCGCAGTCCGCCGCGAAGCAGAGTCCCCGGCGCACACCGGAATCCCCCCAACCGTAGTAGGGCGAGCGAAAATGGTAGACGCCATCGTCCGTCTTCGGGCACAGGCCGCAAAAAACCAGAACGTATTCCCGATCGAAATTGATCACGCCTTTCAGCGCGCTCGTCATTTCCCGCAGGATCTTTTGCCCGTATCGGAAGTCATAGTCGTATCCGCCCGCTCCTTCCCTGCCCTCCACCCGATGGAGCTTCACCAGCTCGCCCTCCATTTCGAGCCGGATGCTTCGCTCGTGAAATCCGTTCCTCTTCATCTCTCCCCGGATGAAAGACTGCGCGTCCAGCATGATCCGGGTGATTCGCTCCTTGTAGTTCTTCTGAGGACCGGCGTCGTTTGGATGAAAGTAAACGAGCCTCAACGGATGTTCCGACTCTTCGGCATCCTTGTGATACGCATCGATCCGCGCCTGCAGGCTCGCGACCACGGCATCCGTGGCGGCCGGCATCGACGGCGTCCCGCCGAGAACTGACACGATCGTGATCCAATAGACATGAATACGTTTCATCGGTGCCGCACTGTACGTGGATTCGCGTGTTCGCGGCAAAAGTTAATCGTTCGGCACCTCGCGGCTGCGGACTTTTGGGCAGGGTGCGCGATTGTTCGACAACGATTCGAATAAACAAACGCATCACGTTGTCAATTGCACCACGAACGACGTTGTGGCAAGTGAACTGCTAGGGAACACGGAAGGAAGATCGACAATGACGATCACGGGAATGAACAACAACAAACCGGAACATGGGAAACGCCTGAACGGCCCGAGTGTGACCGCCGCACTCGCATGCGGTGCCTCCCGCATCCTGCCTCACGTCAAACTGCCTGTCTGGATCGAGATGGAACTCGCCCAGTCGGCCATGGACGAAGCCACCCGTCAGCGTCGGAGCATCGCGAACTGATTCCGACTCGCCGCCCCTCTACAGGGCGCGCATTCCACCACGCAACGCCCCGGCTTCGGTGGCCCCGTAGTTGTCCCTGAACAACGGATGCAAAGGACGGCTGTTCGGCATTGAAAGCCACACCCGCAGGATGTGCCGACGTCGCTCCGCCTCGGGATGATCCTCAAACTCGGTCCGCCGATGCAAGGTCACCCAGTTGTTGAGGAAGAGCACGTCACCCGGACGCTGAACAAAGCGATGATGCATCCGGGTTTCGCCCGCCACCGTTTCGAGAAAGTCCAGGGCTTCGCGTTGCCGATCCGGCATCGGGCCGATCTCGGGCGATTGATAGGCGCGTTCAATCAGCACACGCAGGAAGCTCGCCGCAAAGTGTCCTCCCTGAAAGGAGAAGACCGGCTGTCGGCAGTAGGGGCTTGAGTTCCCCAAATCCACATTGTGACGCTGATACCAATAGGGCTCCAGCAGGGCGTCCAACAAGTCCGGCCGCCGTTTCAAGATCTCATGATAGAGCGCCACGGAGCTGACGATCTCGTTCTCGCCGCCTGTTCGAGCCTGATTCAGACACATGAACCCGATCACATCGCAGCGATCCGTGTGAAAACTGAGCCCGCGACGCGTGTTCGGACCCCGGGCGCGGGGATCGTCCCGGGCGAAGCCGGCGTCGCGGACGCTGAACACCAATTCCCCGGACGCGCTTTGCGAGACCGGGGTCCCCACCTCTCGCGCCATCGAGAGAAAGAATTCGCGCGCTCTTTCCTCATCTGCCGCGAGGGCATGGAAGCCTCGAATCAGCGCAACTCCCGGCCCGTTCTCGAGCGCGTCCTGAATGTGTTTCAGCAGCGGCAGATGATCCGCCAAGGCAGGGCTTGCGACCTCGTGCAGCCAATCCGCGCGCCCCGAAATCTCCTCACCGGTCCAGTTCGCCGGACTTTCAAACGCTTCCGCCATGTTCAATATTCGTCCTATTCGATGAGGTAGACCGGCGTCACATCGCGCTGCATCAGCATCCGATCCAACTCCGCCCGCTTCAAGCGGCCGGCCTTGTCGATCAAGAGAGCGTTCCGATCTCGGACGGCTTCATCATGGGTCTTTTCCCACTGGGTCACGACCTTGCCGCGAACGGTCTCGCGATGTTCTCGAGACCCGAGGAAATCGAACTCCAACTCCCCATAGCCCTCAAAGGTCTTCAGCGATCGGCGGGCCACGTAACGCACGGCGTCGTAGTCATCGTCCAGAAGCAGCGCCAGATACGCCGGCATCCAGTCGGATCCGGCCGCCTGGCGCGCGGCCGGCCAGGAAAAGTGCCAAGCCATGAGCGCGCGCACTCCGGCGTCACCGCGCAGGGCCCAAAGCACTCCGGCGGCGACGCTCTTCTCGTCATCGCTGAGAGAAGGCTTCTTCGCGCCATACCAATCGGCCATGTGATCCGCGCTCCACTCGATCGTCTTGTCGAGATGGCACAGATTGCACGCATTCGGCCGGCCGGCGGTCCGGTCACGGCTCAGATCGGGGCTGTTCACCCGATGACTCCGAAGCCCGCGCAGCAATCCCCAGCTGGTGTGCGGCATGTGGCAGTTCATGCATTCGCTTCCCGTTGACGCGGCTTCGTGATGCGTGTGGGCACGGGTCGAGAATTTCTCCGGCTCATGACATTGGGTGCAGGCGGCGTTGCCCAATCGACGTTGATCCAGTTGATCGTCGGCCCATTCCGACGCGGAACGAGGATCGGATTTGCTTTGATGCATTTGATGGCACGAAAGGCAGGACATCGTGCCGTTCACATGGCAGCTCGAATCCATCATTCCCGTGTACTCGCGCCCCGTGACCCGCGCGATACCGTCCGGCCAAAACATGTGGGAAATCTTCGAGATCGCCTGTTCCGCAAGCGCTTTGTCCTCGGTCATCGCCCGGATCTCCGCCTGCGCGGCCGCGTCAAAACGGATCACCTGTCGCATCGCGAGCAGATCCTGTCCGGGCCTGAACTCCGGCCGCGCGACGTGAATGCGTTCCGTGTTGAAGCTGTGACAGGCCCCGCAGACCTGCGACGACGTCCGGTGATCCAAGCTCGCGGGATTCACAATCGGATCCCTCCCGGCCGGAGCGTCGCGGTTCGTCTCCCGATAGGCGACATGCTTTTCGCCCGGGCCGTGACAGGCTTCGCAGGAAATCCCGAACTCGGCCGCCACCGTGTCAAACGCTCCCGGCCGTGAACTTTCGCGGGGCTGCCCGTGCGTGGTGTGGCAGTGCACGCAGTCCTTGTTCCACGTGGTCGGATAATAGGCGGGTTCCTCGTTCGGCGGTTGCAGAAAGCAGGAACCCCAGGGAATCCATTCGCGCCCGGCCCGCAGGTAGACAAAAGGAACGTTCACCACCGAGCGATCCCGCCCGATCGGAGCCCAATACACCTGCATATGATGCGAACCCGTCGTCATCTCGATCGGAAAGCGGACCGGCCGCACGGCTCCCGATTCGTCCCTCATCTCCTGCCCGACGATCTCCATCCAATAGGCTTCCTGTTCACGACTCAATCGCACAGGGGCGTTTTTGGCACCGTGTTGCAGGGTCACGTTGAATTCGCCGATCACCGATTCCGGCGTGGCTTTCTGCGTCATGGTCCGGTGATAGGATTGATGCCACGTGTCATGCTCCCGCTGATGACAGGACTGGCATCGGGATGAACCCACATAACCCTGGTCCGCGACCTCGATCGGCTTTCCTTGCGGCAGATCGGGGTGAGTCTCCGCAACCGCCTGGGGCATCCCGGTCGCTCCGACTTCAACGGTCGCCGGCCCCGAATGCGGCGATGGGGACGGAGCCGTTTCAATCTTCGGGGATCGAACACTCAACAACGCGAAGACCGCCAGCAGCGCCGCAAGGGCACCGAGGACCCAGCCGCCCATGCCGGGTTTCGAATTCGCGTTCGTTTCATTCGGGCTCTTCATCAGACCTTCCTACAATTGGATTGTTCGCGCGGGCACAGGACCTAATGTAGGCGACACTTCAGCGCTTCCACAAATTGTAAACAATGAAACCGCTAATCGCACTCCTGTTGTCGCTCACGGCTCTCAACGCCGCCGATGAAACCGTTTTCTCCGGCCCCCAGGTCGGCGAGGTGACCACGCCGTTCAAATCGCTGGACATTCAGGGACCGACAGCGGGACGCGAAGTCGACGTCATCCGCTCCAACGCCGGTGCGCCGACAGCCCTGGTCTTCGTGCACGGCATCGAACGCTCCATCCTCCCGCTGATGCGCGCGATCGACAATTACGGGGCCGCACATCGGGACCAACTGAAGACCGAATTCGTATTCCTGGTGGAAGACCGGGTGGCGGGCATGGAACGCGTGGGGCGGGCGCTCAACTCGATCAAGTTGAAGGGGCGTTCAACCCTTTCCGTCGACGGACTGGAGGGCCCCGGCAACTACGGCCTCAACAAGGTCTGTCTCCTGACCATCCTCGCCACGAAGGACAACCGCGTGCACGCCAACTTCGCGCTGGTGCAGCCGGGCATCGCCGACGGCGGCCGGGTGTTGGCCTCTTTGGCGGGTCTGATCGGCGATTCGAATCCGCCGGGCACCGAGCAGCTGAAGGAGGAGTTTGAGAAAGGCTACGCCATGGCCCGCAAACGCAAGATGAGCCCGCCCTCGGCGGACACCGCCGAAAAGAAGTCCGATCCCTTCCCCGGCGCCGTTCCGAGCGACGGGCACCTGACCGGTCTTCTCCGCCAATTCATCCGCAAAACCAATGACGACAAGCAGATCAACGAGATCTTGGCCCAGGTCCGAAAGCACATCGCGGAAGACGACGCCCTCAAGAAACAGGCCTTTGACGGCTGGACACGAATCCTGCATTTCGGCGATCGCTACGGAACGGATTACGCCCGCCAGCAGGGCCGGCTGCTGCTCAAGGAACTCCGCCCGACTGAATGAGGATTCCGCTCACGATTCTGTTGTCCGCCTGCCTGACCGCTCACGCGCGGGATGGAAACGAGTCGTTCAGTTTCGCGACCCGGATCCTGCCGATCCTCACCAAGGCGGGTTGCAACACCGGCGAATGCCACGGGGCCGCGATCGGGAGGGGCGGATTTCGACTGAGCCTGCTGGGCTACGATCCAGCCAGGGACTACCTGCATATCACCCGTGAGTTGAGCGCGCGTCGCATCGACCAAACCCGGGCGGAGGACAGTCTCCTGCTGCGCAAACCCACCAAGCAGACGCCGCATGAAGGCGGTCGGGTTTTCAAGGCGGGCTCGAAAACCTACTTGAAGCTCCGCGACTGGATCTCCGCTGGAGCGCCGGAGGGCGACGTCGCACTGACGGTGGCTTCAATCCGGGCCGAACCTGCGGAACTGCGGCTCCCGGAACCCGGCCGCTCCGCGTCCATTCGGGTGACCGCCGTCCTGTCCAACGGCTCCGCCGAGGACGTCACCGACCAGTCGCTCTACGATTCCGATGACGAGGGTCTGGCTTTCGTCGATGAAGCCGGAAAAATCACCCTCGCGGCGCGCGGCGTCACATCGGTCATGATTCGCTACGGCGGCCACGTCACCGCCGTTCGGGTCGGCGCCCCGTTCAATCCCCTAAGCACGACGACCTCGCTGCCGTCCCGCAACTACATCGACGACCGGGTCGCCGAACAGCTCTCACGGTGGCACCTGCCGGCCTCCCCCGTCAGCAAGGCGGACGTCTTCTTTCGCAGGGTTCATCTCGACATCACGGGAAGACTCCCCGAGCCCGAAGCCGTCACGAGCTTCCTCGCTCTGCCGGACAGCCCCGAGCGGCGGGCGGAAACCATCGACGCCCTGCTGCTGCGGGACGCCTTCACCGACTGGTGGACCCTGAAACTGGCCGACCTCCTGTTGATCAATCCGAAGAAGCAGGGCCCGGACGGCTCCCTCGCCTACCACAAATGGCTGCGTGCGAAGATCGCCGACAACGCGCCCGTCGATCAGATCGTCCACGCCCTGCTGACCGCCGACGGGGATCTCGCGACGAACGGGCCGGCGAACTTCCACAAACTCGCCTCCGACCCGCGCGACATGGGCGAATTCGTCAGCCGCAGCTTTCTGGGCATGCGTGTCGCCTGCGCCCGCTGTCACAATCATCCCTTCGACCGCTGGAGCATGGAGGACTACCACGATTTCGCGGCGTTCTTCGCCCACACGGTCGTGGAAAACAATCGCGTCATCACCAAGCACCGGGGCGAGGTGCTGCATCCAAAGGATCAACGAGTCGCCCTCCCGCGCCCGCTCGGAGCCTTGTCTCCCAGCCCGGACACGGGGCTCGACCGGCGGGTTGTGCTGGCCGACTGGCTGACCTCCCCCGCCAATCCCTGGTTCGCCCGGGCGTTCGTCAACCGCGTTTGGAAGGAGCTTCTCGGCCACGGCATCATTGACCCCGTCGACGATGTCCGCGTGACAAATCCGCCCTCGAACCCGCCCTTGTTGGATGCACTCGCCGAGGATTTCATCCGGCACGGATTTGACCTGCGACATCTGGTCGCCACCATCACCCGTTCGGCCACCTATCAGCTCTCCTCAATTCCACTGGAGGGCAACCGCGCCGATGATCGATTCTTTTCGCACGCGCGCCTCCGCCCGATCAGCGCTCAGGCCTTGGCGGACGCCGTCACCGCCGTCTTGGGAAAACCGGAAAGTTTTCCGGGACATCCGGGCCTGACCTGGTCAACCCAACTGCCCGACATCTCGATCGAGTCCATGACTTTGGACGTCTTCGGACGCTGCCCGAGAACGGACTCGTGCGAGACCGGGGACAGCTTCGGGGGCGGCCTCACACAGGCCCTTCACCTGATCAACAGCGAGAGCATCAACACCCGGCTCCGCGAGGGAGCGGTCCGGAAACTCGTCCTGGCCAGACCGGACAATTCCGAGGTCATCCGCGAACTTCACCTCCGCGCGCTGGGTCGCCTTCCCACGCATCAGGAACTCCGCCGCTGGCAGACGAAACTTTCCGGGGACGAGCGCGTCTCCTATTTCGAAGACCTCACCTGGGCCTTGATGAACTCCCGTGAATTCAGCTTCAACCATTGATCCGATGAACACCCGCTGCGATGGACACGACCGACGCGAATTCCTCCAACTCGGATTCCTGTCCGCCCTGGGACTCTCCGCGACCGATCTCCTGCGCCTTGAAACGCAGGGAGGCACGCCGGCACGGGCGAAATCCTGCATCCTGATCTGGCTCGACGGCGGCCCGACTCACATCGACACCTTCGATCCCAAACCGGACGCCCCCGCCGAAGTGCGAGGTCCCTTCAAACCCATCCACACCTCGGTGCCCGGCCTTCACATCTCCGAACATCTCCCGCTCACCGCGAAGATCATGAACGAGGTCGCGCTGATCCGCTCCCTCACCCACGAACTCGGCAACCACGACACCGGCAGCCACTACCTCCTGACAGGACATCGCCCCACCCCGGCCGTGCGGTTCCCGAGCCTGGGAAGCATCGTGGCCAAGGAAACCGGATTCGCGGGCGCCCTCCCACCCTACGTCGCCGTGCCGGCAATCAATTCAGCAGGCAAGGCGGGATACCTCCCGGGTGCCTACGCCCCCTTCGATCTCGGCGGCGACCCCTCCAAGCCGGGCTATCGCGTCCGCGATCTGCAGCCGCCCGAATGGCTCGCGATCGGGCGCGTGGATCGCCGCAGGGAAATGCTCGCGGAGATCGACGCCTTTTCCCGGCAGGTCGAGTCAGGTCCCGCCACACTCGCCCGGGACTCGTTCTACGAGCAGGCCTACCGCTTGATCACCTCGCCCGCCGCGAAAAACGCCTTCGACCTGAATCGCGAATCCTCCGAAACGCGCCAACGCTACGGCCGTCGGCGCATCGGCACCGGCTGCCTGCTCGCCCGCCGCCTGATCGAGGCCGGATCCCGCTTCGTCACCGTGGTCGACAAGGGATGGGATTCGCATCAGGACATATCCCGCAACCTGCCCGACTCGCAGTTCCCCGGCAGCGGCAAGCTCCCCGATCTCGATCGCGCCTACGCGAACCTCATTCTGGATTTGAAGGAGCGGGGCCTGTTGGAGGAAACCCTCGTCGTCCTCATGGGCGAGTTCGGACGCACCCCGAAGCTCAACGCCCGCGGCGGACGTGATCACTGGCCGAGAGCCGGCTTCGTGTGCCTGGCGGGCGGCGGCGTGGGCGGTGGACGCGTGATCGGCCAGACCGACAGCTACGGCGAAAGCCCCAGCGAAAATCCCGTCCGCCCCGAAGATCTCGCAGCCACCCTCCTCACCCTCCTCGGCATCGATCCCGAAAAGGAATATCGCACCCCCACCGGCCGCCCGATGAAACTCCAACCCGACGGCCGCTTCATCACGGGCCTCACCTGATCACTGCGGAACGCGCGAATCCGATTCGCCCAACAAGAAAACCGCCACGACCGGAGTCGTGGCGGCTGGTGATCTCTGCGCCAGGGTTCCAAGCCCCGGGCTGAACCCCGCCTACTTCACGTGCAGCATGCCGCGCATGAGCAGGTGGTGTCCCGGGAAGGTGCAGACGTAGGGATAGTCGCCGGGCTTGGCCGGGGCGGTGAACTCGATGACCTCTTCCTTGCCGTTGTCCAGGAGCTTGCTCGACCAGATGATGTCCGGGCTTTCGGGAACAAATCCGACCGCGAAGCCGTTGGCCCCAAGCGTCATCGCCTTCATGGCAACCACATCCGCCTTGCCGGGATTCACGAGCACGATGTTGTGCGGCATGAAGTCCGGATTGGCGAAGGTCAGCTGAATCTTCTTGCCGGCCTTCACGGTGAGTTCCGGCGTGTCGTATCGCATCTTCTCGACGACGGTCGCGATGCGGATGGTGGTGAGTTCCGGTGTGTCGGAAAGGATGCCGGATTTCTTCACGACCTCCTCATGCGCCTCCTCGGTCTGCCCCGCGCCGGCGGCGGGATCGGCGTTGAACCAGTGGTGCTGAACGGTCCGGGCGGCCATCTGGGCATGGGGTTCGGGTGACTTGAGCAGCAGGTCGAGCAGCTTGATGTCCCGGGCATTGTGCTGCTGGTGAACCCAGAGCGCTTCGAGCAGGTGATGGGCGTCTTCCTTCTTCTTCGGATCGAACTGCTTCGCCCATTTCCTGGTGGCGGCAACGACTTCCTTCGAATCGCGTTCGCTCAGCTCGACGCGGGTGCGGTGGCGGACGCTGTCGACCGGATGCTTGAGGTTGTCGAGCAGCGCGGGAATCGGCTGGCCGTCGATCTTGACCGGCTTTTGCAACGGACGTCCTTTCGCCGTCATTCGATAGATGCGGCCGTGCTGATGGTCGCGGTTCGGATCGCGGACATTGTGTTGCATATGGCCGATGATGGCGTTGTGCCAGTCGGAGATGTAGAGCGCGCCGTCCTGGCCGAAGATGGCGTCGGTCGGACGGAAATTCTTGTCACCGCTCATCATGAGCCCCTTGGATTCCTCGGTGTTTTCCGTGCCGTCGGGCATCTTCTTCGTGACCTTGAGATCGCCGCCATTGGGCGTTCCCCAGGCTTCGCCAAACTTGGTGGTGGTCGTGACCTGCTTGGCTGTCTT
>JADHOF010000100.1 GCA_016779125.1 Verrucomicrobiia bacterium | reverse complement strand
AACCGGCGTATTCAAAGCGCCATGAGGAACGGGGAAATCCAGGAAGAAACAGGGCCACTGCGATGCCGTCTGCGCGAAACACCTACAAAAAACAGAAACCGCTTATCCGCTCCACTATTAGGAACACGAGAAGAAAAACAGCCGATGGCGCAGTTCGTTACCATCCAACGGCAATGATATCCACAAACCATAGAATCACTTGTTCGCCCAACCAACAGCGCCACTCGTAATGCCTATCGAGTCGAGTCCTCAGTCCAAGTCATCTTGCAGTTCGATCATGCTTATTGCATTCTTTTCCATCTTCTTTGCGGTCGGACTTGGTATGCTTGGCTACAGTCTCTACTCGATCAAGAAGTCCAATGAGGTAACCACTTGGCCAATGGCCATCGGGCGTATCATCTCCTCTGAGTTGACGTCCAGTTCTGACTCTGACGGCACGACATATCGCGTGAAGGTGTCCTATGATTACAGCGTCATGGGACAGATTTATCATGGAGATCGTATAGCTTATGGCTACTCAGGCAGTAGCGGGCACGAGGCCCACCAGCAGATCCTTGACCGGCTACCTGCGGGACGGCAGGTAGAGGTGCGTTATCACCCGGAGAAGCCACAGGAAGCAGCATTGGCTTACGGATTCCACCGCTCCACGAAGTTCACATTAGCCTTCTCGATCACATGGCTATTGTTCACTTCGGGCATGGCGCTCATGTCTTGGCTGTTTTCACGGCCCGATCAGGCATTGCTTGACAGCATTCGACTCCACTGAACCACCATGACTGCATCACAGGCCACAACAAGGGCGAACAAAACGGATGCAGGCAACGGCTCGAAGGCTATCTGTCGTGTCAGCAACGTCTTGCGCTCGCCGTCCCCTGATCCGAGCCGCTCGGCGTCGATACCAGTCTCCCATAAACGAAAGCCATGAACTGCCCGAGTTGCAATCGCCTGCTTTACAGTCGCCAGCACAAGACGTGCGGCTTTTGCGGTTCCGAGTTACCACCAGAAGTTCTATTGTCAGACGACGAGGTCGCCGCAATCAAGACAGAGCAGGCGGCAATCGCTATTCGACGCGCCAAAGCCAAAGCAAAGGAAGAAGAAGAGAAACGGAAACAAGCTGCGAGCGATGGAGGATTCGACATCCTGCCGATGTTCTAACCACACATCAATGACAACACCCGCAACGCCCAACCATGCGCCGCAGCGAACCGCTCCGTGCGTCCCTGAGCTTGGGGTCGTCCGACGAAGAAAGCCTTGAAGCGAAATCAACGCGAAAAAGCATGGGAATGATTTTGTCGAGGCACAACTTCTCTGGGACGATCCGGAATCCATCGGGTTTCCTGCTAAATCTGACGAAGAGGAGCGACACACCCTGATAGCAAAACACAAGAGCAAACACCGGGTAGCATTCTACACCCTCAGGGAAACTCAGATTTGATTAATCTCGGTGAGAAGAGCGCGTATTGGCGAAAGAACAATTAATGAAAGCTGAGGACTTGGACAAAATATTTGATGACGGAAAGATCGATATCACCGATTTCCTCGACCTCTCGAAAGCTTTTCACCCTGGCAAGGAGTAAAAGCGAGTAAACGTGGATTTTCCTTCGTGGATGGTCGAGAAGCCCGACAAAGGATCAGCACGACCGGGAGTTCCACGGCAATCACTGACAAAGGTTTGGATCGTGGAAATGCCCGACATGCAGAAAGGCAAACCAAGGCGAGGAAAGAAGGTCCAACGAGCTCTTCAGTGAGTGCGATTCAAAACCTTATCCCCGTCGTCAACAGAGCCTCCGAATGATCCGACGCGGAAGTGGTATGAATCAGGGACATGGGTGACAGCAACCTATGCGGACGCTCTGTAAAACGGAGTCACCCATGGAACAAGGATCCCGGTCTTTCAGCCTGGGCCAAGGCGGTCATTGGGCGGAGGCACCGAGGGTTGACCGCCGCCGGCGCGCGGGATCGTTTGGCTGGGATTTCCTTTGCGCTTGGGGTTGTGGGTGCAAAGCGGGACTGGAGTCCCGCGCGCCAGGGCTTTCGGTGCCTTGCCCGACCTCCAGCAAACAACAAAGCCGGGGGGCGGGCCAAGCGACCTCAATCTTCTTTGTCCGGGCATTCACTCTCCCCCGCAATTCGTTCTCCGGCAGCTCTGCGAATCATCGAGGTCAACCGGCCTGGGTTCGCGGCCCTGTCCGAAGACCCCTTTCCGCCTTTCCCATCAGATCTGCAGCGTCAATCAGCGCGATCAGCGATTTGGAGTGCTACTCGTGGAATGCAGTTTACCGACGCCTCGAATGCTACAGAATGTCGCGGGGTGAAGGCCCTTCCTCCGTCCCTCGGCGATCGACGGATTCCTTCTTTTCGCAACTCGACAGAGGGAAGCCCGGGTCTACACTGCCGCGCAGTTTAGACCGCTACGTTATGAAACACATTGTCGCTGTTCTGCTGCTGCTTGGTCTGGTCTCGGCTTCGGCCGCGTCCAAGAAAACGGAAAAGGGATTCGTCTCCATTTTTGATGGCAAGTCCTTCGAGGGCTGGGAGGGGGACACCAAGAAATCCTTCCGCATCGAGGACGGCGCGGTGGTGGGCGGCGGGCTGGACGCGAAAGTGCCGCGCAACGAGTTTCTCAGCACGACGCGGCGATACACGAACTTCGTGCTGCGGCTGGAGTTCAAACTGCTTGGCGAAGGCAAGGCGAACGCGGGCGTGCAGATCCGCACGGAACGCATTCCGGATCATCACGAGGTGATCGGCTATCAGGCGGACATGGGGGACGGCTGGTGGGGAAGCCTCTACGACGAGTCGCGCCGGCGGAAGGTGCTGGCGAAGGCGGATCCGGTGGTCGTTGAAAAGATCCTCAAGCGAGGGGACTGGAACACCTACGAGATCCGTTGCGAGGGGCCGCGAATCCGCCTGTTCATCAACGGCACACAGACGGTGGATTACACGGAGGACGATGACGCGATCCCGTTGCACGGAATCATCGCCCTGCAGATCCACGGCGGACCGCCCAGTGAGGCCTGGTACCGGAACGTGCGGATCAAGAAGCTCCCCTGAATTCCATTTTTCGCTGACGGGTCCAAGACGGGGCCCATCCAGCGTCCAGCGTCCATCGGATCGCGCTGCGGGAGCTTGGCAGCGGATCTGAATTCGCGTAACACGACGGACACCCAACCGTCACCCGCCCATCGGGGCGGACAACTTATGGCTGTTCCAGCGCATCAACGCCCCCTCCGGGGATGCGGGCAGCGGTTGCGATTCCTTACCGGATCGTTGTCCCTTCTTCTTTGTCTGCTGCCCCTCGCCCGCGCCGTCGCCGCCGTTCCGGATATCGCCGGGGGCCGCACGCTTCTCAACGCGGGCAAGTATGCCGAGGCTTTGGCTGCCGCCGAAGCGGCGCTGAAGCAGGACGCGTCGGATGAGGAATGGACGCTTCTCAAGCTGCGGCTCCAGATGCTGACCGGCAAATACGGCGAGGCGCTGGAAGTGGTCACGACGGGATTTCGCCGGTATCCGCTGAGCACCAGCATCCGACTGCGTCTGCTGGCGCGGGACGTGTTTCTCTTCAACGGACAGCCGGACAAGGCGGAGCAGGCGATCCTGGAGGTCAACCGCCTGGCCGGTTCGCGGACCTGGGCCTATCGGGACGCGGCCAACGTCATCACGCTGGGCGAGGCGGCGCTGCGATTGGGTGCCGATCCCAAGCTGGTTCTGGACCGATTGTTCAAGCCGGCGATCAAGTCCGAAGTCACGGCCAAAGAGGGCTATCTCGCGATCGGGAATCTCGCCGTGTCGAAGGGGAACTTCGCGATGGCGGCCGAGCATTTCGTTCTCGGGCTCAAGCACGTTCCCGATGATCCCGACCTGCTGCACGGGCTGGCACGGGCCTACGAGGAAGGGGCGATGGAAGACGCATTGAAGACGGTCGAGAAGGCCCTGGCCGTGAACGAGAACCATGTGCCGAGCAAACTGTTGCTCATTGATCACCTTGTGGACGGCGAGGACTACGACCAGGCCGGCGGACTCATCAAGGAAGTCCTGAAGGTCAACGAATGGCAGCCCGAGGCGTGGGCCTATCTGGCCGTCATCGCCCATGTGAAGAACGAGCCGGAAGCCGAGAAGTCGGCCCGTGCCAAGGCGCTGAAATACTACAGCAACAATCCCGAGGTGGATCACCTCATCGGTCGCAAGCTGTCGCAGAAATATCGCTTTCGGGAAGGCGCGGAGCACCAGCAGCAGGCCCTGAAATTCGACCCGAAGCATCTGCCCGCGCGGATTCAGCTTTCGCAGGATCTGCTCCGGATCGGCAGGGAGGCGGAGGGTTGGAAGCTGATCGAGGCGGTTCACGAGGAGGACGGCTTCGACGTGACGGCCTTCAACCTGATGACGCTCAAGGACTCGACCGACAAATACACAACGTTGACCAACGAGAACTTCATTCTCCGCATGGATGGCCGAGAAGCCGGCATCTGGGGGAATCGCGCCTTGGACCTGCTGGAGCGGGCGCATCAGACCCTCACAAAGAAATACGACATCACGCTGACGCAGCCCACGGTCGTGGAGATCTACGCCAGCCAGAATGATTTCGCCGTCCGGACCTTCGGTTCCACAGGCAATCCGGGATTCCTCGGCGTGTGTTTCGGTCCCTTGATCACCGCGAACAGCCCGAGCACACAGGGGGAGCGGCCGTCCAACTGGGAGGCGGTGCTCTGGCATGAGTTCGCCCATGTCATCACCCTCACCAAGACGCAGAACAAGATGCCGCGCTGGTTGAGCGAGGGCATTTCCGTCTATGAGGAACTGGCCGAGAAGCCGAGCTGGGGACAGCGGATGACGCCGCGATACGTGCAGCTGATCGAAGCCGGTGATCTCATTCCGGTCAGCAACCTGAGCCTCGCCTTCATGCGGCCCAAGTCGCCGGAGCATCTGCAGTTCGCCTATTACGAGGCCTACCTCGTGGTCGATTATCTGGTGCGTGAGTTCGGGCAGGAAAAGCTCCGAAACGTGCTCGACGACCTGGCCAAGGGGGATTGGATCAACATCGCGATCGAGCGTCACTGCAAGTCCATGAAGGAGATCGACAAGGAGTTCGACGATCACGTCCACAAGCTGGCCGAAAATCTTGCACCGGGTCTCGACTTCACCGATCCCGAAAAACCCAAGGGCCTTTTCGCGGGTGATCCCTTGGCGGATCTTTCCGGGAAATCACTGGATCTGACCGGAGCGAAAAAGCGGAACTACTTCAACCTCAGCGAGACCGCGATGCAGGCGATCAAGCGGGAGGACTACGAAGCCGCCATGCAACCGATCAACGTGTTGCTGGAGCACTATCCGCTGGATATCAGCCCGGTCGGCGGACTGCGCCTGAAAGCCCTGGTTCACCGGAAGAAGGACGAAACCGAGGCGGAACGAAAAACGCTGGTGAAGCTCGCGCTGCTGACCAACGACTCGCTCGACGTCTACGCTCGCCTGATGGACCTTGAAGCCGCGCGGACGAACTGGACCGCAGTGCGGCGCCTCGGTGAACAGTACCTGGCCGTGCAACCCCTTCGCCCGAGCGCCTACGAGCAATTGGCGACTGCGGCCGAACAGTTGAACCAGGCGGCGGACGCCGCCGAGGCCTGGAGCAAGGTGCTGATGCTGGATCCGGCCGATCCGGCCGAAGTGCACTACCGACTCGGCAAACAGTTGGTGACGATCGATGCCGAGCGCGCGCGACGCCACGCGCTGATGGCCTTGGAAGAGGCGCCCCGTTTCCGCGCGGCCCATCGCCTGCTGATCGAGCTGAACGAAAAACGCGAGCAGGCCGCGAAGGCGGACACAAAGGAAAAGGCCGCCCGATGACCCCACGAAATGTTCTCCTCCTCGCTCTGATCCTGATCGCCGCCACACCGGCGGCCGCCCAGCGTTTCGGAAACGTCCCATCCGACATTGAAAACGGCCGTCAGCATCCCAACGCCGACTACATTCCGATGTGGACGAACGCGCCGGCGTTCAAGAAGGACGTCTTCACCTTCGTGCGACTGCGTTACAACACGATGTCGTACGACCGGCGGGGCGGACGGCGTTGGTCCACCGATTTCCCGGACGCGGACCTGAACCTCTCCTACCGGCTCCAGCAGATGACCTCGCTGAAGGTCGATCCGGCCGGGCTGGTGCTGGACATCACCGACCCGCGCCTCTTCAAATTTCCGTGGGTCTACATGATCGAGCCCGGCGGCCTGCGCTTCAGCGAGGAGGAGGCGGCGACGCTGAGGAAATATTTCCTGAACGGCGGCTTCATGATGGTCGACGATTTCTGGGGCGAGGAGGAATGGGAGAACTTCTACACCGAGATCAAGCGCGTCTTTCCGGACCGCGAGCCGGTGGAGCTCAGCATGAAACACCCGATCTTTCATACCGTCTTCGACATTACGCTCTCGAAGAACGAGATGCAGGTGCCGGCCGTGGATCGCGGCGTGGCCAGCCAGTACAGCGGCATCACCTGGGAACGCGAGGACGCGCGGGACGTGCATTTCAAGGGAATTTTCGACGACAAGAACCGCATGATGGTCTTCATCGCCCACAACACAGACAACGGCGACGGCTGGGAACGCGAGGGCGAGAACCATTATTACTTCAAGGAATTTTCCGAAAAGAAGGCCTACCCGCTGGGCATCAACGTCATCTTCTACGCGATGACCCACTGACCCGCGACGCGACCGAAAACTCACTCATCATGGAAGCCACCATCAATCCCGCACCCTCCGAAAAGGAGACCGTTGAACAACTGGGCGCCGCGCGCGAACGCATCCTCGCCGAACTGCGCAAGGCCATCGTCGGCCAGGACGAGGTCATCGAGCAGATCCTGCTGGCCCTCATGGCCGGCGGACACTGTTTGATCACCGGAGCGCCGGGCCTCGCCAAGACCCTGCTGGTGAAATCCATCGCCGACATCTTTCACCTGCATTTTCAACGCATCCAGTTCACGCCCGACCTGATGCCCGCCGACATCATCGGTGTGGAGATCCTTCAGGAAAACGATGGCGACCGGCGTTTGGAATTCGTGAAAGGACCGGTCTTCTCGAACATCCTGCTGGCCGACGAGATCAACCGCACCCCGCCCAAAACCCAGGCCGCGCTGTTGGAGGCGATGCAGGAGCATCAGGTCACGGCCGCCGGTGTGAAGCACAAGCTGACGGAGCCTTTCTTCGTCCTCGCGACGCAGAATCCGATCGAGATGGAAGGCACCTACCCCTTGCCCGAGGCGCAGTTGGACCGCTTCATGTTCAACGTCGTGATCGACTATCTGCCCGAAGGCGACGAGGTGGCCGTGGTGTTGCAGACCACCGGCGGCAAGCCGCGCCCGATCGAGCCCATTTTCAGCGGAGAGGACGTGCAGCGCTTTCACGAGGTTGTGCGCTCCGTGCCGATCGCCGAAGACGTCGTCCGCTACGCCGTGCGGATCGCCGCCGCCTCGCGTCCCAACCAATCGGCGACACCGGAGTTTGTGAACAACTGGGTGAGCTGGGGTGCCGGCACGCGGGCGGCCCAGTATCTCGTGCTCGGAGCCAAGGCCCGCGCCGTGTTGAACGGCCGCGCCTTCGCCACGCCCGACGACGTGCGGGCGCTGGCCTATCCGGTCCTGCGTCACCGCATCCTCGTGAACTACCGCGCCGAGGCGGAAGGCATCACGGTCGAGACGGTGATCACCCGCCTCCTGGAACACGTGCAGGCAAACTGATCGGTGCCCGAGGAAACTTCCAATGCGGTGAAGACCGGATCGCTCGTCGATCCCCGGTCCATCATGGCCATCCGGAACCTCGAACTCCGCGCCCGGATCGTGGTGCAGGGATTCTGGAGCGGCATCCACCGCAGTCCCTACCACGGCTTTTCCGTCGAGTTCACCGAATACCGCTCCTACTCGCCCGGCGACGACCTGCGATATCTTGACTGGAAACTGCTGGCCCGTTCGGACCGGCTCTACATCAAGAAATTCGAGGACGAAACCAATCTGCGCTGCTACCTGCTGGCCGACAACAGCCGCTCAATGACCTTCGCCTCGGGCGAATACTCAAAGGCCGAATACGCGAACACGCTGGCCGCGACCATCGCCTACTTCCTGAACCAGCAGGGCGACGCCGTCGGGTTGTTGAAGTTCGACGAGGAGCTGCGCGACTACCTTCCGGCGCGACACCGGCACGGCCATCTGCGGCAGCTCATGCACGCGTTGGAAAAGCCCGCGGCCGGAAGCCGCACGGATCTGGGCGCCCCGCTGCGGCGGATTTCCGAGCTGGTGCGCAAGCGCGGGCTGGTCATCTTGATCTCGGACCTGCTGACGCCCTTGGATGATCTGGAGGCGAACCTTTCGCTGCTCACGGCGCGCGGGCACGAGGTGGTCGTCTTCCAGGTGTTCGACCCGGCGGAACTCGACTTCGGCTTTGATCAGGCCGCGCAGTTTGTTGACCTGGAGACGGGTGCCGACCTCTACATCGACCCGGTCTCGGCCCGCGCGGAGTACCGGCGTCGCTTTGACGCGCACAATGCGGCTGCGGAAACGATCTGCGGCCGGCTGGGCGTCACCGTCCATCGTCTGACCACCGACCGAGCGCTCCAAACCTCGCTGCACGACTTTCTCCGGGATCGCTTGCGGCTCGGCCGAATCGTCCGGCGACACCAGACCACCGCCGCATGAGCTTCCTAGCGCCATTGTTTCTGGTCGGGGGTCTCGCGGTCGCGGCACCCATTCTGTTCCACCTCATCCGACGCACGACGCGCGACAAGACGCCGTTCAGCTCGATGATGTTCCTGACCCCGTCGCCGCCCCGCATCACGAAGCGCAGCCGGCTGGAACACGTCTTCCTCCTGCTTCTCCGATGTCTCGTTCTCCTGTTGCTGGCCGCCGGTTTCGCACGTCCGTTTTTTGCGGATGCCGAAGACGACGCGCTCCCAGCGGGCCCCGGACATCGTGTTCTGATCCTGGTCGACACCAGCGCCAGCATGCGGAGGGCGGGTGCCTGGGAAGCCGCCGCGAAACTCTTTGACGAGACACTGCGGGAGACCGGTCCGCAGGATGCCGTGGCGCTGTATCAATTCGACCGGCGCTTGCATCCGGTCGTGTCGTTCGCCCGCGTGATTGAAACCGCCGAAGGCGCGCGCGATGGATTGCTGCGGGGCGAGTTCGCGAAATTAAAACCCGGCTGGGGCTCGACGCGTCTCGGCCTCGCCCTGACCCGCGCTGCGGGACTTCTGGAGGAGCAGGAGGACGAGGAGCACAAAAACATTCCCTCCCGCGTCGTTCTCATCAGTGATCTGCAACAAGGTGCCGAGCTGTCCGAGCTTCAAGCCTTTGAATGGCCCGAACAGTACGAACTCAAACTCCGCCCGGTCACGGTCAGGAACATCGCCAACGCCGGCATCCAGTACCTTCCACCCTCGCCCGGCGACGACGAGGCGAAGGACCGGGATCGCGTGAAGGTGCGGGTCTTCAACAGCGCGGATGCGGCCGTCGATCAGTTTCGTGTGGTGTGGGCCGATGCCGCCGGCAAGGCCCTCGGACTGCCCTCGGAGATCTACGTGCCCGCCGGGCAGAACCGCGTGATCGCGCTGGAACGTCCGGCCGATGAGTCCGCCACCCGCGTCCTGTTGAGCGGCGACGCCGAGCCCTTTGACAACAGCGCGTGGATCATTCCGCCCAGGGCGCGGGTCGTGCAGGTGGTCTACTCCGGAACCGAGAAGGCCGACGACATCAAGGCCCCGTTTTTCTTCCTGGCCGGTGCCCTGCCGGAAACGCCCAGCTTCCGTTTTGATCTTCGCCGCCATGAGGTCGGCGCTGATCTCCAACCTGCGGGATTGACCGTCGTGACCACGGCGCTTTCCGCGACCGACCAGAAACGCCTGCTCGACTTCTTGGAGGCCGGAGGCGTCGCCTGGTTCGCACCACGCGATGTCGAGGCTTTGGGTGCCGCGTTTCAGATGCTGGGTGCCGCACCGATCGGCATCGAGGAGGTCACGCCGGCGAGATACGCGCTGCTTGGTGAGATCGATTTCCGGCATCCCTTGTTCGCCCCCTTTGCCGACCCGCGTTACGGCGATTTTTCGAAGATCCACTTTTGGAAATACCGCCGCTTCCCCGTCGGATCGCTCTCCAACGCCCGCCTGTTGGCGAGCTTTGACAATGAAGATCCCGCCCTCGTGCAGGTCCCGGTCGGAAAGGGCTTCGCGCTGATCCAGGCCGGCTGCTGGCATCCCTCGGACAGCCAGCTTGCGCTCTCGACGAAGTTCGTTCCGCTCGTCTATTCGATTCTGGATCTCGGCGGACTCCTCACCCGGACGCCGAGCCAGCACGCCGTCGGCTCCGCGATTTCAATTCCCTTCACGAACCGCGCCGATCGGGTCCTTGTCAAACTTCCGGACGGAGCCGAGAGGACGATCGAAACCGCCAGCTTCGAAAGCACCGACGAGCCCGGCCTCTACTCGATCACAGCCGGCACCAACCGGATGGACTTCGCGGTGAACCTCGATCCGCGCGAAAGCCGGACCGACCGGATGGCGGCCGAGGAGCTGGAGCGTTACGGCGTGACGCTGCACGAAACCGGCGCGCAGGTGGAATCCAGGGAGAAGACGGAACAGCTCAAGCACTCGGAGCTGGAACAGCGGCAGAAACTTTGGCGCTGGTTGATCGCCGCCGCGTTGGTGTTACTGTCGATCGAAATCCTGATGGCCGGGCGACTGGCCAAAAGCCCCGCACGCGCCTCCGAACCCGCCGCATGACACCGCCCGCCCTAACACAACTGCTCCAGCCCGTCATCCGACGCTATCGCGCCTGGCAAATGTGGCGCGGTCTTGCCTTGTGCTGGGCCGTCATGGCCCTGGCGGCGCTCGCGCTGATCGGCGCGCAACAGAACGGTGGCTGGGCGCCGGACTGGGCGGGCAAGGTGCTGCTGGGCGTGACCCTTGTTTCCGCCCTGATCGTGTGGCGGGTCTGCCGTCGTTTCGCGCCGGACCTGCGCTGGCTGGCCCGGCAGGTCGAGATGGAGCACCCCGAGCTGGATTCACTGCTGCTTGCGGCGGTGGAGCAACAACCGGACGAAAACGGCCGCTACTCCTATCTCCAACAGCGGGTCATCCGCGAGGCCATCCAGCACGCGGCACGCAGCCGGTGGGCGGAGCGTTTTTCGGGAGTCCGATGCCGCGTCGCCCAGGTCGCGCACTGGTGTTCCCTCGGGGTCATGCTGTCGCTCTTTGTCATCTACCTGACCCCCGCCGCGAAGTCTTTGGGCCTGGAGATGGCATCGACGAAGGCACCCGCGGTCGTGGAGGTGGAGTCCACCAAGATCACGGTCGAGCCGGGCAACGCCGAGATCGAGCGCGGCTCCGGGCTGGTGGTGCTGGCCCGCTTCGAGGGACGCGTGCCGACCGAGGTGAGCCTGCTGAAGAATCCAGACGTGGCCGGCGGAGAAACCATCGGCATGGTCAAGAGCATGCAGGACCCCGTCTTCGGCGCGACCCTGACGGCCGTCGATCAGCCCTTTCGCTACGCGGTCCGGTACGGGGAAGGGCGATCCGAGGAATACCAGGTCACGGTCTACGAGCACCCGCGTCTGGAAAAATCCAACGTTGAAATTCGATTCCCCAGCTACACCGGATTGAAGGATCAGAAGATCGAGAACTCCCGGCGGGTCACGGCGGTGGAACGTTCGTTGATAAGCCTGGACCTGCAGCTCAACAAACCCGTCGTGCGCGCCGCGCTGGTTTCATCGACCGAGACAATCGAGCTGGAGACCGACGGCAGGAAGGCAAGCGCAGCCCTGGTCGACTTCGAATTGCTGCGGAAGAACCAATACCAGCTGGTGCTTCGAGACGCGGACGGCCGCACCAACAAGCTGTCCAGCCGCTTTCATTTCGTGGCGCTGGAGAACCGGCCGCCGGAGCTGAAGTTCCTTTCGCCCAAGGGCGATCCAAAGGTCTCGGCGTTGGAGGAGATTCGCTTCGAGGTTCAGGCCTACGATGATTTTGGTCTGGAGCGGGTCGGGCTGTCCTACCGGCTGGCCGGCAAGGAAGGCGTCGATGTGCTGCTGGCGACAAACCTTCCTCCGCGCAAGAAGCTCAATTTCTCCCACCTGCTCGCCCTGGAGAATCTGGGGGTTCAACCCGACAACCTGATCACCTACCACCTTTGGGCGGAGGACACGGGACCGGACGCGAAACTCCGCCGTCGCGAGAGCGACATCTACTTCGCCTCGGTGCGTCCCTTCGAAGAGACATGGAGCGAGGTCGAGAACGAGGGCGGCGAACCGAAACCGCCCGGGCCGCAGGGCCCGTCCGCCAAACTCGCCGATCTATTGAAGGAGATCACCTTCGCCGGCTGGAAACTTCGCCGCACCGATTATCGGGATGAACCACCGCCCGCTCCCGCTCCTCCCACCAGTCCCGTAGCCGCTCCCTGAACATGAAAACCAGCCTGACACTCCTTTTGGCCCTGACCCTTTTCGGCTCGGGATTTGCCGCCGCCGCTCCCGCGCGTGAACGCACGTCGAAGCAGATCAAGGGCAAGGACTACGCCGCAGACATCGACGTGCTGGAGCAATCGCAGGAACTGGCGCTGCAGCTTGGCAAGGAGGCGTTGGGCAAACTTGAGGACCGCGAGGACCGCGCCAAGATGGGCAAGGCCGTCCAACTGATCGGCGACGCCAAGACCCTGCTGGTTGCGGCAAAGACACAGCGCGGCAAGCTGGATGAAGTGATCCGCAAGCAGGAGGAAGCCTTTCAGATCCTGCTCGAACTCGCCTCCAAGGAACATCGCATCACCCGATCCAAAAGCCCCTCCCCGTCAAGCGGCAGCCCCAAGGAACGTCAGGAGATGGAGGATCTGGAACTCAAGATGAAGGAGAACCAGTACGAGAGCCGCCGGCTGGCAAAGCCCGAGGAGCAGCAGAACGAGGAACAGGCCGAACAGCTGCAGGTGCTCAACCGTTTGCGGGAACTTGCGCGCCGGCAGAACGACATCAACGAGCGGCTCAAGCAATTGCAGACCCAGCTTCAGGCGGCCGACGACACGACGGAGAAGGAAGAGCTGCAACGTCAGTTGAAACGGCTGTTGGA
>JADHOF010000099.1 GCA_016779125.1 Verrucomicrobiia bacterium | reverse complement strand
CGGGACCTTGGTTCAGGTGGGGGCCGGCCGCTTGAGCGTGGAAGAGATCCCCCGAATTCTGGAAGCGAAGGATCGCAAGGCCTGCGGAATGACCGCACCGGCGAAAGGGCTGGTGTTGCAGCGGGTATTCTATGCGCGAGGAGGAAAGGCCCGGTGAACGTTGTGCTTGTCGAACCGGAGATTCCGCCCAACACCGGCAACATCGCGCGCTTGTGCGCCGCAACGAACGTGCGATTGCACCTGATCGAGCCGCTCGGGTTCGAATTGAGCGATCGCACGTTGAAGCGCGCCGGAATGGACTATTGGAATCACCTCGACTGGCGAACCTGGGCGAGTTGGGACTCGTTCCAGTGGGAAAGGACGAAGACCGGCCGGCTTTGGTTTGTGGAATCGGGGGGACCGGTCCGGTATGATCAGGCGGATTTCGGTCCGGAGGATTATCTGGTCTTTGGGCGGGAAACGGCCGGTTTGCCGGGATCGCTGGTGGAATCCAATCGGGATCGGTGGTTGCGAATTCCGATGATGAATCCGAACAGCCGGTCTTTGAATTTGGGAAATTGCGTGGCGTTGGTTCTGTTCGAGGCAATGCGGCAGAACGGCTTTGCCGGGGAGCGCTTGGAGCCCTGATCGTTAACGATCACGATTTTCGGGATTTTTCCGTATTGGAGGCCTGAAAGCGGGACGGATAGTGTTCGATAGCCGTTGAAGGACGGTTTGACATGGCGGAGGCACCGGTTAAGTATGCCGGCAGCCCCGCAGCCAGCGAATCACGAAGAATTCAAGTCATCCCAACCGTGGCAGTCAAAGACGATTACCTTGTAGAAACCCTCGCTGACATGGGCCTCGTAACCGAGGACGATGTCGCCATCGCGCGCGCCGAAGTGGAGTCAGGTGAGTTCGAAGATCAAGGCGTGGTGGACCGGTTGCTGGCGGCGCAGATCATCGCGCCGGCGCATGTCACCCAAGCCAAGGCGATGCAGTTCGGCATCGAGACGGTGGATCTTGGCGGTATGGTGCTGGCGGACGAAACCGTGCAGCAGATGCCCCGGCACATTGTGAAGAAATACAATGTGGTGCCGGTGTTTTATCAGGATGGAATTCTGACAGTGGCGCTCTCGGATCCGTCCGATCTGGATCTGATGGACAGTCTTCAGCACCAGCTGAAGGTCGCGACGGTCGATTTCCGGGTGGCGACTGAGGAGCAGATCGACGCCCTGATCCAGAAGTACTATTCGACGGCCGACGAGACCGTTTCGAACATGATTCAGGACATCACCGAGGGGGAGATTGATCTTGGGTTCGTCAAGGGGAATGAATTTGGTGACGCCGACGCGGAGGAACTCGAATCGGATGCCCCGCTCATCAAGCTGGTCAATACGGTGATCGCGGACGCGTTCAAGGCGCGCGCTTCGGATATTCACATTGAGCCGATGGAGAAGCGGGTTCAGGTCCGCTATCGCGTGGATGGTTGCCTGCAAGAGGTCAACAGCCCGCCGAAGCGTCTTCAGAACGCGATCATCAGCCGTCTCAAGATTCAGTCGGGAATGTCCATCGCGGAACGCCGGATTCCACAGGACGGACGCATTCAGCTGGAGGTGATGGGCAAGCCGATCGATTTGCGCGTCAACAGCCTGCCGACAACCCACGGTGAGAGCATCGTCATGCGTATCCTGGACAAGAGCGGGCTGAGTCTTGGTCTCGCGGAGTTGGGATTTTTGACCGATGACCAGCAGTCGTTCGAGCGACTGATCGGATTGCCGGACGGAATCATCTTGGTCACCGGACCGACCGGTTCAGGGAAAACCACCACGCTCTATTCGTGTCTCAACTACATCAACCGCCCCGATCGCAAGATCATCACGGTTGAGGACCCGGTGGAATACGTGCTCGCGGGCATCAATCAGGTACAGGTGAACAACGCGGCCGGACTGACGTTTTCTACTGCGCTCCGCGCGATGCTGCGTCAGGCGCCCAATGTCGTGATGCTCGGGGAAATTCGTGACCAGGAAACCGCGACCATTGCGATCAACGCGTCGCTGACCGGACACTTGGTATTCTCGACCCTGCACACCAACGACGCCCCGAGTGCGGTTTCCCGTTTGATTGATATCGGGATCAAGCCGTTCCTTGTCGCCTCCGCCGCCCGCGGCATCATGGCGCAACGGCTCGTGCGCGCGATTTGCAAGAAGTGCAACGAGCCTTATCAACCGACCGAGCGGGAGATGAAGACATTGGGGATCACCCAGGAAATGGTGGACGCGGGGAATCCGCGCAAGGGACCCGGCTGCAAGGATTGCACAAACGGCTATCGCGGTCGGAAAGGCATCTTCGAAGTTTTCCTGATCGACGACAACGTGCGGAAGCTGATCTACGACAAGGTCTCAAACACCGTATTGCGCGCCCGTGCCCGCGAGATGGGTATGAGGAGTTTGCGTGAAGATGGCGCGCGCAAGGTGTTGATTGGAATGACGTCGCCGGAAGAGGTGATCGAGGCGACCGTGGGTGACGAATGATGCTTTGGATGTCGGTGAATGAAACGGATCTGAACTGTTAGAACGACCTAGTTGAGCAAGAATTATGGGCGCATACCAAATGTCCGACCTGTTGCAGTTGATGGTCTCCGAAGGGGCGGCCGATCTGCATGTTCGCGTGGGAATTCCACCCTGCTACCGTGCACACGGCACTCTGGAGCGAATTCAGGGGCCGTCCTGCGGCCCGGAAGACGTTGAGGAGCTGATGGGCAGCATCACCGGCGAGGATCACATCCAGCAGATCCGAACAAAGGGCGGCGCGGACTTCGGGTTCGCCTTCGGCGAGCTGGCGCGTTTTCGCGTCAGCGCCTTCAAGGAACGCGGCAATTTCGCGTTGGTCCTGCGTCAGATTCCGACCGCCTTGCTGCCGATGGAGGTGATTGGCATCTCGATGACACTCATCAACGAGCTGCTGCACAAACCGCGTGGAATGATTCTTGTGACGGGTCCGACCGGCTCGGGCAAATCGACCACGCTCGCCTCGATGGTCAATATGATCAACGAGGAGCAGGACCACGCCCACATCATCACGATCGAGGATCCGATCGAGTTCTATCACAAACACAAGAAGGCGGTGATCACCCAGCGCGAGGTGAACGTCGATGTGCCCAGCTTCGCCGAGGCACTGCGTCGCGCCTTGCGTCAGGATCCGGAGATTATTCTGGTGGGCGAGCTGCGGGATTTGGAAACCATCGAGGCCGCGCTGACAGCGGCTGAAACGGGGCACGTTGTTTACGGCACGCTCCACACAAACTCGGCAGCCAAAACGATCGACCGGATTGTAAACGCCTTTCCGATCAACGCGCAGGAGACCGTGCGAATCCAGCTTTCCACCGCTTTGGTGGCCGTTATTGCCCAGGTGCTCATTCCGACCTGCGACAAGCCGGGACGCGTCGCCGTGCACGATATTATGGTGCAGACGCCCTCGATCGCCGCCCTGATCCGCGACAACAAGACCTTCCGAATTCCATCGGATCAACAGACCGGCGCGAAGTACGGCATGGTGACTCTGGATCAGGGACTCCTCAACTACTACAGGAAGGGGCGGATTTCACGGGACGAGACGATCAATCGCTGTCTGGATCCGCAGGCTATTCTCGGGAAATTGGCTGAAATCGACGCTGAAATCGAAGCGAACGTCGATGATGACGAAGACGAGGATTAAACCGGAACGTTAACGAACGATGTCTGTCAGCATTTCAGATCCGTTGTTGGCGCTGATCAAAGATCAGGGCCTTATTGACGACTTGCAATTGGATGAGGTCATCCAAGAGCACAACAAGTCCGGGAAACCGATCACCGAGATTCTGGTCGAATCCGCGATCATGGATCTGGAGACCCAGCTCAACATGATCGCGGAATATCTGGGCACGGAGGTCGTGACGGGCCTCAAGGATACGGAGATTCCGCCCGAGGTGGTTGCCTCCGTTCCGCCCACGACCGCGCGCATGTATCAATGCATGCCGATCGGTGTTTACGATCACGCGATCCGGGTGGTGCTGGTGGATCCGCTAAACCCCGCCACGCTCGACGAAATCTCGTTCATCGTCGGCAAGGAGGTTCACGCTGTTGTCGCCGAGCCGAAGGTCATCCTGGACCTGATTGAAAAATATTATCAGGAAGCATCCGAATCCTTTGCGGACATCATGCTCGAGTTCGGCGGGGACGAGGCCGACATGGTTCGCGAGATCGAGGCTTTGGAGGAGGAGGCGAGCGAGGACGCGCTGACGAGCATGGCGAACGACACGCCGATTGTTCGTTTTGTCAATCTGGTCTTCTACCAGGCGGTGATGGACCGGGCGAGTGACATTCACTTCGAGCCGTTCGAGGACGAATTCAAGATCCGCTACCGGGTGGACGGTGCCCTCTATGAAATGGCCCCGCCTCCCAAGTACCTGGCGATGCCGGTCGCTTCGCGCATAAAGATTTTGGCGAACCTGAACATTTCCGAGCGCCGCATGCCGCAGGACGGCCGTATCTCGATGTCGCTTGGAGGTAAGAAAATCGACATGCGTGTTTCGACGCTGCCGACGAAATTTGGAGAATCGGTCGTGCTGCGTGTTCTGGATCGATCAAACTCGACCTTGGATCTCGAACACCTCGGATTGCAGAGCGATGTATACGATCAGGTCTGCGATATTGTCAGCCAACCGAACGGAATTTTCGTGGTTACAGGACCGACTGGTTCCGGCAAGACGACCTCCCTTTATGCCTGCCTGCGTCGGGTGAACGACATCGAAACCAAGCTGCTTACCGCTGAGGATCCGGTTGAGTATGATTTGGACGGGATCATGCAGGTGCCCATCAATGAGGCCACCGGCATGACCTTTGCCGCCGCTCTACGGGCATTTCTGCGTCAAGATCCCGATATCATCATGGTCGGGGAAATGCGTGACGCGGAGACCGCCCAGATTTCTGTTCAGGCGTCGCTCACAGGCCACTTTGTGCTCTCCACGTTGCACACGAACGATGCTCCCGGAGCGATCACCCGTTTTACGGATATGGGAGTCGAGCCGTTCCTCATCTCCTCGACCCTGATGGGCGTGCTGGCTCAGCGGCTCGTTCGCACGATCTGTCCGAAGTGCTGCTCGCCCTTCGAACCGACGGAGAACCAGCTTCAACAGCTTGGCCTTTCGGTCTACGACATCGGCGACAAGACCTTCTATTACGGACGAGGCTGTGAAACCTGCGGCGATTCCGGTTACAAGGGTCGGCAGGGGATCTACGAGTTGCTGCTGATCAACGACGCCATTCGGCACCAGATCAACGAACGCGCACCGTCGATCGTGCTTCGTCAGAAGGCAATCGAGCTTGGCATGGCGACCTTGCGTGATGACGGCCTTCGACTGATATTCGAGGGACGAACCACCGTGGAAGAGGTCGTCAAATACACCTGATCTGATCGCGTCACCTGTAATAACGAAGAAAGGAATCTCCCATGCCGACTTACAGCTACGTTGCAATGGACAACAAGGGCAAGGAAACCAAGGGGACCCTTGACGTTGCGAATCAGAACGAGGCCCTGACCCGGCTCAAGGAGATGGGCTACTTCCCGACCAAGGTTGTGGAAGTGGAGAAATCCAAGGCGAAGGACGCCAAAGGCAAGGGGAAGGACGGCAAGGCGAAGGGCAAGGGAGGTAAAGGAAAGGCAAAGGGCAAGGGGGCGGGCTCGATGGAGATCAAGCTGCCCAAGATCAACATCCCGTTCATTTCCGGAAAAGTTGGCACAAAGGTGCTGACCACATTCACGCGGCAGTTGGCCACGCTGGTTGACGCGGGTTTGCCGCTGTTGCGCGGTCTTCGTGTGCTCCAGAAGCAGGAGAGAAACCCCACCTTGAGGGACACGATTGATGAGCTGGCGAAATCGATTGAAGGTGGTTCCACATTCTCCGAATCGCTTGCCGCCCACCCCAAGATCTTCAACAAACTGTATGTGAACATGGTCAAGGCCGGTGAGCTTGGCGGTGTGCTGGAGGTGACGCTTACCCGTTTGGCGGAATTCGCGGAAAAGGCGGAAAAAATCAAGGGCAAGGTGAAGGCGGCCATGTTTTACCCCATGTCCGTGCTGGTGGTGGCCGTCGCGATCGTCGGCATTCTGATGACCTTCGTTGTTCCAAAATTCGAACAGATCTTTTCGGACATGCTCGGGGATGAAGGCTTGCCGTCCTTCACCCGCTTGGTTCTGGATATTTCGAACTTCATCAAGACCAATGTCATGGCGACGTTGGGTGGGGTGGCCAGCATTTTTGTTTCCTTCAAGCTGGCCGTGAAGACCAAGCTGGGCCGGCGGATCTGGGACAAGACAATCCTGATCATGCCGGTATTCGGTCCTGTCGCCAGCAAGGTTGCCATCTCGCGTTTTTGCCGAACGCTGGGTACCCTGATCAGCAGCGGTGTGCCGATTCTTCAATCCCTGAATATTGTGCGCGAAACTTCCGGCAATGTGATTCTCGAGACCGCGATCCAGTCCGTTCACGACAGTGTCAAGGAAGGTGAAACCATCGTTGCGCCGCTGGAGGCGTGCAAAGTCTTTCCTCCGATCGTGGTCAGCATGGTGGACGTCGGTGAGCAGACGGGCGCGTTGCCCGAGATGTTGATGAAGGTGGCGGACAACTATGAGGAGGAGGTGGACAACGCCGTGTCCGCCATGACATCGATGTTGGAACCGATCATGATCGTCTTCCTCGCAGTCGTCGTTGGCTCGATCGTGATCGCGATGTTCATGCCGCTGATCGTTTTGATGGATAAACTGGGTTCCTGATCGGTACCCGACTATTTCGATACAACCCTCCGTCTTGTAATAGCCGGAGGGTTGTCTCATTTTTACCCCCACATGGAAAACGAACGGGTTCTACAGATATTTCGCGAATCAGGCGCGTTGCTTGAAGGACATTTTCTCCTCCGCAGCGGGCTTCACAGCCGGCAATTTTTTCAATGTGCATTGGCGCTTCAAAAGATGCCCCATGTCGAGGAACTCGGCCGCGGACTCGTGGAGCAGGTGAAATCGCTCGGAATTGAGACCGTGATCGCCCCTGCGATGGGGGGGCTCGTCATTGGACAGGAAGTCGCCCGGCAGCTTGGCTGTCGCTACATTTTCGTTGAAAAGGAGGAAGGTAAACTTGTGCTACGGCGCGGCTTCAGAATCTCTCCGGGCGAGAAGGTGTTGATTGTGGAAGACGTCGTGACCCAGGGCGGCCGGGTGCGCGAGACGCTTGCGATTGCCGCGGAGCATCGGGCGGATGTGCGTGGCGTCGCCATGGTGGTCGATCGCACGAATGGTGCCGTGGACCTGGGTGTGTCAGCCTTCAGTCTGTTGAAGATCAAGGTGGAGACCTTTCCCGCTGACAACCTGCCGGCGGACCTGCTCGCCACACCCGCCGTCAAACCGGGCAGCAGGTAGGAACCATTCGCCACACATGTACAACGAAGATCAACTGCGCCATATTTCCCGACAGTTTCAGATTTACGGCGAGATCCGGCATGCGGAACTGTGCAAGATCGGTCACATCAACGAGACCTACACCGCGACCTATGACCAGGGCGGCGTGGCTGTCCGGTACGTCCATCAGAAGATCAACAAGGGCGTGTTTCGCAGACCTTCCCAGGTGATGCGGAACCTGATGCGGGTGACACGGCATATCCGACACGGGTTGGAACAGGAACGGGCTGAAGATGTGACCCGCCGTGTGATCACCGTGGTGCCGACCCGGAACGACAAGCCGTATTATCGTGACCGAAACGGCGATTATTGGCGCACCTTTGTCTTCGTGGAGGGGGTGGAAACTTTCGAGGCGGTTGAGACGCCAAGTCAGGCCTATCAAGCGGCGTTCGCCTTCGGTCAGTTTCAACGGCAACTGGTGGATCTGCCCGAACCGCGCCTTCATGAAACGATTCCCGACTTTCACAATTCGCGGAAGCGCTTCGAAGCTTTGCTCAAGGCGGTCGAGAAAGATCATTTTAATCGAGCGGCTTCGGCCGGCCCCGAAATTGAGTTCGCACTCAAGCAGGAAAAGCTCGTCGATGTGATCTTGAAGGCCATGGCCGCCGGGAAGATTCCGGAACGCATCACCCATAACGACACGAAATTCAACAACGTGATGCTGGACGTGAAGACGGGGCGCGCGATGTGTGTCGTTGATCTGGATACGGTGATGCCGGGCTGCGCGCTTTTTGACTTCGGGGACATGGTTCGCACGACCACAAGTCCGACTCTTGAGGACGAGCTCGATCTCTCAAAGGTGCAGATGCGAATGCCGATGTTTCGGCAGCTTGCCAAGGGCTATCTGGACGCCACCGGATCTTTTCTGACCAAGGCGGAACGAAACCTGATCCCGTTCTCAGGGAAGCTTATCTCGTTCACGATCGGTATTCGGTTTTTGACGGACTACCTTTCCGGTGACACCTATTTCCGCGTGCATCGTCCACACCACAATCTCGATCGCGCGCGCACGCAGTTCAAGCTGGTCGAGTCGATTGCTCGGCAGGAAGACGCGATGAAAAAGTTCGTCGAAGGCCTCTGAAATCACGAATGGCTTTCACCTCATTCAATGAATTCCTTGCCGCTTTGGAAGAAGCGGGGGAACTCCTTCGGATCAACGAGCCGGTCGCGACCGAACTTGAGATCACTGCGCTGGCGGATCGGGAAATGAAGAAACCGGGCGGTGGAAAGGCATTGCTCATTGAGAAACCGACGATCAATGGGGAGATTTCGCCGTTCCCTGTCGCGATAAACACGCTGGGTTCCTGGCGGCGCATGGCGATCAGCCTGGGGGCGGATTCGGTGGACGATGTGGCTTCGGACCTGGGGGCGCTGATGAAGGCGAAGCCGCCGACCTCCCTCGGTGAGGCGGTCAAACTTCTGGGGACGGCTTTCCAGCTGCGACACGCCAGACCGCGCCGCGTTGCGACAGGTCCGTGCAAGGACGTCGTCCATAAAATGGATTCGTTGTCCACCCGTTCGGAAGCCTGGCCGCCCGCGCCCGATTGGAAGAAACCGGACGCGATCGACCCGGCTCCGCCGTCACTTCTGAATATCCCCATCTTGCGCTGCTGGCCGCTCGACGGGGGGCGGTTTGTGACTCTGCCCTGCGTGATCACGCGTGACCCCGATACCGGGGAGCGAAACGTCGGCATGTATCGGATGCAGGTGTACGACGATCGCAGCACGGGCATGCACTGGCAGCTTCAGAAGGTCGCGGCCAGGCACGGTCGACGCTATTACGAGGCGGGCGAGAGGATGCCGGTGGCGGTTGTGTTGGGCGGCGATCCGGTGTTTCCCTTCTGCGCCACCGCTCCATTGCCGGACGGATTGGACGAGTTGCTGCTGGCCGGATGGCTTCGTAAGAAGTCCATCGATCTGGTCAAGTGCGAAACGAACGATCTGGAGGTCCCGGCAAACGCGGACTTTGTGATCGAAGGCTACATCGATCCCAAGGAACCGCTTCGCGAGGAAGGGCCCTTCGGAGATCACACCGGCTATTACACGTTGCCGGAGCCTTATCCCGTTTTTCATGTCACGGCCATCACCCATCGTCGCGACGCGGTTTATCCGGCAACGATCGTTGGAATTCCGCCCATGGAGGATTTTTACATCGGCGCAGCCTCGGTGAAATTGTTCCTGCCGATCTTTCAGATGAACTTTCCGGAGATTGTCGACATTGCGCTTCCGGCCGAAGGTGTGTTTCACAACCTGGTGTTTGTCAGCATTCGCAAGACCTATCCGATGCAGGCCTACAAGATCATGCACGGGCTATGGGGCATGGGGCAGATGATGTTCACGAAGTATCTCGTGGTCGTGGATCATGACGTCGATGTGCACAACACCAGCGAGGTCTTGTTTCATCTCACCGCGAACACGGATCCGCAGCGGGACTCGATCTTGAGCCGCGGTCCGGCGGACGTTCTGGACCACGCCACCAGCGAAATCGCGGTCGGGGGGAAGCTCGGAATCGACGCGACCAAGAAGCTTTCCGGGGAAGGCTTCAAGCGGGAGTGGCCGCCGCTGATACGTCACTCGACCGAGGCGCAGGCCCGAATCGATGCCCTGCTGAAATCGATCGGGTAGCGAGCAGGGTTACTCCTTGCGCTTCCGTTTTTTGGATTTGCCACCCTGTGGCCCGGGTGAAGTGGCTTGGACGTCTCGATAGGCGATTTCGGTTCCGATTGCCCAATCGAGATCTGCCTGAATCTTGGGGCTGAGAACGGATTCGTCATTCTGCTGAACTCCGTAGTCACGCAGCGCCTTGGATAGGCGGCGCACATCCTCCCGGTATCTCGGAATATCGATTCGATTGTCCAGCTCGTCGGGATCAGCGTTGAGGTCGAAAAGCCACGGCTTGCCGCGGCTTGCGAAAACCAGTTTCAACTTGTCGGAGACTGCCATCACCCAACCGGGGCCGGATCCCGTGCTCCGGACAAACGCGATATCATTCCAGCGCGGGTCTTTGCCCGTAAAAAGGCGTGACGCGTCTCGGCCTTGTTCCTTGCCGGCAGTCTTCACGCGGAGAAGGGACATGATCGTCGGCAGGAAATCGACGCAGGACAATGCCTCGTTCACGATGGTGCCGGGCTTCACGCGTCCGGGGAAATAAAGGAGGAACGGAATGCGGGCCGAGCCCTCGTAGGGGACTCCTTTGTTCAGTCGGCCGTGTTCTCCGCACAGATCACCGTGATCCGAGGTGAAGGCGATAACGGTGCGATCGATTTGCCCGTTTGTTCGGAGGGTTTCCAAAATGCGCCCGATGTTGTCGTCGAGACATTTCACCATGCCGTAGTATTTGGGCATGATCGTACGGACCGTGTCGGCGGTCAGTCTCGGGGTGAGCGCCGCCCAAGGCGGTGTTTGTTGCGGTGTTTTGTTGAGCGTTGAATCGGGTGTGGGCACTTTGGCGGCCTTGTAAAGCGTGTCGTAGGGGCTGCGGACGGTGTTCGGTCCGTGGGGATCCGGGAAGCTGACCATGTAGCAAAACGGGGCGGACTTGTTCGCGTTGATGAAGCCGATGGTCTTGTCCGCCAACCAATCCGTCGCGAAGGTTTTGTCGTCGGCTCCGTCGAGGCCGTAGTCAGGTTGGCCTCTTTTGTCTGTGGATGCGACGCGCGGACCATCCGGCGTGTCGTTGAACATTTTCCAATGTCCCCGGTTGAACATGAAACGATTGTCGCTGAAGCCAAAGTTGCGTTTCGGTGCCCATTGGGGTTTTCCCGTCCCGTCCAGATGCCATTTGCCGGCGTAGCCTGTTGCGTAGCCTTCTCGCCTGAGAATTTCGGCGAAGGTGACTATGGAATCGTTGAGTGGGATGTCGTTGCTTACGACGTCCGTGTTCTGCGGGTAGCGACCGGATACGAGCGCCGCGCGAGAAGGGGAACAGACCGGTGTGGTGGCGTAGAAGCTGGTGCAGAGCGCCCCGTTTTTCGCGATCCAATCGATGTTCGGGGTTTCGAGAACTTTTGTCCCGCGGTAGTAGTCTCCCTCTGGAAGAAGCTGCCGATAACAGCTCAAGGTGCGGTAGTTGTGTTCGTCCGTCTGTATGACGAGGAGGTTGTATTTTGGGGCTGCCGTTGCGGTGATACAGCTTGCAGATAGGAGGAGGATCAACTGTCGAAGGGCAATGCGCATTCCAAGATGATTCCGACGGCGGTGGTGTTTGTCACGCCGAAGGTTTTTCGACGGCTGTCGTTACACGAAAAAGGGGCGGTCGTGATGACCGCCCCCGTGCAAGCTTGTTCTGGCGCAAATCAGGCTCCGACTTGGAATCGGATGAAACGCTTGATGTTGATTTCGTCTCCGATCTCCTTGCCCACGGCGGCCAGGTGATCCTTGATCGAGATCTCCCCGTTTTGCTTCACGAAGCCCTGATCCACGAGGCAGTAGGTCTGATAGTGCTTTTCCATCTTTCCGCGGATGATGCCTTCCAGCGCCTTTTCAGGCTTGTCCTTCATTTGCTCGCGGATGATTTCCTTTTCCTTTTCCAACTCGGTCGAATCAAGGCCGGTTCGATCCAATGCCTGGGGGCTGGCCGCTGCGATCTGGAGCGTGATATCCCGGAGCACCTGTTTGAACTGCTCGGTGCCGGCTGATTCGGCCTTGCCGCAACCGATCTCGACGAGAACGCCGACCTTGGCTCCGGTGTGAATGTAGGACGCGATGGCGCCGTTGCCTTCGACCTGCCAGCGTTCGTGGCGAGCATGCTTGATGTTCTCGCCAATCTTTTGGACGACATCGACGCGGCCCGGCTCGAGATCAACATCGGGGTTTTCGGCGATCTTGGCGGCGATGCCGTCGCAGTAAGCCTTGAAGTCGTCGTTCTTCGCGACGAAGTCCGTCTCGCAATTCACCTCGATCAACACGCCTGTGCGGGAATCGGCCGAAATGTTCTGGGCGATGACGCCCTCGTTGGCTTCGCGGGCGCCGCGTTTGACGGCTTTTGCCTCGCCCTTCTTGCGGAGGATTTCGATCGCTCCCTCAATGTTGCCATCAGCTTCGGTGAGGGCTTTCTTGCAGTCCATCATTCCGGCTCCGGTCATGTGGCGGAGTTCGGCGACGGCGGATGCGGTTATCTGTGACATGGTGTCTTGTTCAGTTTCAGTATTCGTGTTCGCTCGTGGGACGAGGGCGTGCGCCCTCGTCCATGGAGTGGAAATGCCTCAGGCCTTGGCAGCTTCTTCAGACGGCGCGGCTTCGGTGGTGGCGGCGGGCTCGGCTGTCGTTGTGGCGGGGGAATCGGCAGGCGCCGGTGTGGGCTCTGCCGCTGTCTCCGTTTTCGACTTGGTGGCGTTGTATTCACCCCGTGCTTCGCGGATGGCCGCTGCCACGGTGTCAATGACGACACGGATGGACCGGATGGCGTCGTCATTGCCGGCGATCGGGTAATCGACGAGATCGGGGTCGCAGTTGGTATCGACAAGCGCGACGATCGGAATGCCCAGCTTGCGGCCCTCGGCGACGGCGTTGTGCTCGCGCTTGACATCGACGATGAACATCGCGGCGGGTTTGCCGCTCATTTCGCGAATACCACCGAGGTAGCGGACGAGCTTGGCGCGCTCGCGATTCAGGGACGCCTGCTCCTGCTTGACGTACTTTTTGAT